>NZ_JBFBND010000017.1:0-105127 GCF_040702905.1 Kineococcus sp. NPDC059986 | reverse complement strand
GGAGGAACACCGTGACGACCAACCGTCCGACCGACCCGACCGACCGCGCTGCGCACGGCACCGCTCGCCACGGACATCGAGTCCAGCCGGACCTCGCCGGCCGTCGTGAGGAACGCCGTGTCGGCCGCGTCCCGGCCCGCGCTGATGCGCACGAGCGAGGAGCGCGGCGCCAGGCGCGTGGCGTCGACGACCTCCCACCGGCCCTCCGGTGCCGCCTCCACGACGGCGTGGAAGTCCATGGGGGACAGGCCTGGTGCGTAGACCGCGGCCAGCCGCGCCGGGACGTCCAACGCGCGCAGCAGGGCCGTCGTCAGGTGCGCGAAGTCCCGGCACACCCCCTGCCGGTCCACGAGCGTCTCCAGCGCCCCGTCGGTGGGGGTGCTCGACCCGCTGACGTACGCCGTGCGCTCGGCGACCCAGTCGGCGACCGCGCGGGGCATGTCGGCGCGGGCGACGGACCCGAACTCGACGGCCGCCGTCCGGGCCAGCCGGTCGGACGGGCAGAAGCGGCTCGGACGCGTGTACTCCCAGCGCTCGGTGACCGTCAGCGCCGCGCCCTCGCCCTCCTCGGGCTCGACGACCGCCTCGTAGGCGACGGTGACGTCACCGGTGGGCAGCGTCGTGTGGTGCAGCACCGTGCCGTCCGGCAACGGCTCGGCGGAGAGCGCCACCGGCCCGTCCGGGCCGGTGATGGTGAGCTCCTCGGCACGCAGGGGCGTCCCGGGGCGGCGGGCGACGGCGAGCAGCAGGCTCGCCTCGGTGGGCTGGTCGGCGTGCAGCTGCAGCTGCACGCGCACGGAGGTCCGGGGCACCCGGTGATCCTGCCCGACTCCGCGGACTCCGGCACCCGCCGACCGGGCGCACCGGGTGCGGTGGTCGGTCGGGGCTCCTACCGTGCGAGCCGTGCGCATCGTCATCGCCGGAGGACACGGGAAGATCGCCCAGCTGCTCGGACGGCTGGCCGCCGACCGCGGGGAGGAGGTCGTGGGGCTCGTCCGCAACCCCGACCACGCCGAGGACCTGCGGGACTTGGGTGTGACGCCCGTGGTGCGGGACCTCGAAGGTCTCGTCACGGCGGCCGACGGTCCGGCTGAGCTGGCGGCCGACCTCACCGGGGCGGACGTCGTCGTCTTCGCCGCCGGTGCGGGCCCGGGCAGCGGGGCGGCCCGCAAGGACAGCGTCGACCGCGCCGGTGCGGTGCTGCTGGCCGACGCCGCCGAACGGGCCGGTGTCCCCGCCTACCTGCTGGTCTCCTCGATCGGGGTGGACCGGGTCCGGGACGGCGCCGTCCCCGACGGCGTCGACGAGGTCTTCGTGGCCTACCTGCGCGCCAAGCTGGCCGCCGAGGAGGACCTGCTGTCCCGTGACGGCCTGCGCGTGTGCGTGCTGCGTCCCGCGGGACTGCTCGACGACGCCGGCACCGGCCGGGTGCAGCTGGACCCCGGGGTCGACGGCGGCACCGTCCCCCGCGAGGACGTCGCGGCCGTCGTGCTGGCCCTGCTGGACCGGCTGGTGGCGGGGGACGCGCCGGCCCCCGTGCTCGGTCTCGCCGCGGGCGCGACCCCGGTCGCGGAGGCCGTCGCGCAGGCCTGAGCCGACCCCGACCCAGTGGCTCAGCCGAAGGCCCGCCCGGCGTAGGCCACGACGAAGACGAGGAGAGCCGCGAGCGCCGTCCGCACGGTCCGGCCGGGGGTGCCGCGGTGGCCGCGCGTGGCGCGGGTGTCCGAGCGCAGCCACCGTGCGGGCACCCGGTCCAGGACGACGCCGAGGGCCGCGGACAGCAGACCCCACACGATCCCGAGGCCCAGCACAGCCGGGACGGTGAGCAGCAGGAGGACGTGCGGGGTGGGGGCCCCCTGGCCGGCCCCGACCGCGGCGACGGCCTGCACGAGCAGGCCGGCGGCCGCCAGCGCGAGGAACTCGGCGTCCGTCGGGGGTCGGGGGACCCGGCGCAGGAGGACCGCGAGCAGTCCGGTCGCGGCCAGCGCCACGAGCAGGACGGCGGCGGCGGGGACCTCCCCACCCGCGACGGGAAGCCGTTGGCCCGCAGCGGCCGCCGCCCAGACGGCGACGGCGAACCCCAGCGCCAGGGGGAGCGTGAGGACGGTTCCGTCCCGACGCCGTCCCGGCGCGAGGACCGCGGTGGCGAGCGCGGCCAGGCAGACCTGGGCCCCGAAGACGGCCGCCGACGGGGCGGCCAGGAGGGCCCCCGCGCCCAGGCCCAGCACGAGGACGCGCCGACCGTTCACGGCGGCGCGCCGCTGGTTCGTCGCTGCAGCGCGGCGCCGGTCCGGCCCCGTCACGACGAGCAGGACGGCGGCGGTGACGGCCAGGTCGCCCGGCCCCGGCGGGACGGCCACGAGGGCGGCGAGGGCGAGCACGGGCACCACGGCCGCCCGACGCGAGCCCACGACGCGTTCGGCCACGAGCCAGGTACCGACGACGACCAGCGCCGTGACGGCGGGCAGCACGACGCCGTCGACGGCGTCCGGGGTCAGCGACCAGGCGCGGGCGAGACCGGTGGTCCACGGGGAGGGTCCCGTCCCGGCGTGCGGCCCGGCGAACGGCGTGAGCACCGCGACCGCGACGGCGTACAGCGTCGCGGCGACGCCCGCGCGGTCGGTCCGGCCGCGCCGGCGCAGCGTCAGCCGCCCCAGCAGCACCAGACCCGCGGCGAGGACGGCCGCCCGCAGCCAGCCGGGGGACCGGACCTCCCCGAGGACGTCGACCCAGGCGAGGCCGGGCAGCACGAGCAGCCCGAGGAGGGGCAGTCGTCCGCGCCCGCCCCGCACGGTGGGGCGTGGGACCCGGGGTCGCGGGGACACCCGGTGCCGGAGCAGGACGGCGCCGGTTCCCAGCACCAGGCCCACGCCCGCGACGACGGGCCCGCCGGGTCGCCAGCCGGCCGCGTCGGCGAGCCGGAACAGGCCCGTCACGACGACGAGGCCGGCGCCGGCGGCCAGGACGACCCGCGCCAGGGGGTCCGGCAGCGGGACACGGGCGAGGTGCAGCAGCGGCAGTCCGAGGACCGTCACCGCGACCAGCAGCACCGCGGCGGCGAGCGGGGCCGGCAGGGGCACCCCGAGGCTGAGGAGCAGCGTCGTGACCGCGGCCAGGACCACCAGGGCCGGTCCGGCGCCCGGGCGGACCGACGGGTGCGGGGTCAGGGGCGCGCGGTGGCGGGGACCGCGGCGTCGGGCGCGGAGGGGGCCGCGGGTGCGGACGACCTCGAGCCGGTCCGGGTGCGGAGGCGCCGTCACCCCCGCCGGGGAGCCGAGGGGTCCGTGGCTCTGGGAGGGCAGCGTCGGGACGGGCGTCGGTGTCGGGTCCGCGGGCAGGGTGGGGTCGCGGCGCAGGACGGGGTGGTGGTCCACGCGGCGGGCTCCTCTCCCGACGGGCCGGGGGCGGGTTCCCTCGTCCGTCGCGCGACCGTAGGAGCCGCGTCCTCGACCCGGCAACGCGGAATCGGTCAGCTTTCATCACTCAGAGTGAGTAAGGTCGCCCGGCCTGCGCAGTGAGCCCTCCGGGAGGTGTCACGCTCAACTGCCGTCGATTCCCTGTGCGGCAGCGTTTTCGACGAGGCGCCGCAGAATCGGGACGCCGCGGCGGCAAGTCCACCCGAATGCCAGCACCGACGTGAGGGATGACGCACGGTGAGCTCCCACGGGCCGTCCCGGGGGCGGCCCCGCACCGCGACCCGTGACGGGCGGTGCGTGCGGGAGACTGGGGGTCCCGACCGCCCTCGCCGCTGGAGGAACCACGTGCCCGCCCCCGACCTCGCACCGGCCCGCACCGGACGTGCGCTGCTGCTCGAGAACATCCACGCCGACGCCCGGACGCTGCTGTCCGACGCCGGCTGGCAGGTCGAGACCGCGTCCGGCGCGCTGGACGAGGGGGAGCTGCTCGACCGCCTCGACGGCGTCTCGCTGCTGGGGATCAGGTCGCAGACGCAGGTGACGGCGAAGGTCCTCGAGAACGCCCCCGACCTGCGGGCCGTCGGCGCCTTCTGCATCGGCACCAACCAGATCGACCTCTTCGCCGCGGCGGCCCACGGCGTCGCCGTCTTCAACGCGCCGTACAGCAACACCCGCAGCGTCGTGGAGCTCGCCCTCGCCGAGATCATCGCCCTGACGCGCCGCCTGACGGTCAAGGACCGTGCCATGCACGACGGCGTCTGGGACAAGTCGGCCACCGGTTCGCACGAGGTCCGCGGCCGTCGCCTCGGGATCATCGGCTACGGCAACATCGGCTCGCAGCTGTCCGTCGTGGCCGAGGCGCTCGGCATGACCGTCTTCTTCTACGACCGCACCGACAAGCTGGCGCTGGGCAACGCGCGCCGCTGCGGGAGCCTGCACGAGCTCCTCGAGGTGGCCGACGTCGTCACCCTCCACGTCGACGGCCGCAGCAGCAACAGCGGCTTCTTCGGGCAGGAGGAGTTCGCCCGCATGCGGCCCGGCTCGATCTTCCTCAACCTCTCGCGCGGCTTCGTCGTCGACCACGCCGCCCTGCGCAGGCACGTCGAGTCCGGCCACATCGCCGGTGCGGCCGTCGACGTCTTCCCGACCGAGCCCAAAGGGTCCGGCCACACCTTCGAGTCCGAGCTGCGCGGCCTGCCCAACGTGATCCTCACCCCGCACGTCGGCGGCTCCACCGAGGAGGCGCAGGAGGACATCGGCCGGTTCGTGGCCGCCAAGCTGCGCGACTACGCCCTGCACGGGGCGACGACGCTGTCGGTGAACCTGCCGACGCTGGGGGCCGAGGCCACGCCCGGGACGGTCCGGCTCGCGCACCTGCACCGCAACGTGCCGGGCGTGCTGGCCGCGATCAACTCCGTCCTGGCGCAGGCCGGCGTGAACATCGAGAGCCAGCAGCTGGCCACCCGCGGCGACCTGGGATACGTCGTCACCGACATCGCCGCGGAGGCCTCCGACGAGGTCGGTCGACTGCTGCGCGAGCTGCCCGAGACCGTCCGGGTGCGGCAGCTGGCCTGAGCGTGCCGCGGCTCGTCGTCGTCTCCGACACCCACCTGCCGACGCGGGCGAAGGACCTGCCCGCACCCGTGTGGGCGGCGGTGGAGGCCGCGGACGTCGTCGTGCACGCCGGGGACTGGTGCGACGCGGCGACCGTGCTGGCGCTGCGGGCCAGGACGGCACGTCTGGTCGGGGTCGCGGGCAACAACGACGGTCCGGACGTGCGCGCGCACCTGGCCGAGACGGCCACCTTCGCGCTCGCGGGCGTGCGCTTCGGCGTCGTCCACGAGACGGGTGTGAAGGCCGGGCGCGAACGCCGGTGCGACGCGACGTGGGCCGACGACGTCGACGTGCTGCTCTTCGGCCACAGCCACGTCCCCTGGGACTCCACGACCCCGCGGGGGCTGCGGTTGCTGAACCCGGGCTCGCCCACCGACCGCCGTCGGCAGCCGACGGGGACGTGGCTGGAGCTCGACGTCTCCGACGGCCGGCTCGGCGACGTGGTGCTGCACCGGGTGCCGCGCCCGGGGTTACCGGGGACCTGACCTCGGCGAGCCGTGGGCTCAGAGGTAGATGTCGACCCGGCTGGCGGGGTGCTCGACGTCGGCGGGGCCGACCTCGACCTCGTCGTCGGCGGTGGGCCGGCGGATCACCATGGCGGGGCGGCCACGGCGGCGTTCGCGGTCGGGGGTGTCTCCGGAGGCGGGTCGTCCGGACACGGGGGCTGCAGGCGTGGTGACGGCCTGCGAGCCCCAGGTGGCGCTCTCGAGGCTGATCATGTCGTCCCATCGGCCGTCACCGTGCGTGCTTGAGGAGCTCGCGCCCGTTCACCCGTCCGGCCCAGTGGCAGGGGTCTTGCTCACGCGGCGGTGACGGCGAGCGCCGTGGGCCACGCGCGCGCCAGCAGCTCGTACGACGCGGCGCGTTCGGCGGGGTCGTGCACGTTCGTCACGACGAGCAGCTCGTCCACGCCCGTGCGCAGGGCCAGGTCGGCCAGTCGCCGGGCGACCTGCTCACCCGTCCCGACCACCAGGTGCTCGCCGAGCCGGCCCGCGGTGTTGCGCTCGGCGAGGGTCCAGCGGTGCGCGTCGGCCTCCTCCGGGGTCGGCAGCGGCGCCGGGGCACCGAGGCGCAGCCGCACGGTCGCCAGGGTCGCGGCCCGGGCCAGGGCGGCGGCCCGGTCCGCGTCGGAGGCGACCACGACCGCCACCGACAGCAGCGCGTGCGGGGCGCTGCGGTGCGCCGAGGGCCGGAACGCCGACCGGTAGGCGGCCACCGGCTCGGCGGGGTCCAGCGTCCCGAAGTGCCCGGCGTAGGCGTACCCGGTGCCCAGCTCGGCGGCGACCCGGGCGCCGTGGTCGCTGGAGCCGAGGACCCAGACCGGCGGCAGCGGGACGCCGGTCGGCATGGCCGTGATCCCCGCGAACGGGTGCTCCGGCGCGAACCCCTCGACGTACCCGCGCAGCTCCGCGTACTGCTCGGTGAAGTCGTCGGCCGCGAGGGCCTGCCGCGACCGGCGCAGCGCGAGCGCGGTGCGCCCGTCCGTCCCGGGTGCCCGGCCCAGGCCGAGGTCGACGCGGCCGGGGTGCAGCGCCTCGAGCGCGCGGAAGATCTCGGCGACCTGCAGCGGGGAGTGGTTGGGCAGCATGATCCCGCCCGCCCCCACGCGCAGCGTCGACGTGGCCGCGGCCACGGCGGTGAGCAGGACGGCGGGTGCGGAGACCACGGCGGGCGAGCCGTGGTGCTCGGCGACCCAGTAGCGGTGGTAGCCGAACCCCTCCACGGCGCGGGCGAGGTCGACGCTCTCCCGCAGCGCCGCGGCCGGCGGCCGGCCGGAGGCGACGGGGGAGAGGTCGAGCACGGAGAGCGGGACGTGCGGCCGTGGGCGGGACGCGGGCGCGGAACTCACAGGGGCATGTGTCGCAGCCCGGGGCTACTGTCGTCAACCGTGCCGCCAGAACGTGCCCAAGGCAATCGAACGACCGACCGCGGGTGGCTGCGACGGTTGGCCGGGTACTGCGCCCGGCACCCCCGCGACCTCGCCCTCTCGTTCGGCGCCGCCGTCGTCTCCTACGTCGTGACCGCGCTCGTCCCGCTCGTGGTCCGCCACGTCGTGGACGACGTCATCGACCGCCCCGCGGGGGCGGGCGGGTCGCTGTGGCCGTGGGCCGCGCTGCTCGTCGTGGCGGGGCTGCTCGTCTACGCGCTCGGGTTCGTCCGCCGGTACACCGCGGGCCGGCTCTCCCTCGACGTCCAGTACGACCTGCGCAACGACGTGCACGCGGCCGTCCAGCGGATGGACGGCCGCCAGCTCGACGGCCTGTCGACCGGTCAGGTCGTGAGCCGGTCCATCAGCGACGTGCAGCTCGTGCAGGGCCTGCTCGCGTGGCTGCCCAACGTCACGGGCAACGCCGTCCTGTTCGTCGTCTCGCTCGTCGTCATGGCGGTGCTGTCCCCGCCGCTGACGCTCGTCGCCCTCGCCATCGGTCCCGCGCTCTTCTGGATCGCCTGGCGCAGCCGCCGGGACCTGTTCCCCGCCAACTTCGCCGCCCAGGCCCGCACCGCCGAGGTGGCCGCCCGCGTGGAGGCCGCCGTGACGGGGGTGCGGGTGGTCAAGGGGTTCGGGCAGGAGGCCGCCGAGCTGGCCCGCCTCGAACGCGTCGTCGGCGACCTGTTCACCGACCGGATGCGGGTCGTCCGCTACAACGCGCGCTACGGCCCGGCGCTGCAGGCGGTCCCGGCGCTCGGGCAGGTCGGCGTGCTCCTCTTCGGCGGCTGGCTCGCCCTCACCGGGCACCTCACGATCGGCACGTTCCTGGCCTTCTCGACGTACCTCGGCAGCCTCGTCTCACCCGTCCGCCAACTGGCGGGGCTGCTGACGATCGGGCAGCAGGCCCGGGCCGGGGTCGAACGCGTCCTGCAGGTCGTCGACACCCGGCCCACCGTCCTGCCCCCCGCCGACGCCCCCGACCGGACCCCCACGAGGCACCTGCCCACCGGTCCGCTGTCCGTCCACTTCCGCGGGGTCGGGTTCGGTTACGCCCCGGGACGGTCCGTCCTGCACGACGTCGACCTCGAGGTCCCCGCCGGGGCGACGGTGGCCGTCGTCGGGACGGCCGGATCCGGCAAGTCGACGCTCACGGCCCTGCTCGACCGCTTCCACGACGTCGACACCGGCCGCGTCGAGGTCGGCGGGGTCGACGTGCGCGACCTGGACCCTGAGGAGCTGCGCCGCGCCGTCGGCATGGTCTTCGAGGAGACCTTCCTCTTCTCCGACACGGTGCGCGCCAACGTCGCCTACTCGGTGCCGGACGCCTCCGACGAGCAGGTGCGGGCCGCGCTGCGCACCGCCGCGGCCGACGGGTTCGTCGACGCCCTCGACCACGGCTGGGACTCCCTCGTCGGGGAGCAGGGGCTGACCCTGTCCGGGGGGCAGCGGCAGCGCGTCGGGCTGGCCCGTGCCCTGCTGGCCGGCCCGCGGGTGCTGGTCCTCGACGACGCCACGTCGGCCGTGGACCCCACCGTCGAGCAGCGCATCCTGTCCGCCCTGGCGACGGGGCGACCGGCGGGGCAGACCGTCCTCCTCGTGGCCCACCGCCGCTCGACGCTGCGGCTGGCGGACACGATCGTGGTCCTGGACGCCGGGCGCGTCGTCGACTCCGGGACCGAGGTGGAGCTCGCCGCGCGCTGCGAGGTCTTCCAGCGGCTGTTCGACACGGGACCCGGGACGGAGCGGGACGCCGCGCCCCGCCTCGACCGGGTGCCGACGCCGCCGTCCACGACACCTCCTGCGACGCGGGCCGTCCCCGCACCCCGGCGCGCCGACCGACCCGGGGCGGCGGCCGTCGACGTCGGGCTGCCGGTCTCGCCGGAGCTGCTGCGGCGCATCGAGGCCCTGCCACCCTCGAGCGACACCCCCGACGTCGACGTCGCCGCGGCCGAGCGGCACGACCCGCGGTTCTCCCTCGGGCGGTTGCTGCGCCCGTTCCGGTGGGCGCTGCTGGCCGGGATGCTCCTGGTCGCCGGGGACGCCGTCGCCCAGCTGTTCCTGCCGCAGCTCGTGCGCAACGGCCTCGACGACGGGGTCGCCCGCCAGGACGTGCACGCGCTGTGGGCGGCCGTCGCCGTGGCCGCGGTGGTCGTGGTGCTGGACTGGCTCGTGACCGTCGGGCAGGGCCGGGTCACCGGGCGGACGGGGGAACGGCTGCTCTTCACGTTGCGGCTCAAGACGTTCGCGCAGCTGCAGCGCCTCGGCCTGGACTACTACGAGCGCGAGCAGGCCGGCCGGATCATGACGCGGATGACGACGGACGTCGACGCGCTGGCGCAGTTCCTGCAGAGCGGCGTGGCCCAGACGCTCGTCAGCCTGCTCTCCCTCGTCGGGGTGTTCGTGGCGATGCTGCTGCTCGAACCGGAACTGGCGCTCGTCGTGCTCGCCGTCCTGCCCGTCCTGGTCGCCGCCACGCTGCTCTTCCGGTCCCGTTCGCGCCCGGCGTACACCGAGGCGCGCGAACGCGTCAGCGCCGTCAACGTGCAGTTCCAGGAGTCCGTCGCGGGGGTCCGGGTGACCCAGGCGTTCGTGCGGGGCCCCCAGGACGCCGAGCGGTTCCACGCCAGCGGCTGGGCCTACCGCGACGCCCGGGTGCGCGCCCAGCGGTACATCGCGACGTACTTCCCGTTCGTGCAGTTCCTCAACGAGGCCACGGCGGCCCTCGTGCTCGTCACGGGCGGGGCCATGGTCCGCGACGGCCGGATCTCGGTCGGCGTGCTGGTGGCGTTCCTGCTCTACGTCGACCTGTTCTTCTCCCCGGTCCAGCAGCTGTCGCAGGTGTTCGACGGCTACCAGCAGGCCGCCGTCGGGCTGCGCCGGCTGCGGGACCTGCTGCGGACGCCGACGACGGTGCCCGCCGCGGCCGACCCGGCCCCCGTCGGACGGTTGCGCGGGGACGTCCGCCTCGAGGACGTCGAGTTCCGCTACCAGGGCACCGAGCGCCCGGCCCTGGCCGGGATCGACCTGCACGTGCGGTCGGGGGAGACCGTGGCGCTCGTGGGCGAGACCGGGGCGGGGAAGTCGACGGTCGTCAAGCTCGTCGCCCGGTTCTACGACCCGACGGCCGGCCGGGTCCTCGTCGACGGCGCCGACCTGCGCGACCTCGACCTCGCGGGCTACCGGCAGCGCCTCGGCGTGGTGCCGCAGGAGGCGTACCTCTTCGACGGCACGGTCGAGCAGGCCATCGCGTACGCCCGCCCGGGCGCCACGGGCGATCAGGTGCGCGCCGCCGCGGCCGCGGTGGGGGCGGACGCGGCGATCGCGGCGCTGCCGGGCGGGTACGGTTTCGTCGTCGGCGAGCGGGGGCGCAACCTCTCGACGGGCCAGCGCCAGCTCGTGGCCCTGGCCCGGGCCGAACTCGTCGACCCCGACGTGCTGCTGCTGGACGAGGCGACGGCGGCGCTGGACCCGGCCGCGGAGGCCGCGATCGCCGCGGCCAGCGACGCCGCCGCGAGCCGGCGGACGACGATCGTCGTCGCGCACCGGCTGTCGACGGCGGCGCGGGCCGACCGGATCGTCGTCCTGGACCACGGCGGGGTGGTCGAGCAGGGCTCGCACACCGAGCTCCTCGAACGCGACGGCGCCTACGCGGCGCTGTGGGCGTCCTTCGTCGCCGGGCGTGCCGCCACGGCGTGACCTCCCGGGTCCCGGCGGGTCCAGGCACTTCCGGGCCACCTCCCGGCCCTTTCCGGGCCCGCGTGCAGGAGAGGCCGGACCGGAGGAGTCTGGGCGTCATGAGCAGGACGACACAGCGTCACCAGAACTCCGAGCGGCTCTCGGTGCAGCACGGGGACCACGGCGAACAGGCCGAGTCCCCGCGCCAGATCCCCCGCCGCGGCTGGGTCGCCGTCACCTGGCGGGCCTGGGCCGAGGCCAAGGACGATCAGGTCCCGCTGCTGGCGGCGGGGGTGGCCTTCAAGGCCTTCCTCGCCGTCTTCCCGGCGCTGACGGCGGCGTTCCTCCTCTGGGGGATCTTCGGCGACACCCGGACGATCGTCGACCAGGTCAACGGCGTCGCGGCGATCCCGACGGCGGCCCGCCAGCTCGTCACCGACCAGGTCGGCCAGGTGGCGAGCGGGAAGTCCACCGCGGGCGTCACCGCCGTCGTCGCGATCCTGCTGGCCCTGTGGAGCGCCTCCAGCGGCGTCGAGAACCTCATGGCCGCCACGAACCTCGCCTACGACGAGAAGGAGACGCGGGGTTTCCTACGCCGCAAGGGCACAGCGCTGGTCCTGACCGTCGGGGCGATCGTCTTCATGCTGCTGGCCGTCGCGTTCATCGGTGTCGTGCCCGTCCTCGTCGGCGCCCTCGGTGCCGGGGGTGCGGTGAGCGTCGTCGTCAACGTCCTGCGGTGGGTGCTGCTGCTCGCTCTGGTCGTCGCCGCCCTGGCGGTGCTGTACCGGCTGGCCCCGGACCGCGACGCCCCGCGCGTGCGGTGGGTGTCCGTCGGTGCGGGCGTGGCCACGGTGCTGTGGCTCGTCGTCTCGGCGGGTTTCTCGCTCTACGTCACGGTCGCGGGGAACTCCTCGTACGCCAAGAACTACGGCGCGATGGCCGGCGTCGTCATCCTGCTCATGTGGTTGTGGCTCACGAGCTACGCCGTCCTGCTCGGCGCGGAGGTCAACGCCGAGTCCGAGAAGCAGACCGACGTCGACACCACCGTCGGTCCGGAGGAACCGGTGGGGCGGCGCGACGCCGTCGCCGCGGACGAGAAACCGCGCGAGCGGTGAGGGAGGAGACGCACGTGGACGACGACACGACGGAACCGACGGAACCGGACGAGGGGACCGGGGTGGCCGAGCACCTGGAGAACTCGAAGCGACTGGCGGCGCAGGCGCACGAGGGGTGGGAACGGCTCCCCACCGCCCACGAGGCGGACGACGCCCACCACCCCGGAGCGCAGGGGCAGCAGGCGCCGTCCGACTGAGGGGCCGCGCCGGCGGGTCAGCGACCGCCGGTGAGCTTGCGGGAGCGCTGGTTCGACCCCGGCCCGCCGTACGGGTAGTCGGCGGGTTCGGGGTCGCTGGCCTCGTCCAGGAGGGCGAGTTCGGCGGCCTCGAGCTCGAGGTCGGCCGCGCCGAGGTTCTCGGTCAACTGGGCCGTCGTGCGCGCCCCCAGGATCACCGAGCTCACGGCGGGCTGGGCGGACAACCAGGCCAGGGCGATCTGCGCCATCGGCACCCCGCGCTGCTCGGCGACGCGCTGGACGGCGTCGACGACCGCCCAGGTGCGTTCCTGCGCGTTGCGCTTGGCGTAGGCCTCGACGCCGCGGTCGGGGTTCTCCCCGAGGCGGGTGGCCCCGGTGGGCACCGTGTCGCGCGTGTACTTCCCCGACAGCCAGCCACCGCCGAGCGGGGACCACGGCAGCAGCCCGAGGCCGTTCTCCTCCGCCGCCGGGACGATCTCCCACTCGATCTCGCGCACGAGCAGGTTGTACTGCGGCTGCAGGGTGACGGGCGGGGAGTACCCGCCCGCGTCGGCGACGTCGACCGCCTTCTGCAGCTGCCACCCCGTGAAGTTCGAGAGCCCGACGTGGTGCACCTTCCCCGCGCGCACGAACGAGTCCAGCGTCGCGAGGGTCTCCTCCAACGGCGTCCACGGGTCCCACGCGTGCACCTGGTAGAGGTCGACGGCCTCGACCCCGAGCCGGCGCAGCGACGCGTCGAGCGCGCGCGTCAGGTGCCGGCGCGAGAGGCCGACGCCGTTGGGTTCACCGGAGGTGGGGAACCGGCCCTTGGTGGCCAGCACGACCCGTTCGGTGACGTCGGCGGGGCGGTCGGCCAGCCAGGCGCCGATGACCTCCTCCGACACCCCGCCGCTGTAGACGTCGGCCGTGTCGACGAGGGTGCCGCCGGCGGCGAGGAACGCGTCGAGCTGCTCGAAGGCGACGTCGCGGTCGCTCTCGCTGCCGAAGGTCATGGTGCCGAGCGCGAGGTTCGACACCGAGGTTCCGCTGTTGCCCAGGGTTCTGTACTCCATGGCCGCATCCTGCCCCTGGTTCGGCCCGAGCGCCCCTGACACCATGCGGGGGTGGAGCCGACGCCCGACCCCCGACCCGCTGTCGACGTCCGAGCCGCCGACGGCCCCGCGTTCGACGTCCACGTCCGCGGGACGGTCTTCCTCGACATCGTCATGACGGGCCTGGACTCCGAACCCCGGCTCGGGACGGAGGTCTGGACCTCGGGGATGGGCTCGTGCCCCGGCGGGATCGCGAACATGGCCGTCGCCGCGTCCCGGCTGGGGTTGTCGACGTCGTTGTCCGCCGCGTTCAGCACCGACGCGTACGGGGAGTTCTGCTGGCGCACCCTCGGGGAGCAGGAGGGCGTCGACCTGTCGACGTCGTACCGCGTGCGGGACTGGCACTCGCCCGTGACGGTGTCGCTGGCCTACGGCGGGGACCGGGCCATGGTGACCCACGAGCACCCGGCGCCCGTCGACGAACCCGCGCACGTGCCGCCGGCGCGGGCGGCCCTGGTCCACCTGGCCGCCGTTCCGCAGCCGTGGGTGCTGCGGGCCCGCGAGCAGGGGTCCCTCGTCTTCGCCGACGTCGGCTGGGACGCCTCCACGCAGTGGAACCCCGACGTGCTGTCCGGTCTGGAGCACTGCCACGCGTTCCTGCCGAACCACGTGGAGGCCATGCGCTACACGCGGACCGACGACGCGGCCGCCGCGGTCGACGCCCTCGCCGACCGGGTCGCGGTCGCCGTCGTCACGTGCGGGGCCGACGGGGCGCTCGCCGTCGACGAGACGACGGGGGAGCGGGCGCAGGTCCCGGGGCTGCGGTTGGACGCGCTCGACGCGACGGGGGCCGGAGACGTCTTCGGCGCGGGGTTCCTCACCGCCACCCTGGCCGGCTGGGGGCTGGCCGAGCGGTTGTCCTTCGCCAACCTCTGCGCGGGGTTGTCGGTGCAGCAGTTCGGGGGCTCGCTGTCGGCGCCCGGGTGGGGGGACATCGCCGACTGGTGGTCGCACCTGCGCCGGGGGCCGAGGACCTCGGCGACCGCCCAACTGGTCGTGCAGTACGGGTTCCTCGACGAGGTCATCGCGGCGCACCGCAGCGGGACGGACCGCGCCGTGCGGCGGGCCACGGCGACCCTCGCGGTCGGCAACGACCTGCCGAACGGGGGACCGCCCGTCATCTAGCTGACAGCCCGTGTCTATCTACATACTCTCGGTGACGTGACCACACCTCCCCGCCGCCGCGGCGCGGCGAGCCGTGTCCTCGCCACGGCCCTGCCGTTCGCCCTCGCCGTCCCCCTCGGCCTGGCCGTCGCCGTCCCGGCGTCCGCCGCCGACACCCCGCCGCGGGCAGTGCTGCTCGCGACCCGACCGACCATCACGTCCGCCCCGCCCCTGCGCGTCGTGCTCGGGCAGCCGTTCAGCCACACCTTCACGGCGACGGGTGATCCGGCGCCGCGCTGGAGCGTGACGGGGACCCTGCCTCCCGGGCTCACCCTCGACCCCGTCACCGGGGTCCTGTCCGGAGTGCCCACCGCGACCGTGGCGCTGAGCCTGGCGACCGTCACGGCCACCAACAGCGCGGGATCGGCGAGCCAGGCGGTGACCCTCGCGACCGTCCTGCCCGGCACCCCGGCACCGGCGCCGGGCGCCGCGCCCGTCATCACGTCCGCCCCGCCGGTCGCCGTCGTCCTCGCCACGCCGTACCGCCACCAGTTCACCGCCACCGGGACCCCGACCTCCACCTGGTCGGTCACCAGCGGCACCCTGCCGGCCGGCCTGACCCTGGACCCGGTCTCCGGCGTGCTGTCCGGCACCCCCTCGGCCATCGGGACGTCGGTGTTCACGGTGACCGCGCGGAACTCCGCCGGCAGCGCCGCGCAGACGGCCACCCTCGTCGTCGTGGGGTCGAGCAGCGCTCCGTCCATCACCCCGCCGCCCACCGTCGTCGCGACCGTCGGGGTGCCCTTCGCCTACGAGGCGTCGGCCACCGGCGTCCCGCGCCCCACGTGGTCGGTCGAGGGAGCCCTGCCCGCCGGGGTCCGGATCGACGCCGCGACCGGCGTCGTGACCGGCACCCCGACCGCGCCGGGGACCTCCACCGTGACGCTCGTGGCGACGAACTCCGTCGGCAGCGACCGCGAACCGCTCACGCTCGTCGTCGCCGCGGCGGGGTCGGCACCCGTCACCGACGCCACCCGCACGGTCGTGGGGACCGTCGGTGCGCCCCTGCGCACGACCCTCACTGCGAGCGGCACCCCGACGTGGGCGCTCACGGCGGGGGCGCTGCCGGCCGGCCTCACCCTCGACGCGGCGACCGGGACGATCAGCGGGATCCCGACCGTCGCGGGGACGACCGTGGCCACCGTGTCCGCCACGACGACGGTCGGGGTCACCCCCGTCGAGGTGACGTTCGTCGTCTTCCCGGTGCAGCTGGCCACGACCCCGCCCGCCGGCACCGCGCGCTGGGCCGGGGCCGACCGGATGGGCACCGCGGTCGACGTGTCCCGCAAGCTCTTCCCGCAGCCCGCCTCGGCCCGGGCCGTCGTCCTGACGACCTCGGAGAAGTACGCCGACGCGCTCGCCGGGGGCCGGCTCGCCAGCGCCAACGGCGGCCCGCTGCTGCTCACGCCGTCGGCCTCGTTGTCGGCCGACGTCGCCGCGGAGGTCAGCCGCGTGCTCGCCCCGGGCGGCACGGTCTTCGTCCTCGGCGGGGAGACCACGCTGACCCCGCAGGTCGCCGCCTCGGTGGCGGCCCTGCCGGGCGGCTACCGCGTCCAGCGGCTCGCCGGGGCCGACCGGTTCGCCACGGCCGCGGCCATCGCGACCGAGGTCCGGGGGGTGTCCGGCGGGACGACCGGACCCGTCTACCTCGTCAACGGGCAGAACTTCCCCGACGGGCTGGCGGTGTCCGCGCTCGCGGCCCGCACGGGCGGGGTGGTCATGCTCACCGACGGGGCCGCGCTGCCCACCGTGACCCGGGCCTACCTGCAGGCGAACGACCCGACGGGGACGCAGACCGTCCCGGTGGGCGGTCAGGCCGAGGTCGCCGCGGGCGAGCTGCCCACCGCCACCGCCCGGGCCGCCGTAGCGCAGGCCCTCGTGGGAGCCGACCGCTACGACACCGCCCGCCTCGTGGCGGCGGAGTTCGAGAGCGGGTCGGGGGTCCCCGTCGTCGCCGCGGGACTGGCGACGGGGGAGAACTGGCCCGACGCCCTCGTGGGGGCCGCCGCCCTGGGCGCCCTCAACTCGCCCCTCCTCCTGACCCCGCGGGTCCAGCTGGACCCCGCGACCCAGGCGGCCATGGCCGGGCTCAACGCCGTCAGTCCCGTCTCGGTGGGGCTCGTCTTCGGCGGCGAGCCGTCGCTGTCCGCGGGCACCATGGCGAGCTTCGCCGCGCTCGTGCCGGCCCCGGCGACGGGCACGACGCCGTGAGCGGCGGCATGATCCACCGGTGAGCGAACGGCCCGTCGACCACCGTCCAGGTGCCGCCCCCTTCGTCCCGGAGGGGGCGGACCTGGACGCGTTGCGGCGGGCGGCACCCGCCTGTCGCGGGTGCGAGCTGTGGGAGCCGGCCACCCAGGTCGTCTTCTCCGCCGGCGCCCCCGACGGCCGCCTCGCGCTCGTCGGGGAGCAGCCGGGCGACCAGGAGGACCGGCGCGGGATCCCGTTCGTCGGCCCGGCGGGCCGGCTCCTGCAGAAGGCCGTCGCCGAGGCGGGCATCGACCTGTCGACGACCTACGTCACGAACGCGGTGAAGCACTTCCGGTTCACCCAGACCGCACCCGGCACCCGCCGCATCCACGCCACCCCGGACCAGGGGCACGTCACGGCCTGCCGGCCCTGGCTGGCGGCCGAACTCGCCGTCGTCGACCCCGACGTCGTCGTCTGCCTCGGGGCCACCGCCGCCAAGGCGCTGCTGCCGAAGGACTTCCGCGTGACCAAGCACCGCGGGCGGCTGTTCTCCCTGACCACGACCCGGGGCGAGAAGACCTTCCTGGGGACCATCCACCCCTCGGCCGTCCTGCGCGTCCCCGAGGCCGAGCGCGACGCCGCCTACGCCGGTCTGGTCGCCGACCTGCGCACCGCCGCCTCCGCGCTGGACTGAACCTGTCGGTCTTCATGTGCTGACATGCGTCTAGCATGGATGCACGATGGACACCGCGCGCACACCAGGAACGACGAAGGTCCCGGGCACCCCGCCCGCCGCCGACCGCGTCTACGCCCACGTCAAGCAGGCCGTCCTCGACAGGACCCTGCCCGGCGGCCACCTGCTCACCGAGGGGGAGGTCGCCGACGAGCTCGGCGTCTCCCGCACCCCGGTCCGGGAGGGGCTGCTGCGGCTGCAGGCCGAGGGACTCGTCCGGCTCATCCCCAAGCGCGGGGCGCTCGTCGTGCCGGTCTCCCCCCAGGAGGTCGAGGACGTCCTCGAGGCGCGCGAGCTCGTCGAGGTGCACGCGGCCCGCCGTGCGTGGGCCGTCCGTTCCGAACTCGTGCACCGCCTCACCCCCCACCTGCTGGCCATGCGCCGGGCTGTGACCAGCGGCACGACGTGGGACTTCATGAGCGCCGACCGCGCCTTCCACGCCGAGGTCGTCCGCGCCGCCGGCAACGAGGTCCTCGCCGGCGTCTACGACTCCCTGCGCGACCGCCAGATGCGGATGGGGGTGCTCAACCTCGGCGGAGCGCCGGAGCGCACGGCCCGGGCGCTCGCCGACCACGAGGCCCAGCGCGAGGCGCTGCTCGCCGGCGACGAGCAGGCGTGGACCGACCTCGTGCGCGAGCACGTCCGCCAGGCCGGTGACCGGCTGCGGGCGGTGCGCGCGTGAGCCGCCGTGCGCCCGCGGTGCCCGGGGCGTGGCTCGTCTTCGGCGTCGGGGCCCTGGCCTACGTCGTCACCGTCGCCAACCGCACCTCGCTGGCCGCGGCGGGACTGGACGCCCAGCACCGGTACGACATCACGGCCGGCACCCTGTCGAGCTTCGCCGTGCTGCAGTTCCTCGTCTACGCCGCGCTGCAGGTGCCGGTCGGCGTCCTCATCGACCGCTGGGGGCCGCGCCGGCTCGTCGTCCTCGGCGCCGCCACCATGGGCGCGGGCCAGCTCGTGCTGGCCCTGAGCACCCAGACCTGGCAGGCGGTCCTGGCGCGCGTCCTCGTCGGCGCGGGCGACGCCGCGACGTTCGTCAGCGTCCTGCGGGTCGTCACCAACTGGTTCCCGCCCGACCGCGTCCCCGTGATGACCCAGCTCGTCGGCCTCTTCGGCCAGCTCGGGCAGGTGTTCAGCTTCGTGCCGCTCGTGGCGCTGCTGCACGGCCCCGGCTGGACGTCGGCGTACACGGGCATGGCCGCCTTCACACTGCTGGCCACCGTCCTGTCGGTGCTCGTCCTGCGCGACGTCCCGCCGGGCCGGGCGAACCCGCGCGTCACCCGGTCGCTGCGGCAGGTCGGCGGGGACCTGCGGGCAGCCCTGCGGCACCCCGGGACGCGGCTCGGCCTGTGGTCGCACTGGGCGACCCCGTTCTCCGGCAACGCCTTCGCGACGCTGTGGGGTTTCCCGTTCCTCGTCTCCGGGCAGGGCCTGAGCCCCGCGGGCGCCAGCGGCCTGCTGACGCTCTACACCGTGACCGCGGCCGGGACGGGACCGCTGTTCGGCGCGTTCGTGGCCCGGCACCCGCTGCGCCGGTCCTGGCTGGTCCTGACGGTCGTCGGGTCGCAGGTCGTCGTGTGGGCCGCGGTGCTGCTGTGGCCCGGCCGCGCGCCGCTGGCCCTGCTCGCGCTGCTCGTCGTCGTGGCCGCCACGGGGGTGCCCGGGTCGATGGTCGGCTTCGACTACGCCCGCACGTCGAACCCGGCCCACCGCCTCGGCGGCGCGACCGGGATGACGAACGTCATGGGCTTCACGGCCTCCGTCGTGCTGATCCTGCTCGTCGGCGTCCTGCTCGACGCGCAGGGCGCAGGGACGCCGCAGACCTACTCCCTCGGCGCGTTCAAGGTCGCCTTCGCGCTGCAGTACCCGCTGTGGGCCGTCGGCGTCGTCGGGATCCTCGTCAGCCGCCGCCAGACGCGCGCGCTCATGGCGCGCGACGGCGTCGTGGTCCCGCGCGTGCGGGACGTGCTGCGGGGCCGTGGTTCCCGTGCGGGGGCCGGCACGGCATGATGCGGCGGGTGAGCGAGCAGACGCAGGAACGGGCCGGGACGGCGCAGATCGGTGTGACGGGACTGGCGGTGATGGGCCGCAACCTGGCCCGCAACATCGCCCGGCACGGCTACGTGACCGCCGTGCACAACCGGACGGACGCCAAGACGAAGGCGCTCGTCGAGGAGTTCGGCGACGAGGGGACCTTCGTCCCCGGGTACACGACGCAGGAGTTCGTCGACTCCCTGTCCTCGCCCCGCACGATCATCATCATGGTCAAGGCCGGCGCCCCGACCGACGCCGTCATCGACGAGCTGGCCCCGCTGCTGTCCGAGGGCGACATCCTCGTCGACGGCGGCAACGCCCACTTCCTCGACACCCGCCGCCGCGAGGCCGCGCTGCGCGAGAAGGGCATCCACTTCGCGGGCGTCGGCGTCTCCGGCGGCGAGGAGGGTGCGCTGCTCGGCCCGTCGATCATGCCCGGTGGGTCGCGGCACGCCTACGACAAGCTCGGCCCGATCCTCGCCGACATCGCCGTGACGGTCGACGGCACCCCCTGCTCGACGCACGTCGGTCCCGACGGGGCCGGCCACTTCGTCAAGATGGTGCACAACGGCATCGAGTACGCCGACATGCAGCTCATCGCCGAGGCGTACGACCTGCTGCGCCACGGCCTGGGCCGCACCCCCAAGCAGCTCGCCGAGGTCTTCACGGCGTGGAACTCCGGCGACCTGGAGAGCTTCCTCATCGAGATCACCGCCCGGGTGCTCGAGAAGGACGACCCGACCCAGGCGGGCGTCCCGCTCGTCGACGTCATCCTCGACGAGGCCGAGCAGAAGGGCACCGGCCGCTGGACGGTGCAGACCGCGCTCGACCTCGGCACCCCCGTCTCCGGCATCGCCGAGGCCGTCTTCGCCCGCGCGCTGTCCGGTCACGCCGAGCAGCGCAAGGCCGCCCAGCCGGTGCTGCCCGGCCCGGCCGGTGGGGCCGAGGGCTCGGGCGGGTTCGTCGCCGAGGCCGACGCCGACCAGTTCGTCGACGACGTCCGCGCCGCCCTCTACGCCTCCAAGGTCGTCGCGTACGCGCAGGGCTTCGACATGATCCGCGCCGGGTCGCAGGAGTACGGCTGGGGCGTGGACCCGGGGGCCATGGCGACGATCTGGCGCGGCGGCTGCATCATCCGCGCCAAGTTCCTCGACCGCATCAAGGACGCCTACGCCAAGTCGCCCGAGCTGCCGTCGCTGCTGCTCGACCCGTACTTCGCCGACGCCGTCGCGCAGGGCCAGGAGGCGTGGCGCCGCGTCGTCGTGCACTCGGTGAACGCGGGCATCCCCGCGCCCGGGTTCTCCTCCTCGCTGGCCTACTACGACGGGCTGCGCCGGGAGCGCTCCTCCGCGGCCCTCGTCCAGGGGCTGCGCGACCTCTTCGGTGCGCACACCTACAAGCGCGTCGACCGCGACGGGTCCTTCCACGTGGAGTGGTCCGGCGACGGGTCCGAGTCGCAGGGCTGACCCGCCCGCACGACGACGGCGGTGACCCCGAGGGGGTCACCGCCGTCCGTGCGTCCAGGGGGTCGCCGGTCAGCGCGTCGCGTCGACCCGTTCGGCGCGCCGGCTGCGCACGCGCCGCGCCACGGCCCACACGAGGACCCCGGCGATCGCGGCGTAGAACGCGTAGTCGAGGTAGTGCCCGTACTGCTCGACCAGCTCGTACTGCGTGCCCAGCGCCATCCCGAGGCCGATGAGCAGGGCGTTCCACAGCCCGCTGCCGGCGACGGTGAAGAGCGAGAACTTCACCAGGTTCATGCGCGCCGCGCCCGCGGGCAGCGAGATGAGGCTGCGCACGCCCGGGACGAAGCGGCCCGTGAAGACGGCCATGCCCTCGTGCCGGTGGAACCAGTCGGCGGACTTCGTGACGTCCGAGCCGTCCATGAGCGGGACCTTCTCGGCGATCCGGGCGGCCCGGTCCAGGCCGACCGCGTGCCCGACCCAGTACAGGACGAGGGAGCCGAGGTAGGCCCCGAGCGTCGACAGCGCGAAGACCGCCACCGCGTTGATCGCCCCCGTCTGGACGAGGAACCCCGCCAGCGGCAGGACGATCTCGCTCGGGATCGGGGGGAAGACCACCTCGAGGAAGCTCAGCAGCCCCACGCCGGGGGCGCCGAGGGCGTCGACGGTGTCGAGGACGAACCCGGTCAGTCCGCCGGCCTGTGCGGCGGTCTCGGCCGTGGTGCTCATGCGTCGGTGTCCTCCGGGGGTGCGGGTGGGGGTCCTGGCTCATCACTCTGCTCGTCACGCAGCTCGTCCCGCAGAACGCGCGAGCCCGCGCAGAAGTGCCGGGCGTCGGCGTCGAGGACCAACCGGGCCGGGGCGACACCCCCGGACAGGGCCCGGACGAGGGCCCGCTCGGGCAGCTCGGCCTGGGAGGCGACGAGCAGGGCGTTGCCGTACCGGCGGCCCCGGAACATCCCCGGTTCGGCGAGGACGGCGGCGTGGGCGAAGACCTCGAAGGCCGTCGCCAGCTCGCCGCGCGCGTGCGGCATCGGCGGCCGGTCGGCGAGGTTGGCGATCCACAGGCCCCCGGGGGCCAGCACGCGGTCGACCTCGGCGAGGAACTCCACGGTCTGCAGGTGGTCCGGCACCCGGTCGCCGGCGAACGCGTCCCGCACGACGACGTCCTGGCTCGCCGCGGGCAGGGGGCCCAGGCCCTCGCGGGCGTCGGCGGCCCGCAGCTTGAAGCCCGCCGGGCCGCTGGCGCCGAAGCTGCGCCGGTAGACCTCGACGAGGTCGCCGTCGACCTCCAGCACGAGCTGGCGCGACCCCGGCCGCGTCGCCGCCAGCCAGCGTGGGAAGGCGCACCCGGCACCGCCGAGGTGGGTGGCGCGCAGGGAGCCGGGGGAGTGCACCGCGTCCAGCACGGCCGCCGTCCACTGGTGGTACTCGAAGACGAGCCGGGTGGGGTCGGCGACGTCGACGTAGGAGCTCGGCACGCCGTTGACGAGCACGGTCCAGCCGTCGGGGTCGTCCGGGTCGCGTTCGAGGCGCACCGTGCCGGTGGCGATGGGCTCCTCGCCCTCGACGGGAGTCGCGACCCCGGTCGCGGTGGGGCGCGTGCCGCGCGGACGACGGGTGGGGCGGGGTCGGTCGGGCACCGGGCGATCCAACCAGCCGCAGCGGGCAGCTCCAACCGGGCCTCGTCGACGTGCCCAGCTCGGCGGGCCCAGCGGGTCGCGCCCCCGCGGTCGGCCGGCGCGAGGGGGACTGAAGTTCTCGCGCGTCCGTGCCGAGGAGGAAGCATGTCCACCTTCCTGGAGATGTGCCTGCTCGCGCTGTTCGTGGTTCCCTTCCTGCGCGACCGCCGTGCCCTGCGTCGCCACCTCGACCCCGCGCGCTTCCCCCAGGCCGACCGGCCGCCCGTGGCCTCCACCCAGCGCGTGCCGCGTCCGTGGGCTCGCCGCCGGTACGTCGAGGACGGCGTCGCGGACGTCGTCGCTTACCTCAGCGAACAGGATCCTGCCCGCTGAACGCTGCGCCGGAACGGTTTCCGGCTGGCGGACCGGCCGGCAACGGCTAGCCTCGTCGCCGTGAGCAGCCACGAGAAGACCACCCCGTCCGACGTCGACGAGCCCTCCGCGCTGGAGCGTCGTTCCGCCGACCTGGTGACGCGGCTGCTCAAGGTGGGGATCGACGGCCTCGGCCCGTTCGACAGCGCCGCGAAGGTCGCGCAGGCCGCCCGCGCGGACCACCCGAGCACCGAGTCGGCCGTGCACGCCGTCGTGCGCCAGCACTCCCGCCTCGTCGCGGGGAACGGGTTCGTCACCGGGCTCGGTGGCCTCTTCACCCTACCGGTGTCGTTGCCCGCCAACGTCTTCGGCTTCCACGTCCTCGCCGTCCGCGCCGTCGCGGCCATCGCCGAGCTGCGCGGGTACGACACGACGAAGCCAGAGGTGCGCTCGGCCGTCCTGCTGACCCTCGTCGGGGCGGACGCCACCGAGGTGCTCAAGTCCGCAGGGCTGCCGACGGGGGGCCGGCTCGTCGGCCTGGTGACCTCCCGCGTGCCGCGGCCGGTCCTCATGCTGATCAACAAGGGTGTCGGTTTCCGCATCATCGCCAAGTTCGGCACGCAGGGTCTGCTGCGGCTGCCGCAGCGCGCGCTGCCCGTCGTCGGCGGTGCCGTCGGTGCCGGTCTGGACACCGTGATGTTCCGCCGCATCACCAAGAACGCCGAGAAGGCGCTCCCGCCGCTCGGCAGCGCCGCCGCCCAGGCGGTCGAGGGCTCCGCGTGAGCCGTGGCCGCTCCCTGGGCCCGGGGGCCCTGCGGGCGGCCCCCGCACTCGGACCCCGCACCACGCTGCGGTTGCGGCTGCTGCCGTGGATGGTGCGGGACACCCTCACGGGGCGCTGGGCGGGGGCCGGTCGGCGCCGCCTGGTCGGGGCGGCCCTCGGCACCGCCTACCTCCTCTCGCCCGTCGACGCCGTCCCGGAGCTGTGGACGCCGGTCGTGGGCCTGCTCGACGACGGTCTCGTCGCGGCCTTCGTCGTCACCTCGGTCCGGGCTGCCACGTCTGACTACGTGCGCCGCGGGGGACGACGGGGTCCGCGTCCGGACGTCGCGCACCGGGCAGATGACGCGTCGGACACAGGGGTCCTGGTGGCCAGACCACCAGGGCCCCGGTGATCGCTGCCTCGCGCGCGGCTGCGCAGTGGCCGCCCGTCACCTGGGGCGTGGTGTCGACGCCCGGCGCACTCAGGACAGCAGCGTCAGCACCGTGGCCGCGTGGAGGTCGACGGCATCGCGACCCTCGACGCCGATGCAGTGGGAGAAGCGGCGAGGGATGCTTCCGGTCACCTCGGTCACCTCGGTCACTGCGGTCCCCGTCAGCGTGGCACGACGTCGGGTGGTCCGGACTCCGGCGCGGCGGGGGGCTGGTCCCGGTACCGGCTGCTCGTGGTGCGGAACGATCACTGCGGCGCAGGGATCGTGAGTGCCTGCAGTCTCGGATCGGTCACGATGGCCCGCAGTGCCTCGGTGGTGATCTCGGAGTCCTTCGGGTAGGCGCTGTCGACGGGGATGTCGGGGGCGGCGATGGAACCATTGGCCCCGATCGTTCGGCCATCGGGGAAGTAGAGCGCCGCGAACGGCTGCACCGGTCGTGCGGGCGCGGGCATCGATCCCAGTTGCACCAGGGTCCCCCGTGTTCCCACCGTCAGGACGCTGCCGTCGGCCATCGTCTGCTGCGAACACGAGACGGTGTCCTCACAGATCACATCCAGACCGCTGAGGTCCTTGGGGGTGGCGTCTCGATCCACATCGATCCCGAGGGTGACCGCCGGCGAAGTGGCGGTGGTGGTCGCCTCCCAGATCAGGGTCGTCGTGTCAGGCGTTCGCCAGCCTTGGGCGCTGCCGGCGGCGGACCAGCCCGGTAGGTGTGTCTGGACGACGGTGCCGATGGTGTCAGCGGCCGCGGCGGTCACGCTGGGCTCGATCTCCACGGCCCCGCCTTGATCGGTCTTCAGCGGTGTCGGGGTGGGTTCGGACTGCCCCAGAACGGGACCAGCCACGGACAGGCCCAACGGGGCCGGATCCAGCAGGCGCACACCACCCACGGCCCCGCCGGTCACAAGGAGGGCTGCCAGCGCACCGATGCCCCACCGGGTGCGGCGTTGTTGCCGGCGCAGTCGCAGGCGGCCGTGGCCGGTGGCCTCGGCGATGAAGGCGCCGGAGTCCTCGACGCTCCCAGCGGCGACACGCAGTTGCTCGCGCAGGGCGCTGGTGAAGGGGTCGTGGGTCTGCGTGGTCACGAGCGCGTCCAATCCACGAGGGAGGGGGAGGAGGTGCGGGGCCCCGACGGGGTGGGCCGGGATGGGTCCTCGACAGGGTCGGGCAAGGCTTGGCGCAGCCTGGCCAGGGCGCGGGAGGCCTGGCTCTTGACGGTGCCGACGCTGATGTCGAGCAGGTCGGCGACCTGCTCGTCGCTGCGGTCGTCGAGGTAGCGCAGGACGATGACGGCGCGTTGCCTCGGTGGCAGGGGGCGCAGGACCGCGAGGAGGTCGGCGCGCTGCTCGAGGTCGAGCAGCGGCTGGGAGGGTTCAGCTCCGGCGAGGTGGTCGTCGACGTCGCGGACGGCTTCGTGGCGGTGTGAGCGGCTGCGCCAGCGCGAGGTGGCGGTGTTGGCCAGGGCGCGGCGGGCGTAGGCGCTGGGGTCCTGGATGCGGGGCCAGTGGGCGTACATCTTGGCGTAGACGTCCTGGAGGAGGTCTTCACCGATGTGGAAGTCGCCGGCCAGCAGCCGGGCGATGCGCCGCAGCTGTGGTGTCGCTTCGTTGGCCCAGGAGGTGAAGTGCTCTTCCCGGTTCATGTCGTCCACACTGCCCTGACGCAGGATCCTCAGGATCTGGTTGCACGGCACAGCCGTGGTCCTGGGTCAGCCCGTCCGCGCAACGACGTGCCGCGACTGTCGGGACCGACGTGCACGGGTCGTGGACGGACGCGGTGCGGGCGCACCGGTGGGACGTGACGACGCCGATGAGGGGACCAGCGGTCGACGCGGCGCGGCTCGTGCGGGAGGCCGGGTTGCCGAAGTGGGACGGACGACGTGGGTGACGTTGCCGCGGTGGCCGTGGCCGCGGAGGACGTCCTCAGTGCGGTCGGCGTGCCCCGCTGGCCGCGACGTCCGGTGGGTCGGAGTAGTGGATCTCGTGGGCTGCTCTCGTCTGCTTCACCCGCTTCGTCCGCGGGGGCAGCAGTGTCGTGGGGAGCCGGGCGAACAGCCTCTGCACGTGCTGGAGGAGTCGCCTCACCGCCGTGCCCGACCTGGAGTCATGGCACCACGGTCCTCCACCCGACAGCTCCTGACCACGGTGGCGCGGTGGACGGTCCCGCCGCGGGTCGAACCCGTCTCCACAAGGCCGCACCGGCCCGATCCGGCGCCGTCCTGTGGACAGCCGGCCGTGGCCGTCGGCCGCTCCCCGCAGGGTGGCGCCGTGACCTCCGCCGCCCGTCCCGCGTCCGCCCCGGCCCCCCTCGTGGCCGCCGGTCCCGCCGACCTCCTCGCCGTCGTCCCCTACCGGCTGGGGTTCCACCCGGCCGACTCGGTGCTCCTGCTCGAACTCCTGGCGCCCGACGCCCGGACCGGCCGGCAGACCCTCGGCCTCGTCGTGCGGGGCGACCTGCCCCCGGCGGCCGAGGGGGACGCCCTGCGCGTCGCCGCCGAGGCCGCGGCGCAGGCGTGCCTGCGGCTCGTCCGGCGCGCGGCCCGGCCGACGTCGGAGGTGCTCGTCGTCCTGTACGACCCCGACGCCCGCGTGACGTCCGACGGCCTCCTGCCCGGTGCCCGCGCCGCCGCGACGCTCGAGGCCGTGCGCTCGGGCCTGGAGCCGCCGCCGGGGGGAGTCGGTCCCCGGGCGGGGGACCACCTGCTCGTCGGGGGCGGCCGCTGGCGGACCCTGAGCTGCGCCGGCCCCTGCTGCCCGCGCCAGGGCGAACCCTGGCCCCCCAACGGGACGGCCGGTCCGGGGGGTGCGTCGCGGTTGCCCGCGGAGGCGGTCTGGCGGGGTTTCACGGCGGCCCCGGACCGGGCGGCGAGCCTGCCGCAGCTCACCCCGGCCGACCCCGCGCGGTGCGCCCGGGCCGCGGTGGCGCGGCGGGAGCCGGTGCCGCCTGCGCAGGCCCGCGCGCTGGTCCTGGCCTTCGACCGCGCCGTGGACCGGCAGGTGGGGGGTGGTGGTGCCACGGAGTTCGACGCGGCCTGGTGCGGCCGCCTCCTGCGCGCCCTCGACCGCCTCGAGGTGCGCGACGCGCTCCTGCTGTCGGGCTCCCGTGGACCGAGCACTCCGAGGGGCCGCAAGCACCTCCTGCGCCCGCCCGGGGCCGCGCCGTCCGCGGTCGGCGCGGTCCACCTCCGCCGCGCGCTGGACGACGAGGCCGACCCGGTGCGCGCGGCGGCGGCCGCCGACCTCGCCGTGCAGGTGGCCCGGTGCGGCGCGACCTCCGGCGGTGGCGCCGAGGCCTGGGCCGCGGCCGCCTGGCTGGAGTGGACCGCGGGCCGCCCGGCGCGGATGGCGGCCTGCGTGGAGGAGGCCTTGCGCCAGGACCCCGGCCACCGCCTGGCGGGCGTGCTCGCCGTGGCGGTGCGCGACGGCGTCGGCCCCTCCCGGCCGGGGCGAGCCGCCCGGGCCGGCTGAGTCCCGTGCCACCGGCACCGGTGCGGGCCGGCCCCCGACCGCGTAGTACGGTCACCGATTGTCTACGACGTTGGAGGGTGCGGCATGGGGATCGTCGTCGGGTACGTGGCCAACCCCGAGGGGAGGGCCGCGCTGGAGCGGGCCGGCCGCGCCGCCGTCCGCCTCGCCGCCCCGCTGGTGGTGGTCCACAGCCGCCGACCGGGCCGGGAGGTGGACGCCCAGGAGGCCGAGCAGCTCGCGGCCGTGCACGAGCGTGTGCGCGGCGAGCTGGAGCAGGCCGGCCTCTCGGTCGAGCTGCGCGAGGTCCCCGACTCCGACGACCCCGCCGACGACCTCATCACGGCGGCGGAGGACTCCGGAGCCTCGCTCATCGTCATCGGCCTGCGCCGTCGCACCCCCGTCGGCAAGCTCATCCTGGGGGCCAGTGCTCAGCGGATCCTGCTCGACGCCCCCTGTCCCGTGCTGGCGGTCAAGCCCGAGGACTGAGGTCCCCGGGACCCGACCGGACACGCCCGTCACGGCCCCACGGGTGGCGTTGCGCCACCTGGTCCGCCGATCCGTGCCACAATCGGCGTTTGTCTCCCACGTGGGCATAAGCACCCGCCCGCCGGTGTTGACGTTGTCGACTGCTGCCCGCGCAGTCCCGTTCCGCCCACGACGAAAGGCAGTCCGTGTCGTCGGTACCGACCTCCCGGCCGCTCCCGCCAGAGTTCGCTTCCGCTCCGTTCCAGGAGCTTCTGCAGCACGGAACCACCCACGGCTACGTCGATGCGCAGTCGGTCCGGGTGGCGTGTGAGGACGCCCAGCTGCCCGTGCAGCGCATGAAGGCCGTCCTCCGCGCCCTCGACGACAACGGGATCACCGTGAAGGTGCCCGCCGAGGCGCCCAAGCGGGCGGTCGCGGCGGCTTCGGCCCGCCGCACGACGTCCACGGCGACGGCCACCAAGACGGCGCGCCCGGCCGCCAAGCGCGCCGCGGCCCCGGCCCAGGACGAGGACGGCGCCCTCGCAGCGCCTGCCCCGGCTGCCGCCGCCAAGACGGCGACGAAGGCTCCGGCCAAGACGGCGGTCAAGAAGGCCACCGCCAAGACGGCCACCAAGGCTCCGGCCAAGACGGCCGCCAAGTCCGGGTCCTCCGACGAGGGCGACGAGCCCGCCGACGAGCAGCTCGAGGACGTCGCGGCCGAGGACGTCGCGGCGGACGAGGACACCGCGACGGAGACGCCCGAGGACGGTGCCGCCAAGAAGAGGACGTCCGGCGCGTTCGTCCTGCGCGACGACGACGATGACGACGCCCCGGCCCAGCAGGTCTCGACGGCCGGCGCCACGGCCGACCCGGTCAAGGACTACCTCAAGCAGATCGGCAAGGTCGCCCTCCTCAACGCCGAGCAGGAGGTCGAGCTCGCCAAGCGCATCGAGGCCGGCCTGTTCGCCGAGGAGAAGCTGCACTCCGGCGACGAGATCGACCCGATCTTCAAGCGCGAGCTGTGGTGGATCAGCGAGGACGGCCGTCGCGCCAAGAACCACCTCCTCGAGGCCAACCTGCGTCTCGTGGTCTCCCTGGCCAAGCGCTACACCGGCCGCGGCATGCTCTTCCTGGACCTCATCCAGGAGGGCAACCTCGGGCTCATCCGTGCGGTCGAGAAGTTCGACTACACCAAGGGCTACAAGTTCTCGACCTACGCGACGTGGTGGATCCGGCAGGCCATCACCCGCGCCATGGCCGACCAGGCCCGCACCATCCGCATCCCGGTGCACATGGTCGAGGTCATCAACAAGCTCGCCCGTGTCCAGCGGCAGATGCTGCAGGACCTGGGCCGCGAACCCACTCCGGAGGAGCTCGCCAAGGAGCTCGACATGACTCCGGAGAAGGTCGTCGAGGTCCAGAAGTACGGCCGCGAGCCCATCTCGCTGCACACGCCCCTCGGCGAGGACGGCGACTCCGAGTTCGGTGACCTCATCGAGGACTCCGAAGCGGTCGTCCCGGCGGACGCCGTGAGCTTCACGCTCCTGCAGGAGCAGCTGCACTCGGTGCTCGACACCCTCTCCGAGCGCGAGGCCGGCGTGGTCTCGATGCGGTTCGGCCTGACCGACGGTCAGCCGAAGACGCTCGACGAGATCGGCAAGGTCTACGGCGTGACGCGTGAGCGCATCCGGCAGATCGAGTCCAAGACGATGTCGAAGCTGCGGCACCCGTCGCGCTCGCAGGTCCTGCGGGACTACCTGGACTGACGTCCCACCCACGAGCGGCCCGACCGGACCTCCGGTCGGGCCGCTCGTGCGTCCAGGCCTCTTCAGGTTCCGCCACGCCACGCCACGCCACGTCACGTCACGTGCCGGCCGCGCGCCGGCTGCGTTCGGCCAGGACGGCGAAGGCCGTGCGCAGGGCGGCGGGGGAGACGTCCTCGACGTCGGCGTCGAAGCGGCCCACCGCCGCCGCGAGCGCCACCCAGGACCACGAGCCCAGCGAGAGCCGGCTGCGGCCGTCGCCGAGGTCGACGAGGGTCCCGTCCCCGACGAAGGGTGCGAGCTCGGCGGCGGGCCGGCGCAGGACCACCTGCCCGGCGACGGGCCACGCGTCCCGGACGGTCGACCCCTTGAACCGTGCCTCGACGAGCGCCGCCGGGTCCCCACCGGGCACGGGCCGCGGGACGAACCGCGGTCCCGTGGGCACGAGCGGCTCGACCCCGTCGAGGCGGTAGGTCCGCCAGTCGTCCCGGTCGAGGTCCCACGCCAGCAGGTACCACCGGCCGCGGCGGTGCAGCAGGTGGTGGGGTTCGACGCGGCGGGTCGCGTCCCGGTGCCGCAGGCGCAGCACCTCCCGCGCCCGCACGGCCGCCCCCACGGCCAGCAGCACGTCCATCGCGACGGCCGGGCCGTCCCCGGGCACGACGACGACGTCGGCCAGCGCCTCGACGCGGTGCCGCAACCGCGACGGCAGGACCTGCCCCACGGTCGCGAGGGCCCGTTCGGCCGCCTCCCCGAGCGGTCCTCCCGCCCCGGCGGTCGTCCGCAGGGCGACGACGAGGGCGACGGCCTGGTCGTCGTCGAACAGCAGGGGCGGCAGGTCCTGCCCGGCCGCCAGGCGGTACCCGCCGTCGGGACCCTTGGCGGCGGCGACGGGGTAGCCGAGCTCGCGCAGCCGGTCGACGTCGCGACGTACCGTGCGGGCGCTGACGCCGAGCCGCTCGGCGAGGAGCTGCCCGGGCCAGTCGCGGCGCGCCTGCAGCAGCGACAGGAGGGTCAGCAACCGTCCGGGGGTTCCGCTCACCCCTCCAGGATGGCCCGAGAAGCGGCCAGAACCTGACCGCTTCGTCCGCGAGAGTCGTCCTCGACGCCGGGAACACCCCCGGCCGGACGAGGAGGAACGACGTGACCGTCACGACCACCACCCACCTGAACTTCCGCGGCCAGGCCCGGGAGGCGCTGGAGTTCTACGCGGGCGTCTTCGGCGGGACGCCGACGCTGGTCACCTACGGCCAGGCGCACGACCCGCGGGGCCGGCCCGAAGACGTCGTCTGGGGCGAGGTGGCCGCACCCGGCGGGGTCCACGTCATGGCGTACGACGTCCAGACCGGACGGGACTTCGATCCCGGTGTGAACGCGGTCTACGTCTCGCTGCGCTGCGAGACGGCGCAAGAGGTCACGCAGGCCTACGACGGGCTGGCCGACGGCGCCCGGCACGTCCGGACCCCGCTGGGGCCCTCGGCGTTCTCCCCGCTGTACGGGATGCTCACCGACCGCTTCGGGGTGACGTGGGTCGTGGACCAGCGCGTGGAGTTCAGCGCAGGCTGAGCGCCCCGACGACCCACACGGCGCTCGCCAGCAGGGCGGCGGAGCTCTCCAGGGCCACGCTCAACCCGACGTTCTTGAGCGCCGTGACCGTCGAGCCCCACGCCCGGCGAGCCCGGTCGGGGACGTCGGTGGCGCCGGCGAGCTCGCCGAGGAAGACCCCGAGGACGAAGCCCAGGGGCAGTCCGAGGACGGGGACGACGAAGAAGCCGACGACGCCGAGGACGGCGCCGAGCAGCAGGGTCCGCGGGCGGATCCCCGCCCGGGTCATCCGGCGGCCGGGCAGCAGGTACATCGCGACCTGCCCGGCGGCCAGCAGGACGGCGACACCGGCGAACCACACCCACGCGGTGCCGCCCTCGGCGACGGCCCACACGAGCGCCGCCAAGCCGATGAGGACGGTCCCCGGCAGGACCGGGACGACGATGCCGACGAGGCCGACGGCGATCGCCGCGGCAACGACGACGAGCCCGGCGTCACCCATGGTGACGCCGGGCTCGCCGGTCGTGAGTGGTCTGGATCAGCGCTCGTCGGGAGCCGCGGTGGCGGTGGTCGCCACGAGCTTCTGCGACTCGTCGTGGATGTCCGCTCCGGCGGCGCGCAGGGCGTCGCGGTGCTCGCGGCCGTGGTGGGCGCAGAAGAGGAGCTCACCACCGGCGGAGAGCTGGACCCGGACGTAGGCCTGTGCACCGCACCGGTCGCACCGGTCCGAAGCGGTCATGTGGGTCGGGCTGAGGGTGGTCATGGCGGTGGTCATCCCGCGACTCCTTCCGGGTCGTGCACGCTGGCGGGCAGCTGCTGCTCCCGTCATCACTCTTCCCCAACCTTCGGCAGCGCGCGCGCGTTCCCACGCCGTTGGAGCAACCCGTTCGCTCGTAGCGGAGGTGTCATCGGTCACACCGGGCCTCCCGAGCGCCTCCCCGGGCCCCCGTCCACGGCCCCGTAGGCTGCCGGGGTGACTCCCCCCACCCCGTCGACAGGTCCTTCCGGCCCCGGTGCCGAGGACAGGTACACCGCGGCGAACCTGCTGGTCCTCGAGGGTCTCGAGGCCGTCCGCAAGCGGCCGGGGATGTACATCGGGTCGACGGACTCGCGCGGTCTCATGCACTGCCTGTGGGAGATCATCGACAACGCCGTCGACGAGGCCCTGGGCGGGCACTGCCAGAACATCCTCGTCGTCCTGCACGCCGACGGGTCGGTCGAGGTCCACGACGACGGCCGCGGCATCCCGGTCGACGTCGAGAAGCGCACGGGCCTGTCGGGCGTCGAGGTCGTCTTCACCCACCTGCACGCCGGCGGAAAGTTCGGCGGCGGCTCGTACTCGGCCTCCGGCGGGCTCCACGGGGTCGGCGCCAGCGTCGTCAACGCGCTGAGCTCCCGGCTCGACGTCCAGGTCGACCGCGGTGGCAAGACGTACGCCACGAGCTTCCGGCGTGGGGCGCCCGGCCGCTACGCCGGTGACGGCCCGGACGCGCCCTTCACCCCGGCCACGGGCCTGGAGGTCGTCGGTCGCGCCAAGCGCGGGACGACCGGCACGCGCGTGCGCTACTGGGCCGACACGCAGGTGTTCCTCAAGGACGCCGAGTTCTCCCACGACGACCTCGCCGCCCGCGCGCGCCAGACGTCGTTCCTCGTGCCGGGGCTGCGCATCGTCGTGCGCGACGAACGGTCCGGCGAGCCGACCGAGGAGGTCTTCCAGCACGACGGCGGGATCGGCGAGTACGTCGAGTTCCTGACCCCCGACGCCCCCGTCACCGACGTGTGGCGGCTGCAGGGGGACGGCACGTTCACCGAGACGGTGCCCGTCCTCGACGACTCCGGCCACATGGACATGCAGGACGTCGAGCGCCAGTGCGCCGTCGACGTCGCCCTGCGCTGGGGTACGGGCTACGACCCGACCGTCCGGACGTTCGTCAACATCATCTCCACGCCCAAGGGCGGCTCCCACCTGGCCGGCTTCGAGCAGGGCCTCTACGCGGCCGTGAAGGCCCAGGTCGACGCCCAGGCCCGGCGCCTGAAGGTCGGCAAGGACGAGAAGCTGGAGAAGGACGACGTCCTCGCCGGGATGACCGCGGTCATCACCGTGCGGCTGGCCGAACCGCAGTTCGAGGGCCAGACCAAGGAGGTCCTGGGCACCGCGGCCGTGCGCGCCATCGTCCGCAAGGTCGTCGAGACCGAGCTGACGGCCGTGCTGACCAGCGGCAAGCGCGAGGACAAGGCGCAGGCCACGGCGGTCCTGGACAAGGTCGTCACCGAGATGAAGTCGCGCATCTCCGCGCGCCTGCACAAGGAGACGCAGCGCCGCAAGAACGCGCTGGAGAGTTCGTCCCTGCCGCCCAAGCTCAAGGACTGCCGGTCCGACGACGTCGGCAACACCGAGCTCTTCCTCGTCGAGGGCGACTCCGCGCTGGGGACGGCGATGGGGGCCCGCGACTCGGAGTACCAGGCGCTGCTGCCGTTGCGCGGCAAGATCCTCAACGTCCAGAAGGCGTCCGTCACGGACATGCTGAAGAACGCCGAGTGCGCCTCGATCATCCAGGTGGTCGGCGGGGGATCGGGCCGCAGCTTCGACCTGTCGTCGGTGCGCTACGGGAAGATCGTCCTGATGACGGACGCCGACGTCGACGGCGCCCACATCCGCACGCTGCTGCTGACGTTGTTCTTCCGCTACATGCGGCCCCTCATCGACGCCGGTCGCGTGTTCGCCGCCGTCCCGCCCCTGCACCGCGTCGAGGTCAACGGCGCGGGGCGACGGGAGCGGGAGGTGATCTACACCTACTCCGACGCCGAGCTGCGCCGCGTGACGGCCGACCTCACGAAGCGGGGCCGGACCTACAAGGACCCGCAGCGGTACAAGGGCCTGGGGGAGATGGACGAGGACCAGCTCGCCGAGACGACGATGGAACGCGCGCACCGCACGCTGCGCCGCGTCACGGTCTCGGACGGGGCGGTCGCCGAGCGCGTCTTCGAGCTGCTCATGGGCAACGACGTCGCGCCGCGCAAGGACTTCATCATCGCCGGCGCCGAGAACCTCGACCGGGACCGCATCGACGCCTGACCGCGACCACCACCGACGCCCCTCGTCCTGCCCGGACGAGGGGCGTTCTGCGTTCCGGACGACCCGGATGTCCGTTTGGGTCCGAAGTGTTGACTTCCTGCCCGCTTCGGGCGTAGAACTGTCGCAGCCCGGGAGACCGGGCCGCTACCCACCCGACGAGGACGTCAGCAACGACGAGGACGTCAAGCAGGAGCACCCACAGATGTACGCACCGGAGCGGCACCAGACGATCCTGGACGCGGCGCGCGGCGCCGGCCGGGTCGAGGTCGCCGCCCTGGCCGACCTGCTCGACGTGACACCGGAGACCATCCGGCGCGACCTCACGGTCCTCGAACGCCGCGGCGTCCTGCGCCGCGTGCACGGCGGGGCCATCCCCGTCGAACGGCTGGGCGCCGAGCTGGCCGTCCCCGAACGCCAGGACGTCGCCGGTCCGGAGAAGGACCGCATCGCCCGCGCCGCCCTGGCCGAACTGCCCGACGGCGGCACCCTGCTGCTCGACGCCGGCACGACGACGGCCCGCCTGGCCGAACTCCTGCCCACCGACCGCGAACTCGTGGTCGTCACGCACGCCCTGCCCATCGCCCAGGTCGTCGCCCAGGCGGTGGCGAACCGCCCGAACCTCACCCTGCACGTGGTGGGCGGCACCGTCCGCGGCCGCACCCTGGCCGCCGTCGGGGTCTGGGCCGAACGGGCCCTCGCCGAGGTGTTCGCGGACGTCTGCTTCCTCGGGACGAACGCCCTCACCGTCGAGCACGGGCTCACCACCCCCGACCTCGCCGAGGCCGCCGTCAAGCGCTGCCTCATCTCCTCCGCCCGGCGCACCGTCGTGCTGGCCGACCACACCAAGTTCGGCCGGGACGACTTCGCCCACGTCGCAGACCTGGAGGCTGTCGACACCGTGATCACCGATTCCGCGACCGACCCCGAGATCCTCGGGGACGTCGAGGCCGCAGGCCCCCGGGTCGTGCGCGCATGAAGGTCCTGACCGTCACCCCGAACCCCAGCGTCGACCACACGGTCGAACTCGCCGTCCTGACGCGCGGTGAGGTCCACCGCGCCCTGGCCGGTTCCGTCGAGGCCGGCGGCAAGGGCGTCAACGTCGCCCGCGCCCTGGCCCGGCACGGCCACACGGCCACCGCCGTCCTGCCCTCCGGCGGTGTCGACGGGGACCGCCTCGAGGCGCTCCTGGCCCCGCAGCGGGTGCGCGCGCTGACCGTTCCCATCGCCGGGACGATCCGTACGAACACCACCGTCGTCGAGGCCGACGGCACGACCACCAAGCTCAACGAACCCGGACCGGAACTCACCGCGCAGGACGTCGACGCGTTGCAGCGCAGCGTCGTCGACGGCCTGCAGGCCGGCCCGGACTGGTTCGTCAGCAGCGGTTCGCTCCCGCCGGGAGCCCCGGTCGACCTGCACGCGCGGTTCGTCGCCGCGGCCCGGCGGGCCGGCGTCCGCTCGGCCGTCGACACCAGTGGCGCCGCGCTCGCCGCGGCCGTCGACGCCGCTCCCGACGTGCTGAAACCCAACGAGGACGAACTCGCCGAACTGCTCGGCCGCGAACTGCACACCGTGGGCGACGTCGTGACGGCCGCCACGGAACTGCGCGGTCGCGGTGTCGGCGAGGTGCTCGTCAGTCTCGGCGGCGCGGGGGCCCTGCTCGTCGGGGACGACGGTGTCGTGTGGGCGGGCGGGGAACCCCTCGTCCCGCTGAGCACCGTCGGCGCCGGTGACTGCACGTTGGCGGGTTTCCTGCACGCCTGCGGTTCCCCGGCGGACCGCCTCGCGACGGCCGTGGCCTGGGGCCGCGCCGCCGTCCTCCTCCCGGGCAGTTCCGTGCCGGGCGACTCCGAGACCACCCGCGCGGCCACCGCCGTCCGGACCCTGACCGATCCCGATCCCGACACCCTCGTGAAGGACCTGCAGCGATGACCGACCTGACCGCCCCCGAACTCGTCCTCACCGACCTGGTGGCGACCGACCGCATCGACGCGACGCGTCAGCTGGCGCAGACGCTGGCCGACGCCGGGCGGGTCACCGACCTCCAGCAGTTCCTCACCGACGTCGCGGCCCGCGAGGAGCAGATGGCCACCGGCATCCCCGGCGGCATCGGCCTGCCCCACGCCCGGTCCACGGCCGTCACGGTGCCGAGCCTGGCCGTCGGCCGCGTCGTCTCCGGCGAGCGCATCGACTGGGGCGCCCCCGACGGTCCCGCGAACCTCGTGTTCCTCATCGCCGCGCCCACCGAGGGCGAGGCCGACCACCTGCAGATCCTCGCGGCCCTGGCGCGCAAGCTCGTGCACGTCTCCTTCCGCGAGTCCCTCCTCGCGGCCCCCGACGCGGCGGCCGTGTCCTCGATCGTCCTGACGGAGGTGTACGGACGATGAAGTTCGTCGCGATCACCAGCTGCCCCACGGGCATCGCCCACACGTACATGGCCGCCGAGGCCCTCGAGCAGGCCGGCAAGGCCGCGGGGCACGACGTCCAGGTCGAGACGCAGGGGTCGGCGGGCTCGGCCCCGTTCGACCCGGCCGTCATCGCCGCGGCCGACGGCGTCATCTTCGCCGCCGACCTCGAGGTCCGCGACAAGGACCGCTTCGCCGGTCTGCCGTTCGTCGACGTCGGGGTGAAGAAGGCCGTCGCCGACGCGCCCGGCGTCCTGGCCGCCGCGATCGCCGCCGTCGAGGCCGCGCCCAAGGGGTCGACCCCGGCGCCGGCCGCCGGTCCCGCCCTGGCCTCCAAGGTGACCTCGAACGCCGGTGCCGCGACCCGCGTCCGGCAGTGGCTCATGACCGGGGTCAGCTACATGATCCCGTTCGTCGCCGCCGGCGGGATCATGATCGCCCTCGCCTTCCTCATCGGCGGGTACCAGATCTCCTCCGTCAAGGCCACCGACCTCATCTCCGGGTTCGACCCGCTGTCCGGTCACGACTGGGCCGGGTTGCTGTTCGTCCTCGGTGGGGCGGCCTTCGGGTTCCTCGTCCCGGTCCTGGCCGGGTTCATCGCGTTCGGCATCGCCGACCGTCCGGGCATCGCGCCCGGTTTCGTCGGCGGCACCATCGCGGTGACGGTCGGCAGCGGGTTCCTCGGCGGCCTCGTCGCCGGGTTCCTCGGCGGTTTCGTCGCCCTCGCCCTGGCCCGCCTGAAGGTCCCGAACGCGGTGCGCGGCATCATGCCCGTCGTCGTCATCCCGCTCGTGGCCACGTTCATCACCGCCGGCGCCATGCTCGTCGTCCTCGGACGGCCGATCGCCTGGCTCATGGACGAACTCACCGCCGGTCTGAACTCGCTGTCCGGCAGCGGCATCGTCCTGCTCGGTGTCATCCTCGGCGTCATGATGGCCGCCGACCTCGGCGGGCCCATCAACAAGGTGGCCTACACGTTCGCGACGACCGGCCTGGCCACCGTCGCGACGTCCTCGGGCAGCCCGGTGGAGCTGAAGATCATGGCCGCCGTCATGGCCGCCGGCATGACCCCGCCGCTGGGCATCGCCCTGGCGACGTTCCTCCGCAAGAACCTCTTCACCGAGGCCGAACGGCAGAACGGCAAGGCCGCGGTCCTGCTCGGTGCGTTCTTCATCACCGAGGGCGCGATCCCGTTCGCGGCGGCCGCCCCGCTGCGCATCATCCCCGCCGCGATGATCGGTTCCGGTCTCACCGGTGGTCTGACGATGGCCTTCGGCAACACGCTGCGTGCCCCGCACGGCGGGATCGTCGTCTTCGGCCTCGTCGGCCAGCCCCTGCTGTACCTGGTGGCGATCCTCATCGGGACCGCCGTCACCGCCGCGGCCGTCATCGTCCTCAAGGGCCTGCACCGCAAGGCCCCCGAGGCCCAGGCCACCCCCGCCGCCGCCCAGCCCGCGACCGTCTGACCCGGTCGAGCAAGGAGAGTTCCCGAGATGAGCACCCGCACCGCCACCGTCGCCTCCCGCGTGGGACTGCACGCCCGCCCCGCCTCGCTGTTCGTCCAGGCCGCCGCGGCCACCGGCCTGCCGGTGACCGTCGCCGTCGGCGACGGCGACCCGGTCGACGCCCGCAGCATCCTCATGGTCATGGGTCTGGGCGCCAAGCACGGCGACCAGGTCACGCTGACCGCCGAGGGGGACGGCGCCGACGCGGCCCTGGACTCCCTCGTCGCGCTGGTCGAGACCGACCACGATGCCTGACGTGCTGTCGGGCGTCGGGGTGGGGACGGGCGCCGCGGTGGGGACGGCCGTCGTCCTCGCTCCGGCCGCCCGCCCGCCGGCCGGTGAACCGGCCGACCCCGCCGCCGGCCCCCGCGTCCGCGAGGCCTTCGACGCCGTCGCCGCCGAACTGCGCCGCCGGGCGCAGACCGCCGGCGGGACGACCGGGGAGGTCCTCGAGGCCACCGCGCTCATGGCCGCCGACCCCGGGTTGCTGGCCGTCGTCGACCAGCGCCTGGCCGCCGGTTCCGGTCCGGCCACCGCCGTCGACGAGGCCGTCGAGCAGTTCTGCGCGGTCCTCGCGGCGAGCGGCCCGTACCTGGCCGAACGCGTCACCGACCTGCGCGACGTGCGCGACCGCGTCGTGGCGCGCGTGCTGGGGCTGCCCGAACCCGGTGTCCCGCAGCTGCACGGCCCCTCGGTCGTCGTCGCCCGCGACCTCGCCCCGGCGGACACGGCCGCGCTCGACCTGTCGCTCGTGGTCGGCATCGTCACCGAACTCGGCGGCCCGACGAGCCACACCGCGATCATCGCGGCGCAGTTCGACATCCCGTGCGTCGTCCGCGTCGCCGGGGCGCTGGACCTCGTGGCGGGCACCGAGCTGGCGCTCGACGCGCGGGCCGGGACCGTCACCCCCGACCCGTCCGCCGGGGTGCGCGAGGAGATCGCCGGCCGCCGCGCCGCGCGGGCCGCGCTCGCGTCGTCCGCCGGCGGCCCGGGGCGCACGGCCGACGGCACGGCGGTCCAGCTGCTGGCCAACGTCGGGACCCTCGAGGACGCCGACCGGGCTGCGGCGCAGGACGTCGAGGGCGTGGGCCTGTTCCGCACCGAGGTCCTGTTCCTCGACCGGGCGAGCGCGCCCACGCTGGCGGAGCAGACCGACGCCTACGCCCGGGTGTTCACCGCCTTCGGCGACCGCAAGGTCGTCGTGCGGACGCTGGACGCCGGTGCCGACAAACCGCTCGCCTTCGTGGACGTCGCGGCCGAGGAGAACCCGGCGCTCGGGGTCCGCGGGTTGCGCACGTCGCGCCGCCACCCCGAACTGCTGGCCACGCAGCTGGCCGCCCTCGCGGCCGCCGCCGAGCGCACCGGGACGCAGCCCTGGGTCATGGCCCCCATGGTCTCGACCCCGGCCGAGGCCGCGGAGTTCGTCGCGCAGGCCCGTGCCGCGGGGCTGCGGACGGTCGGCGCGATGGTGGAGGTTCCCGCGGCCGCGCTGCGCGCGCAGCGGCTCGTGGCGGCCGGGCTCGACTTCGTGAGCCTGGGCACCAACGACCTCACGCAGTACGCCATGGCGGCCGACCGGCTCGAGGGCGACCTCGCGGACCTGCTCGACCCGTGGCAACCGGCTGTGCTGCAGCTGGTCCAGGCGACCGGCACCGTCGACGTCCCCGTGGGCGTGTGCGGCGAGGCCGCACGCGACCCGCTGCTGGCCCTCGTGCTCGTCGGTCTCGGCGTGCGCAGCCTGTCGATGGCGCCCGCGGCCGTCCCGGCCGTGCGGTTCGCCCTGTCCCGCACCGACCTCGGAACGTGCGTGAAGATGGCCGAGGCGGCGCTGGAGGCTGACTCGCCGCAGGACGCGCGCGAGGCGGCGGCGCGTTCGGCCGACGCGGACGTGCTCGCGTTGTAACCTCGGTCCAGGATCCCTCGGCGGGACGTCCCCCCGGCCTCGCCGAGGGATCCGCAGGACTCGAGTGCAGTGGTGGTGGAGGTGTCGGACGTGCCCAGGGTCGTCGTCACGACGGCGGGCGGCGTGCGCGGCCGGGCCGCGGACCGTGGTGTCGTCAGTTTCCGCGGCGTTCCGTACGCCGCCCCTCCCGTGGGTCTGCGGCGCTTCGCCGCCCCCGCCCCGGTGGAACCCTGGGAGGGCGTGCGCGAGGCGCGCGACCCTTCGCCCGTCGCCCCGCAGGACCCGCGCTCCGGGTACGGCTGGTCGCCTGGCGCGGGTGACGACCACCTCACCGTGGACGTGCACGTCCCCGCCGACTTCCCCCGCGACCTGCCGGTCCTCGTCTGGATCCACGGCGGCGGCTGGGTCTCCGGCTCCGGGTCGGCCCCCGGCTACCACCCCGGAGCGTGGGTGCGCCGGGGTTTCGTCGTCGTCTCGATGAACTACCGGCTGGGGTTCGAGGGGTTCGGCGCCGTGCCGGGGGCTCCGCACAACCGCGGTCTGCTCGACCAGGTGGCCGCCCTGCGCTGGGTGGCCGAGAACGTGCGGGCGTTCGGGGGCGACCCCGACCGCGTGACGATCGTCGGTCAGTCGGCAGGAGCGGCGTCGGTGGCGGCCCTGCTGTGCGCCCGCGACGCCCGGGGCCTGTTCCGGCGCGCGATCGCGGCCAGCGTCACGGGGGAGACCTACACGGTCGCGCAGGCCGAACGCATCGCCGAACGGGTCGCCCGCGCCGCCCGCGTCCCCGCCACCCGCGAGGGTTTCGCGGGGTTGCCGCCCGTGCGGCTGCTCGCCGCCTCCGACGCCGTCGCGCAGGACCTGGCCGCCGACCCGGACGCCGGGGTGCGCGGGTCCGTGCCGCTGCTGTACCACCCCGTCGTGGACGGCGACGTCGTGACCGGTCCGTTCATGGAAGGTGCCCACGCCGGGGGCGACCCGGCCGTCGACCTGCTCGTGCAGACCGTCGCCGATGAGTGGACGCTGTTCTCCCGCAGCGGGTTCGCCCCCGTGGCCACGTCCTTCGAGCAGGTCGCCGAGTTCGCCGTCGCGGTCGGGCTGCCCGCCTCGGCGGTGCAGGACTACCGGACGCTGCTGCCCGACGCCGACCCCGGCCACCTCGGGGACGCCCTGCTGTCGGACGCCCTGTTCGCCGAACCCTCGCGCCGCTTCGCGCGCTCCCACACCGCCCGCGGGGGACGGACCCACCTGGCCCGGTTCACGTGGCGCTCGCCTGCGCTGGGGGGCCGCTACGGCGCGACCCACGGCCTCGACCTGCCCTTCGCCTTCGGGAACCCGCAGGCGATGGAACTCTTCCTGCACGCGGTGCCCGTCCTGCCGCTCGCCCGCCGCGTCCCGCGCGTCGGCGCCCGCGTGCGCGGGGTGTTCCCGACCCCGGCGGCCGCGGCCCTGTCGCGCCGGATGGTGGCGGCGTGGACCGGCTTCGCCGCCACGGGGGACCCCGGGTGGCCGCAGATCTCCACCGACGGTGTCCCCGTCCAGGTGTGGGGTTCGCGCGACCGGCTCGAACGCGCCCGCGACCCGCGCGAGGACCTCTTCGCCGACGTCGAGTTCCGCCCCTACGACGGGGCTGTGACGCTCGTCTGACGCGGCCGTACGGGACGACTGCACGCTGAGCCCCGGAGACGGTCGTCCGGGCGGTTCCAGGCGCCTGGTCGCAGACGTCTCGTCCGCGCGGACCGCGGATCAGCCCCAGGGCACCCCGTGCACGACGTGGTGCGGCGAGCGGCCCGCGCGGGCGTCGGCCAGGAGGCGTTCGACGTCCTGGTCACCGAGGTCGGCCGTCGTCGACCAGCCGTCCGCGACACCGACGACGCGCACGTCGCCGAACCTCACGTCGGTGAACGAGCCGCCCAGGACGTCGAGCACGCGGTCGTCGAGTTCCCCGGCGAGCAGGGCGCCGCCGTCGTCGCAGGCGTCGCACCCGCACACCGGGAGCCGGACCACGGGCACCGCCGGATCACCGGCGCCCACCTCGACGCCTCCCTCCCGCCCGTGCGCGACGACGAGGAGGGGAAGGGCGGACGTCGACCACGGGCGCAGCCACCACGTCGCCGTGGGCGTCTCGGTGGCGCGGTCCTGCTCGGGGAACGGATCACGCCACACCGCTCCCCGTGCCGGCTCGACGCGCCCCAGCCCCCGCTCCACCACCACGGCGGCCCAGAGCTGCAGCCGCTCGTGCAGCACCCGGTACTTCCCGGGGTTCAGGCAGCGGCTGTACTCCTCCTGCAGCGGCGTGCGGTCGGCGTGCGGCGCGGGCCACATCCGGTCCCGGGGTTGCAGGGCGTCCACCTGAGCGCGCAGTCCCGAGAGGTCCACGGGCGGAGCGTAGACCGCTACCGTCGAACGGTGACGACGTCGCGCACCCGCCCCCCGCGCTCCGGGATCCTCGCCGCCCTCCGTGAGGTCGTCCTCGTCGTGGCCGTCGCCGTCGTCGTCTCCGTCGTGGTCAAGACGTTCCTGCTGCAGGTGTTCTGGATCCCGTCCGGGTCCATGGAGCAGACCCTCGACGTGGGGGACCGGGTCGTCGTCTCCAAGCTCACCCCGGGTCCGTTCGCCCTGCACCGCGGCGACGTCGTCGTCTTCACCGATCCCGGTGACTGGCTCCGCGGGCAGCCCGCCCCGCCGCCGCGGGGGCCGCTGCCCCGGGCCCTGTCGAGCGTCGGGCTGCTGCCCCAGGACTCCGGCGACCACCTCGTCAAACGGCTCATCGGCCTGTCCGGGGACCACGTCGTGTGCTGCGACGCGACGGGCCGGCTCTCGGTCAACGGGGTCCCCGTCGACGAGACCGGGTACCTCGCCACCGGGGCGCGTCCCAGCGAGGTCCCCTTCGACGTGACCGTCCCCGCCGGTCAGCTGTGGGTCATGGGGGACAACCGGCAGGACAGCGGGGACTCCCGCGTCCACGGGTTCCTGCCCGCGGACGAGGTCGTCGGCCGGGCCGAACTCGTCGTGTGGCCCCTGCGGCACGGCAAGCACCTCGGCACGCCGGGGGCGTTCGCGGACGTCCCCGCACCCCGGCCGTAGCCGGGGGCACCGGTCGGGACGTAGCGTCGTCCGGTGCCCGACCTGGATCACGACCACGCCGACGACCACGCCGACGACCACGACCCCCTCCCCGCCGCCCTGTCCCGGCGGTTGTCCACCGAACCCGCCGACGTCCGCCGCGCGCTGACGGTGCTCGGTGAGGTCCTCTCCGGCGGCAGCCGCTCGACGACGACGGCCAACGGGTTCGTCGAGACCCACCTGCGCCTGCCGCACACGGCGCTGGTCTCCGAACGCGTGGACCTGACGAACACGCGCGCCGTGTCCGTGGGTGCGGCGCTCGCCGACCTCGTGGACCTGCACGGTGCCGTCCTCGGTCCCGTCGAGGACGACGAACCTCCCACGTGGCAGCGCATCGACCTGCTCGACGAGCACGTCTCGGTGCCCACTTCGGCGGCGGCGTTCTTCCCGGCCGGCACCGCCACCGACGCCGACGTCGTCGTGCAGCTGGCTGAGCACGAGTACGAACCGCAGCCGGCGTCGCTGCGGGTGCTGTCCCGGCCCGGGGACCACGCCGCCGCGCGCACGCTCGCCGACGCCCTGCTCGCCACGGCGCGGCGGGACAAGGGGTTCTACCGCGGCCGGGTGCTGCACGCCGACGCCCACCTGCCGCTGAAGCTGAAACCCACCGCCCTCGGTCCCGGCGGGCGCGAGGACCTCGTGCTGCCCGCGCACGTGTGGACCGAGATCGACGCGAACGTCGCGGCGCTGACCTCGCGCGCGGACCTCCTGCGCTCCCTGGGGCTCGGCACGAACCGCGGGGTGCTGCTGGCCGGGCCACCCGGCGTGGGGAAGAGCGCCCTGAGCCGCGTCGTCGCCCGGGAACTGGCCGGCGGGTTCACCGTCATCATCGTCGACGCGGCCGCGGCCTCCAGCGTGCTGCGGCAGGTCTACCGGGAGACCACCGACCTCGGCCCCTGCGTCGTCGTCCTCGAGGACGTCGACCTCTACCTCGGGGACCGCAAGGCGGGCGCGCGGGGGACGGCGCTCGCGGACTTCCTCGCCGTCCTCGACGGCACGGAGGAGTACCGCGACGTCCTGACCCTGGCGAGCACGAACGACCCCTCCGCCCTCGACGCGGCCGCGACCCGGTCGGCGCGGTTCGACGCCGTCGTCCACCTCGCCGCGCCCGACCGCGAGGCGTGCGAGGCGATCCTGCGCCGGTTGTTCGGCCGGTTCGGCGGGGACTCCCCGGACGCCGGCGTCGACTGCGCCGCGGTCGCCGCGCACCTGCCGCCCGGGGTGACGGGGGCGGACCTGCGGGAGATCGTGCGTCGCACGGTCCTCGGCCACGGGGACGCCCTCACCACCGACGCCGTCCTGCAGGTGGTCCGCGACGGCCGGTGGCAACCCGCACCCCTGACGGGCAACTACCTCTGAGGGGTCACGGGTCGAGCCCGGTCGCCCCGTCGAGCAGTTCCCGGCCGACGTCGGCGTGGCCGGCGTGCCGCGCCGACTCCTGCAGCAGGTGGAAACCGATCCAGGCCAGGGTGGGCCGGGTCCCCGTCCCGCCGTAGTCCCGCGCGGCCGGGGTCGCCGGGTCGTGCGAGCGGAGCACCCGCAGGGAGTTCTCGTGCTCGGCGCGGTGGAAGGCCGACAGGCTCTCCACCGTGGCGTCGGGTCCGGGGACCCACTCCTGCTCCGCGCTGCCCGGCCAGGAGAAGTCCACCGCCTCACCGCAGAACACGTGCCGGATCCAGAACCGGCGCGTGCAGGCCGAGTGCTGCACGAGCCCGAGCAGTGACCACCCCGAGGGGACGGCGGGGGACCGGACCTGCGCCTCGCTCAGGCCGACCAGCCGTCGCAGCAGGACCTCGGCGTACCAGTCCAGGTACCCGGCGCACAGCCCGGTCGGATCGGACAGCAGCGGGGAGGGTTCCCCGGCGAACGGCACGTCACATCCTCGCGAACTGGCCGGGCCCGAACGGCAGGTCGAGGACGAACCACAGCGACAGCATGAGCACCCACGCGATCCAGAAGCAGAGCGTGTACGGCAGGAACCGGGCGATGAGCGTCCCCAGACCCGCCTCGGGTTCGTAGCGGCGCAGCATGGCCAGCACGAGGACGACGTAGGGGTTGAGCGGGGTGATGATCTGCGTCGCGGAGTCGCCGACCCGGAACGCGGCCTGGGTGAAGGCCGGTTCGTAGCCGAGCAGTGCGAACAACGGCACGAACACCGCGCCCATGATCGTCCACATCGAGGATCCCGACGTGATGAAGAGGTTCAGCAGCGAGGCCAGGACGATGAACGCGATGACCGCCTCGAACCCCGTGAGGTCGAGCCGGTTCAGCAGCGACGCACCGGACACGGCCATCCACGACCCGACGCGCGACCACGTGAACAGCGCGACGAACTGCCCCAGGACGAACGCGAGGACGATGAACGGCGCCATGTCCCGGACCGCCTCGCCCATGACGCGTGGCACGTCCGCCGCGCGGGCGAGCGACCCGGTGGCCCGGCCGAACGCCAGCGCGGGCACGGCGAGCAGGCAGAACACGACGAACGGGATCGAGTCCAGCAGGGGCGACTCCGGCAGGAAACCCCCGCCGTCGTTGCGCAGCGGTGACCCCGGCACCAGGACGAGGGTCCCGAGCCCCAGCACCGTGAGGGCGAAGGCCATACCGGCCCGGCGCAGACCGGCGCGGTCCTGGTGCGACACCGCCAGTTCCTGGACGTCCTCGACGGTCCCGATGCCCTCGGACCCCTCGACCTGCGTGGTCGGGACCCCGGCCCGCTCCAGGCGGGGTTCCAGGACCCGGGTGGTGAGCGCCCCGCAGACGACGGTGAGGACGATCGAGCAGGCGATGTTGTAGAACCAGTTCGAGACCGGCGTCACCGGCGTTCCCGGGTTCGGCAGCGTGGCCGTGACGGACTGCGTGATGCCGGCGAACAGCGCGTCCAGGCTCGTCACGACGAACGACGTCGAGTAGGCCGCCCCCGCGGCGGCGAACGCCCCGAGGAGCCCCGCGACGGGGTGCCGGCCGGCGGCCTTGAACACCATGGCCGCCAGTGGCGGGATGACGATCATCACCGAGTCCGCCATGACGTGCCCGACCATGCAGACGGCGGCCACGAGGTAGGGCAGCACCCACCGCGGGGCCCCGGAGAACGCGCGCCGGATGAGCGCTGACATGAGGCCGCTGCGCTGGGCGAGGCCGACCGCGAGGAGGATGACGACGACCGTCCCCAGCGGCGGGAACGACGTGAAGTTGTCCACGAGCGTCGTCGTGAACCAGCGGATCCCCTCCCCGGTGAAGAACCCGCGGACCGCCTGCGTCTCGTCCGCCCCCGGCAACCGCACGGTCGTGGAGGTGAGGGCCATCGCGGTCGAGGCGACGGCAAGGGCGACGAACAACCCGACGAACAAGACGAACGGTTCGGGGATCCTGTTGCCGACGCGTTCGACGCCGCCGAGCAGCCGGTCGGTCCGCGTGGTCCCGGCCGTCGCGCTCACCGCAGGAACTCCTCGACGTCCAGCACCCCGCCCGCGTCCTCGAACTCGGTCCGCACGGCGGCGAGCAGTTCCGGGTCCGCCAGGACGTCGAGGGCCGTGAGCGCCAGCCCGACGGCGCCGTCGAGGACCCCGCGGTCACCCGTGGCGGACCCCGCGGCCGCGGCGAACTCCGCGGTGTGCAGGGAGAGGTCGGGGGAGGAGACCGCGAGCATGGGGTGGATCGCGGGGACGCGCACGCTGACGTTGCCGAGGTCGGTGGACCCGGACAACGTCTCGGGCACGACCCCCGGCGGCAGCGCCGTGCGCCCGCGCCGATCCTGGTGGGTCGTCCACCGGGCCGCCAGTTCCCGGTTGGCCCGGATCGGCAGGTAGGCCGGCTGCCGGTCCCACTCGAGTTCGACGCCGGTTCCCGTCATCGCCGCGGCGGCCCGCAGGACGAGGTCGACGCGGGAGCACAGGTCGGCGAGCGTGGCCGGTTCGGCCGAGCGGACGTAGTACTCCGCGCTCGCCGTCGCGGGGACGACGTTGGGTCGCTGCCCGCCGTCGACGACGATCCCGTGGATCCGGTCGCTGGGGGTGGTGTGCTGGCGCAGCATCGCGATGCCGGTGTAGCCGGCGACGACGGCGTCGAGGGCGTTGCGCCCCATGAACGGCTGGGCTGAGGCGTGCGCGGCGACGCCGTGGTAGGTGGCCCGCACCTGCCGGCGGCCCAGGAACGGCTGGATCGCGACGTCGTAGGAGAACGGGTGGAGCATGACGACCGCGTCGATCCCGTCGAAGGCGCCGTCGCGGGCCATGAGTTCCTTGCCGCCACCGCCCTCCTCGGCCGGGGTGCCGAGCAGGACGACCGTGCCGACGACCGCCCCGGACCGCAGCGCGTGCACGAGACCGAGGAACGCGCCGACGGCCGTGGCGCAGATGACGTTGTGCCCGCAGCCGTGGCCGATCCCGGGCAGGGCGTCGTACTCGGCGAGGACCGCGACGGTCGGGCCCTCACCGGAGCTCACGCTCGCCCGCAGGGCCGTGTCCAGCCCGTGGACCCCGACCGTCGCCTCGACGTCGTGCCGGGCCAGGAGGTCGGCCACCGCCCGCACGGAGTCGTGCTCGGCGAACCCCTCCTCCGGGTGCGCGTGGAGCGCGTGGCTCAGCGCGAGGAGGTCCTCGCCCAGGCCCTCGACGGCGGCCTCGGTGGCCGCGAGGAGGTCCTCGGCGGCCCCGGCGTGCGTGCTGCGCAGGGGTTCGGCGGTCGCGGCGGCCCGGTCGATGGCCGTCCGCACCGCGGCGAGGTACGTGCCGTCCGGTGTCGTGGGGCGCGTGGCGTCCTGGTCCTGGGCGGGGGTCGCGTCAACCATGCGCAGCAGGCCTACCGCGTCGGGCACCCGGCTGCCAACCAGGACGACCGTTGCTCTGCACTTACCGTCAGTGCACACTGACGGAGTGACCACCGCCGGTGCCGTGCTCGACGCCCTCGGTGACGCCACCCGCCGGGCGGTCCTCGACGAGCTGCGGTCCGGCGCCCTGCCGGTCGGGGTCCTCGCCGAGCGGCTCCCCGTGTCCCGTCCGGCCGTCTCCCAGCACCTGCGGGTGCTGCAGGACGCGGGACTCGTGCGCGCCACCGCGGCCGGCACCCGCCGGCTCTACGCCCTCGACCCCGAGGGCGCCCGCACCCTGCGGCACTACCTCGACGACGTCTGGGGCCAGGCGCTCGACGCCTTCGCCGCCCTGGCGCAGGAGGAGTCCGCACGACAGGAGGAACCGTGACCCGGACCACCGTGGAACCCGTGCGGCGCAGCGTGTCCGTGCCGCTGACCCCGGAGCGGGCCTTCGCCCTCTTCACGACCCGGATGGAGCGCTTCTGGCCGCGCAGCCACAGCGTCGGGACGACACCGCCGGCCGCGGTCGAGCTCGAACCCCGCGTCGGCGGGGTGTGGGCCGAGGTGGGCGAGGACGGCACCCGCACGCCGTGGGGGCGGGTCCTCGCGTGGGACCCGCCGGACCGGTTGGTCCTCGCCTGGCAGCTGTCGGCCGACTGGACGTACGACGACACCGTCGACACCGAGGTCGAGGTCCGGTTCACCGCGGTCCCGGACGGCACCCGGGTGGACCTGGAGCACCGCGGACTGGACGCCTACGCCGAACGCGCCGAGGAGGTCCGCGCAGCGCTCGGATCGCCCGGCGGCTGGGCCGGGATCCTCACCGCCTACGACGCCCTGGCTGCCGGGGAGCGCTTCTGACGCACCCCCGGCGAGCGCCGGACCCGTGTCAGCCGGTGACGGGCGGGCCACCCACGGCGGCGACGGGCTTGTCGAGCGCCGTGCCCGACCCGTCACGCCGGCCCTGGGGGCCGGGCAGCGCCACGGCACTGCCCGTGGAGGTCGCGGCCTCCGCCGGACCCCGCCCGGCCCACGCCAGCAGCAGCGTGTCCTCGCCCCGCGCGAACCGGTGGCAGCGGACCCCGCCGGTGGCGCGGCCCTTCGACGGGTACTCCGTCAGCGGGGTGACCTTGGCCGAGCCCACCTGCGACGCCCCGCCCGCGGCGTCGCCCGCGACCGTGACGAGGACGGCGTCGGGCGCGTCCGCGACCACGGCCGTCATCGACAGCACCCGCGCACCGGGGGACAGCTTGATGCCGGCCACCCCGGCCGCGCCGCGGCCCTGCGGCCGCACGAGCGCGGCGGAGAACCGCAGCAGCTGAGCGTCGGTCGTGACGAACACGAGGTCCTCCTGGCCCGTGGTCAGGGCCGTGGCGGCCACGACCTCGTCCTTCTGCCGGGCCGTGAGGTCCTTGAGCGCGATGACCTCGACCTCGGGGCGGTTGCCCAGCGGTTCGGGCACGACGCGCTTGACGACCCCCGACGCGGTGGCCATCGCGAACCCCGGGTCGTCGGGGTCCTCCACGCCCGCGACGGGCAACGGCACGATCGTCAGGACCCGCTCGGCCTTGCCGAGGGTCACGAACTCCTTGACGCTCGTCCCGCCCGAGAGGTTCGGACGCCCCGCGACCGGCGGCAGCGTGGGCAGCTCCAGGACGGACACCTTCACCAACCGCCCCGCGGAGGTGAGCACCCCGACGTCCCCGCGCGCGGTGGCCGGGGCCGCCGCGACGACGAGGTCGTGCCGGGCGCGGCGTCCCTCGGTGCCCAGCGGTTCGGCCGAGCTCGTGCGGGCCAGCAGCCCGGAGGAGCTCAGCAGCACCCAGCACGGGTCGTCCTCGATCTCCAGCTGCGCCGCGGCCGCCGCGCCCGTGGCGGGGCCGGAGGACGTCAGCAGCACCGTGCGACGCGGGGTCCCGTGGTCGGCGGCGACCTGGCCGAGTTCGTCGCTGACGAGCGTGCGCAGCCGTTCCTCGTCGTCGAGGATCGCCTGCAGACCCGCGATGGTCTCCTGCAGCGCCGCCTGCTCCTGCTCCAACTGGATCTTGGAGAACCGGGTGAGCCGGCGCAGCTGCATGTCGAGGATGTAGCGGCCCTGGGTCTCGGACAGCGAGAACCGCTCGACCAGCCGGGCCAGCGCGGCGTCCGCGTCGTCGGAGGACCGGACGATGGCGATGACCTCGTCGATGTCCAGGATGGCCAGCAGCAGGCCGTCGACGAGGTGCAGCCGGTCCTGCGCCTTGCCCAGGCGGAACTGCGTCCGCCGGCGCACGACGTCGATGCGGTGCCCGACGAACACCTCGAGGAGTTCCTTCAGTCCCAGCGTCCGCGGCTGCCCCTCGACGAGGGCGACGTTGTTGATGCCGAACGTCTCCTCCATGGGCGTCAGGCGGTACAGGTGCTCCAGGACGGCGTCGGGGTTGAACCCGTTCTTGACCTCGATGACCAGGCGCATGCCGTGGCGCCGGTCGGACAGGTCGGTGACGTCCGCGATGCCCTGCAGCCGCTTGTTCTTGACGTTGTCGGCGATCTTCTCGACGAGCCGCTCGGGGCCCACGCCGTAGGGGAGTTCGGTGACGACCAGACCCTGGCGGCGGCCGATCTTCTCCACCTTCACGGTGGCCCGGGTGCGGAACGTCCCGCGACCCGAGACGTAGGCGTCGCGGATCCCCTCCAGGCCCACGACGCGGCCCCCGGTGGGGAAGTCCGGACCGGGCACGAACCGCATGAGGGCCGGCAGGTCGGCGTCGGGGTGCCTGATGAGGTGGCGGGCGGCGTTGACGACCTCGACGAGGTTGTGCGGCGGCATGTTCGTCGCCATCCCGACGGCGATGCCGCTGGCCCCGTTGACGAGCAGGTTCGGGAACGCCGCGGGCAGGACGCCGGGTTCCTTGAGGCGGTCGTCGTAGTTCGGGACGAAGTCGACGACGTCCTCGTCCAGACCCGTCGTCATGAGCAGCGCGGCGGGCGCCATCCGGGCCTCGGTGTACCGCTGCGCGGCCGGGCCGGCGTCCAGGGAGCCGAAGTTGCCGTGGCCGTCGACCAGCGGCAGTCGCATGGTGAAGGCCTGGGCCTGCCGGACGAGGGCGTCGTAGATCGCGACGTCACCGTGCGGGTGGAGCTTGCCCATCACCTCCCCGACGACGCGGGCGGACTTCACGTGCGCCCGGGTGGGGATCAACCCCATGTCCTGCATCATGTACAGGATCCGGCGCTGGACCGGCTTGAGACCGTCGCGGGCGTCCGGCAGGGCCCGGGAGTAGATGACCGAGTACGCGTACTCGAGGAACGCGCCCTGCATCTCCTGCTCGACGTCGATGTCGACGATCCGTTCGGGGACGTCGGTCGGCGGAGGTCCGGATCTGCTGGGCACGGGGGCATTCTGCCGCCCCGCGGGCCCTCAGCCGCCCCAGGGCACGCCGAACCGCCCGTCGTGCACCGAGTCCGCGACGGTCCGGCGGTGCCGCCGCGAGGGCCGGGACGCCTCCCCGGGGGCGGGGTGCCCGAGGGTGAGCGCGGCGACGACCCGCCGGTCGGCCGGGACGCCGAGGACGGCGCGCAGGGCCGGGTGCGCGGCGGCCGGCACGCCGAACAGGCAGGCGCCCAGCCCCGCGTCGACGGCCGCGAGCAGCACGAGGAGCCCGGCCATGCCCGTGTCGACGTCCGGCCAGGCGACCTCCCAGGTGGCGGCGTCGCGGTCCGGGCCGGGCTTGTCCGGGGCCGCGTACCGGCGGGCGTACGCCTCGGGGTCGGCCAGCAGCACCACGACGACGGGGGCCGTGCGCATCCCGGTCAGCCAGGCGTCCGGGGCCGCGTCCACCGGACGGGCGCCCGCCGTGGTGCTCCAGAAGACGTCCCGGTCGGCGGGTGTGCGCAGGACCAGCAGGTCCCGGCCCTGGCTGTTGCCCGCGCTGGGGGCCCGCAGCCCGGCCGCCAGCACCCGGTCCAGGACGTCCCGCGCCACCGGCCGGCCGTCGTAGCGGCGGACCATGCGCCGCGCCCGCAGGACCTCGGAGTACTCCACGGGCCCATCCTCGTAGGATCGTCGCCATGCCGCTGCCGCCCGTGGGGTACCCGACCCGGTGGGAGGCCGACGTGGCCCTGCGGGACGGGGGCACCGCCCACGTCCGGCCCATCCGGCCCGACGACGCCGACGCCGTCGCGGCCTTCCACGACCGCCAGTCCGAGCAGTCCCGCTACTTCCGCTTCTTCGCGCCCATGCCGCGGCTGTCGCGGCGCGACCTGGCCCGCTTCACCCAGGTCGACCACGTCGACCGGGTGGCCCTCGTCGCCACCGTGGGCGAGGACATCGTCGGTATCGCCCGCTTCGACGCCGCCCCCGTGCAGCCGGGCCGGCCCCGGTCCGCCGAGGTCGCCTTCAACATCTCCGACGCCCACCAGGGACGCGGGCTCGGGTCGGTGCTGCTGGAGCACCTCGCCGCCGCCGCCCGCGAACGCGGCATCCGCCGCTTCACGGCCGACGTACTGCCGACCAACGCCAAGATGATCGGCGTCTTCCGCGAGGCGGGGTTCGAGGTCCGGCAGGGGTTCTCCGACGGCGTGCTCGACGTCTCCTTCGACATCGACCCCACCGAACGCTCGGTCGACGTCATGCAGGCGCGCGAGCAGCGCGCCGAGGCCCGCAGCCTCACCGCCCTCCTGACGCCCCGGTCGGTCGTCGTCGTCGGGGCCCGGCGTACCCCGGGGACGGTCGGGCACCGGTTGCTCGCCGACCTGCTCGCCGGGGGTTTCGCCGGCACCGTCCACGCGGTCAACGCCGCGGGCGCGGGGGAGGAACTGCTCGGGGTCCGGTTGCGTGCGACGGTCGCCGAGATCGGTGAACCCGTCGACCTCGCCGTCGTCGCCGTCGCCCCGGTCAACGTCCTGGACACCGTCACCGATTGCGCCGCAGCCGGTGTGCGCGGTCTCGTGGTCGTCTCCAGCGGTTTCGCCGAGACCGGGCCGCAGGGTGCGGAACTGCAGCGCGACCTCGTCCGCATCGCCCGCGCCAACGGCATGCGCGTCATCGGCCCCAACTCCTTCGGCGTCGTCAACACCGCCGCCGACGTCCGGCTCAACGCCTCCCTGGCCCAGGACGTCCCGCCCCCGGGCCGGTTCGGGTTGTTCAGCCAGTCCGGTGCCCTGGCCGTCACGGTCCTCAGCTCCGCGCACCGCCGCGGGCTCGGCATCTCCACGTTCGTCTCGGCGGGCAACCGCGCCGACGTCTCGGGCAACGACCTCATGCAGTTCTGGCACGACGACGAGGCCACGGCCGCCGTCGGCCTGTACCTCGAGAGCGTCGGGAACCCGCGCAAGTTCAGCCGCGTCGCCCGGCGGCTGGCCCGGCGCAAACCCGTCATCGTCGTGAAGTCCGGGGCGTCCGGTTTCGGCGTCCCGCCCGGGCACACCGTCCGCCGGTCCGAGGTCCCGTTCGAGGTCGTCGACAGCATGCTGCGGCAGGCCGGGGTCATCCGCGTCGAGAACGTCCACCAGCTCTTCGACGTCGCCCAGGTCACCGTCGAGCAACCGCTGCCCGAAGGCGCGCGCATCGCGATCGTCGGCAACTCCGACGCCCTCGGCACGCTCGCGGCCGACGCCTGCGTCAGCTGGGGGTTGCAGGTGGCCCACGGGCCGACGTCGGTGCACCCCGAGGCGCCCGTGGAGGAGTTCACCGCGGCGCTGCGCGAGGCGTTCGCCGACCCCGAGGTCGACGCCGTCGTCGCGAGCTGGGTGCCCCCCACCGCCACCGTCGACGCGGCCGTCGCCACGGCCGTCGCCCGGACCGCCGCCGAGGGCGGCAAGACGTGCGTCACCTGCTTCCTCGGCACCCGGTCGGTCTCGGCCGCCCGCGTGGGGTCGGGGGAACCGGGGGAGGACTGCCCCTCCGTCCCGAGCTTCCCCACGCCCGAGGACGCCGTGCGCGCCCTGGCCGCCGTCGTCCGGTACGCGCAGTGGCGGCGCAAGGACCGCGGCCACCCCGTGGTGCCCGAGGGGGTCGACCTGCCCCGGGCGCGCGCCCTCGTCGGGCGGGTCCTGACCGAGCACCCCGACGGGGCCGCCCTCGACCGCGACGCCCGTGCCGAGCTGCTCACGGCCGCCGGCGTCCCCCTGCTGCCGCGCGCGGAGTTCCCGGCCGGCGAGGACGCCGCCGACGAGGCCGTCCGGGCCGCCGAGCGGTTCGGCTGGCCCGTCGCGCTGAAGACGGTCGGGGAGGAACTCGCCGGGCGGCAGGACCTGCGCGGGGTCCGGCTGGGCCTGTCGAGCGCGGAGGCGCTGCGGGCCGCGGTGGGGGAGATGCGCGCGGTCTTCGGTGCCGAGGTCAGGGCACTCGCCGTGCAGCCCATGGCCCCGCTCGGCGTGCCCTGCCTCGTGCGCAGCACCGAGGACCCGCTCTTCGGGCCCGTGCTCGCCTTCGGCGTCGAGGGCGACCCCCTCGACCTCATGGGCGACGTCGCGTACCGCATCCCGCCCCTGACCGACGTCGACGTGGCCGACCTCGTGCGCTCGGTCAAGGCCGCCCCCAAGCTCTTCGGGCACCGCGGGTCCCCGCGCCTGGACGTGCCCGCGCTGGAGGACGTCGTCGCCCGCGTCGCCGTCCTGGCCGACGCGCTGCCGGAGCTGGCCGAGCTGCGGCTGAGCCCCGTCCTCGTCGCCGAGGAGGGTCTGACCTGCCTCGACGCCGTCGTCCGCGTCGCTCCACCGCAGGGACGGGCCGACCCCGACCGCCGCACGCTGCCCACCTGAGCACGGGCGTCCCCGGGGGCGGGACCGGTGCGGGATGATGGCCCGATGCGCGACCGCACCGACACCCGTGCCGGCTCCGACCTGCCGGTCGCCCTGCTCCAGGACCTCGCCCGGGCCGGGTACTACCCCGAGCTCGTCGCGGACTGCCTGCGCACGGCCCTGGGCGGCGACGCCGTCCACGCGCACCTCGTCCACCCCGAGACGACGTTCGACGCCAACGAGGTGCGACGGCACGTGACCGTCCTCGTCACCACCCCCGGCCGGCTCGTCGTGGCCCACGCCGACGACCACGGCCCGGACGACACCTCCGGTGAGCCGTACGCCGTCTGCTCCACCGAGTCCGTCGCCCTCGCGCGCGTGCACTCCGTCGTCGTCTCCCAGGTCGTCGCCCGCCCCGCGGACCACCGCCCGGGCGCCACCCCCGCCGAGGTGAGCCTGACGCTCGGCTGGGGTGCGCTGCACCGGGTCGACCTCGAACCCGCGTCGTGCCCCGACCCCGACTGCGAGGCCGACCACGGCTACACGGGGTCCCTCACCGGGGACGACCTCACCGTCCGGATCGCGAGCGCCGCCGAGGGGGCCGACGCCGTCACCGCGGCCCTCGACTTCGCCCGCGCGCTGTCGGCCGTGGCCGGTCGCTGACCCCCTCGTGCTCCCCGCGCCCCTCCCCGCACCCGACTACGGCCGCGACACCCTCGCCGACCTGCTCCCGGCCGTCGGGCGGGCGCTCGGTGTCCCCGACCTCGCCGACGCCTCCCCGCACGTCGTCCTGCCGGCCGCGCAGCGGGTCTGCCTCGTCCTCGTCGACGGCATGGGGGAGCTGCTGCTCGCGGCCCGGTCCGGTCACACGGGCACGATGCGCCGCTGGCGTTCCGACGGCCTCCACCAGGTCCTCACCGCCGGCTTCCCCACCACGACGGCCACGAGCATGGGCCTGCTCGGCACGGGCCTGCCGCCGGGCGGGCACGGCCTCGTCGGCTACGAGGTCCTCGACCCCGACCGCGACCGGCTCCTCAACGAGCTGCAGTGGGACACCGCCGTCGACCCGCGCCGCTGGCAACCGCACACGACGCTCTTCCAGCGGATCGTCGCCGCCGGGGTCGACGTCGCTCGCGTCGCGCCGCCCCACTTCGACGGGTCCGGCCTGACCGAGGCCGCCCTGCGCGGCGGCCGCTTCGTCGGCACGCCGGAACGGCTCGAGGCCCGCGTCGACGCCGCCGTCACGGCCGTCCGCTCGAACCCGTGGCAGCTCACGTACCTGTACTGGGGGCGCCTGGACCACACCGGCCACGGCACCGGCGTCGACTCCGGGGAGTGGACCGCCGAGCTCGAACGCGTCGACGAGGCCCTCGGCACCCTGGCCCGCCGGCTGCCGCGGGGGACGCTGCTCGTCGTCACGGCCGACCACGGGATGGTCGACGTGCACGGCCCGCAGCGGCTGGACCTCGCCCGCGAACCCGACCTGCTGACGGGGGTGCGGCACGTCGGCGGCGAACCGCGGACCGTCCAGCTGTACACCGAACCCGGTGCGGCGCACGAGGTCGCCCACACCTGGCGGCAGCGCTTCGGCGGCCGGGCCGAGGTCCTGCTGCGCAGCGAGGCCGTCGCCGCCGGCTGGTTCGGTCCCGTCGTGGACCGCGTCGCCGCCCGCATCGGCGACGTCCTGGCCGTCATGCGCGACGACCTCGCCGTCGTGAACTCCGCGACCATGCGCCCCGAGACGCTGCGCCTGGTCGGCCAGCACGGGGCCCTGTCGGACGCCGAACGGCTCGTCCCGCTCTTCACCGTCCCCTGCTGAGAAGTCCCCACCTGAGAAGTCCGACCTGAGAAGTCCGACCTGAGAAGTCCCGAGCCGAGGAGTCCCGTGCGCACCCCCCTCCGCCGCCCGCCGCTGCCGCCGTTCCCCGACTCCGGGCGCAGCGCCCCCGGGATGCGGACGCTGCCGGCCGAGCACGACCCCGTGCACGGCACCGCGCGGCTCGGGATCGAGTACGCCCACCGCGACGGCCGTTCCCTCGTCCTGCACCTGCTCGTCCCGCCGGGGGAGCGCACCGGCCTCCCCCTCGTCGTCCACGTCCAGGGTTCGGCCTGGTCCGAGCAGGAGCTCGGGCTCAACCTGCCGGCGCTCGCGGCCTTCGCCGGGCGCGGGTACGCCGTCGCCACCGTGGCGTACCGGCCGTCGGACGTGGCCCCCTTCCCGGCGCAGGTCCTCGACGTGCGGGCCGCGGTGCGATTCCTCGCCCGCCACGCCGAGGAGTTCGGCGTCGACCCCGGGCGACTGGCGCTGTGGGGCGACTCCTCCGGCGGTCACACCGTCGTGCTCGCCGCCCTGACCGACGGCGACCCGGCCTTCGTCCACCCCGACGAGGGGGAGGACGGGCCGCTGGGGGTGCGCGCCGCCGTGGACTTCTACGGCCCCACCGACATCGCGGCCATGAGCGCCGAACCGTCGGCCATGGACCACGACGCCCCCGGTTCCCCCGAGGGGCTCCTCCTCGGCGGGCACCGCGTCAGCGAGCGACCCGACCTCGTCGCGCCCACGGTCGCCGCCACCCACGTGCGCGCGGGCGTCGAGCTGCCGCCGTTCCTCGTCGTGCACGGCAGCCGGGACCGGCTCGTGCCCTTCGGCCAGAGCGTCCTGCTCGCGCACGCCCTGCAGCGGGCCGGGCAGCGCGTCGACCTCGTGCGGCTCGAGGGCGCCGACCACGGCGGACCCCCCTTCTGGTCGGACACCGTGCTGGACCTGGTCGACGCCTTCCTGCGGGAGCACCTGGCGTGAGCACCACCCGGCGGCAGGCCCGGGTCGCCGTCCTCGTCCTGTTCGTCGTGGCCGGGGCCGTCACGGGCGGCTGGGCCGGGCGCATCCCGACCGTCAAGGCCGACCTCGGCCTGAGCGACGCGCAGTGGGGGCTCGTCGTCCTGGCTCAGCCGGTGGGGACGTTGCTGGCGCTGCTCCTGCTGACCCGGGTCATCGGCCGCACCGGTCCCCGCGTCCTGGCGCTGACCGGGGCTGCGCTGCTGCTGGCGATCGCCCCCGCCGCGGCGGCCTCGCCGACCCCGGCGGTCCTCGTCGTCGCCCTGGCCGTGCAGGGGGCCGCCGTCGGGCTGCTCTTCGGCCCGATGAACGCGCTCGCCGTCGTCGTCGAGCGCCGCTACGGGCGCAGCACGATGTCGTCGTTCCACGCGGGGTTCAGCGCGGGACAGCTCGGTGGGGGACTCGCCGGGGTCGCGGCGGGGGCCGCGGGGGTGGACCCCTGGGTGCAGGTCCTCGTCTGCAACGCCGTCCTCGCGGTGGCGCTGGTGGCCACGCGTCGGGCCGTGCCGCCCGGGGAGACCGATCCGGCGCGACCCGCACCGGGCCGACCGGCCCGGCGGGAGCGACCCACCCGGCAGGTCGTCCTGCTCGCGGTGCTCGCCCTCCTGGGGGCGATCACCGAGGGGTCGGCCGTGCAGTGGAGCGCGCAGTTCTCCGTGTCGCTCGGCGCGGGCGTCGCGGTGGGGTCGCTGACCCTCGTCTGCTACTCGCTGGCCATCGCGCTGACCCGCCTCGTCGGGGACCGTCTCGTGGACCGGCTGGGCCGGGTCCGGTTCGTGCAGGTCTCGGCCGCGACGACCGCCGCGGGCGTGCTGCTGGCCGTGCTGGCCGGCACCGTCCCCGCCGCGCTCGTGGGCTTCGCCCTCGTCGGCTTCGGGTGCGGGTGCGTCTTCCCCACGGTGATGGGACTGGCCGGCAACCAGCCGGACATCGCCGCGGGCCGCGCGGTGACGTGGGTGAACCTCGGGGAGTGGCCCGCGTTCTTCGTCGGGCCACCCCTCGTCGGCGCGCTCGCCGAGGTGACGTCGTTGCGGGCGGCGCTCGGCCTGCTCGTCGTGACGTCCCTGCTCGTCGCCCTGCTCGCCCGGTGGATCCGCGTCCCGGCCGGGCCGGTCGCGAGCCCGGTCAGTCCTTCTTCGTCCCGAACATGATGTCGTCCCAGCTCGGGACGCTGGGCCGCTTGGCCGCAGCCGACCCGCGACGCGCGGAGCGGTTGCGCCGCCGCGGCGCCGCCCCGTCCGCCGGGGTCTCCTCGGCGGCGTCGGTCCTCGGCTCCTGAGGGGTCTCGACCGGGGGCTGCGGCGCCGGCGGCTCCTGTGCGTCGACCGCCTCCACCTCGGTCTCCACCTCGGTCTCCACCTCGGTCGCCGCGTGCGGCTCCACCGGGGTGTCCACCTCGGGTGCCGGCAGGACCGTGCGGTCGACGGCCTCGTCGGGGGCGGACTCGGCGGGGTGCGCGGGCGGCGGGTCGGCGGTCAGGGCGTCCACCCGGGGTGCCGCGCCGGCGGGCGTGCCCGTGCCCGTAACGGGAGCGGCGGGCGTGACGGGCCCGTGCTCGGGCCGGACGCCGCGGGCGGAGTCCAGGGCCTCGAGCAGGTCGTCGGTCGCGTCGGCACCCCGGCCGGCGCGCACACCGCCGTCGGCCTCGACGTCGTAGACGCGCTCGGAGGCGGGACGGGTGCCCTCCCCGGCCACCGACACGAGACGCCGCGCGGGCAGCGGGCCGGGTTCGGCCGGTTCCTCCTCCGACAGCCAGCGGGCCTCGTCGTCGTGCGCGGACAGGACCCGGGCGGCGGGGTCGAAGCCCCAGCGCGCGACCCGCCCACGACCACCGGCGACGAACTCGCACTGCACGACCCAGCCCCCGTCCTCGCTGCGCCACGCGTCCCAGCGGGCCCCCTCGGGGTCCACCGCACGCGCCGACAGGCGGGCGACGACGACGTCGTCGAGGGTTCCGGCGACGGGGGACCGGCCGTAGGGCGTGCGCCGGGCCAGGCCCGTCACGTGGGCCCGCTCGGCGAGCACCGGACCCTCGTAGCGACGGACGTGCTCGAGGGTCAGGCCGCCGGCGGCGGCGACCTCCTCGGCCGTCTCCCCCGCGCGGATGCGGGCCTGGATGTCGCGGGGGCGCAGTTGCGCCTCCATCTGGATCTGCAGCTGGCCGAGCCGGGCCCGGTCGCGGCGCACGGCGGCGCGCAGCGCCTCGTCCACCCGCAGCCGGTAACGGCTGCCGTCGGTGCCGACGAGCACGACGTGCTCTCCGTCGTCGTGGACGCCGACGAGCCTCAGGTCCTGCATGTGGGGCGCCCTCCGGGAAGCGTGGTGCGGGCCATCATCGCGGATGCACTCTGCCACCTCCGCCGCGACCCCGTGCGCTGGTGCGGGGACGAGGGTGGGCCGGGGGGCGCGTCGGGCCCCCGTGAGTGGATGATGGCGCCGTGAGCGACGCGAAGCCGTACGACGCCGTCCTGCTGCTGTCCTTCGGTGGGCCGGAGGGTCCCGACGACGTGATGCCGTTCCTCGAGAACGTGACGCGTGGTCGGGGCATCCCCCGTGAGCGCCTCGAGGACGTGGCCCAGCACTACCTGCACTTCGGCGGCAAGAGCCCCATCAACGACCAGAACAAGGAACTGCTCGCGGCCCTGCGCTCCGAGTTCGACGCGCGCGGCCTGGACGGGCTGCCCCTGTTGTGGGGCAACCGGAACTGGGACCCCTACGTGACGGACGTGCTCCGCGAGGCGCACGAGTCCGGGGCACGCCGCGTGCTGACCGTCTTCACGAGCGCGTACTCCTCGTACTCCAGCTGCCGGCAGTACCGCGAGGACCTGGGCAAGGCCCTGGGGGCGCTCGCGGAGGAGGGCCGCACCCTCGAGGTCGACAAGATCCGGCACTACTTCAACCACCCGGCCTTCGCCGACGTGAACGCCGCGGCCGTGGCCGACGCCGTCGACCGGCTGCCCGAGGACGCCCGTGCGCAGGCGCGTGTGGTCTTCGTCACCCACAGCATCCCGGACGCCATGAACGACGTCTCGGGGCCGCCGGCCGCGGGCGGCGGCGCCTACGTCCGTCAGCACCTCGACGTCGCGGCCGAGGTCGCCCGCCGCGCCTCCGAGCGCGTCGGCCACGAGCTCGCGTGGGACCTGGCCTACTGCTCGCGCAGCGGCCCGCCGACGCAGCCGTGGCTGGAACCGGACGTCAACGACCACCTGCGGGCCCTGCACGCCGACGGGGTCCCCGGCGTCGTCGTGGCCCCCGTGGGGTTCGTGAGCGACCACATGGAGGTCAAGTTCGACCTCGACACCGAGGCGGCCGAGACCGCCGAGGAGATCGGCCTGCCGTTCGCCCGCGCCGCGACGGTCGGTGCGACGGCGCAGTTCGTCGCGGGTCTGGTCGACCTCGTGGAGGAGCGCGCGGCCCAGGCGCGGGGGGAGGAGCCGGAGCGTCCGGTGGCGGGCGGGCTTCCCCCCTCGCACACCGTGTGCCCCGTGGACTGCTGCCGGAACCTGCGGGCGCAGCTGCCGGCCGCGACGGGCGAGGACTGGCGCGCCCCGGTCCCGGCCGGGTCCTGACCGGTGGGCGAGTCCGGGCACGCCGAGCTGCGGCGACTGGCCGTCGAGGTCGCGACGGCCGCGGGTGAGTTGATCTCGGCCGGTCGCCCCGACCGGGTGGAGGTCGCGGCGACGAAGTCGAGCCCCACGGACGTCGTGACCGCGATGGACACCGCCTCCGAACAGCTGCTGAGGCAGCGGCTGCGGGCCGCCCGCCCGCACGACGGCCTGCTCGGTGAGGAGGAGGGGTACGAGGCGGGGAGCAACGGCATCACCTGGGTCGTCGACCCCATCGACGGCACGGTCAACTACCTCTACGGCTTGCGGTCCTACGCCGTCAGCGTCGCGGTCGTCTCCCACGACCCGGCCGGCGACCCCGACCCCGCGACCTGGACGGTGCTCGCGGCGGCCGTCGTCGACCCGTCCGCGGGGGAGACGTGGTCGGCCCACGCCGGCGGCGGGGCGACCCTGACGGACGCGCGGGGGACCCACGCGCTGCACGCGGGTGCGGGTCCGGAGCTGGGCCACGCGCTCTTGGCGACGGGCTTCGGCTACGACGCGCAGCGCCGGGCCGAGCAGGCCGCCGTCGTCGCGAGGTTGCTGCCCCAGGTCCGCGACCTGCGGCGCATCGGCACCGCGTCGCTGGACCTGTGCGCCGTGGCCGCGGGCCGGGTGGACGCCTACTACGAGCTCGGCCTCAACGCGTGGGACTTCGCCGGGGGGTGGCTCGTGGCGCAGGAGGCCGGGGCCGTCGTCACCGACTTCGCCGGGGGACCCGCGGGGTCCCACGGCCTGATCGCCGCCGGGACCGCCCTGCACCCCGTCCTGCGGGAGACCCTCGGCCTGGGCTGAGCCCTCGACGACGAAGAGCCTGATCCTCCGCTGGAGGGTCAGGCTCTTCGCGTGCGGTCCCTGCGGGGACGCGGTGGAGTTCAGGCCGGAGCGCACTCCGCGCCGGCGTGGACGGGGCTGTCGACGCCGCTGTGGCGGACGTCGATGGTGCGACCCTGCCGGCTGGCGAGGTACGCGACGGTGTCGGGCAGCGCCACGTCGTGCGCGGCGGCGAGGTCCACGAGGGCCTCGAGGTCGTCCAGCAGAGCCTGCGCGAGGTCGTCGTCGCCGGCGGCGGCGGCGGTGTCGATGGTCACGCGGGTGCGCTGGACGCGGTCGGACAGCTCGGCCACGAACGTGGGCGAGGTCTCTACGGACGTGCGGGGTTCGTGCACGGGCACGGCACCTCCCTGCGGGGCGTCGGGAGCTCCTCGCGGTCGTGAGCTCCGTCCCGGGCGGTAGGCGCGGGACGGACGACCGGATCGGCGGGGACGCGAGCAGACTACGGCTCGGCGGCCGCTCGTCCAACTCCCAGGGTGTCCCGGCTGTGGACAGACCCCCGAACGGGCGCATCCGTGAAAGCCGTTGCCCGAGCGCGGAAGTGACGCACGCGACACGTGGTTCCGGTGCGTTGGCCCGTTCGGGTGGTCGCGGTCCCGGGGGGTTGCGGCGCGACACGCGACCCGCCCCCGTTCGAGTCCGCGCCGTGGGTAGGTCATGATGCGTGCTCGCTCGTGCGCAGCACGGGTGGACGCAGGGGGCGGGAAGGAACTGGTCCCGGGCATGGAACGGGCGGTCGGGACGTTGTCCCCGCCGCACCGGGGACCCGGTGCCGGCACGACGCGCGGGAACCGGCGGAAGAAGCAGGAACACCAGCACGTCCTGCACGACGAGGACGACGGACGCCGAGAAGGCATGGAGTGTGAGGCGAGGTCATGGCGACCGACTACGACGCACCGCGCAAGAACGACGACGAGCTGAACGAGGACTCCATCGAGGAGCTCAAGGCGCGTCGCACGGACAAGAGCTCGGGCGCCGTCGACGAAGACGAGACGGAGGCGGCCGAGGGTTTCGAGCTGCCCGGTGCCGACCTGTCGAACGAAGAGCTGTCGGTGAGGGTCCTCCCGCGCCAGCAGGACGAGTTCACGTGCACCAGCTGCTTCCTGGTGGTGCACCGCAGCCAGCTGCACGACTCCGGCGACGGCCGGATCATCTGCAACGACTGCGCCGCCTGATCTCGGAGGCCAGGCGCTGCGGACGACGGCTCGACACCACCCAGTAGGGGGTGGGGTCGGCCGGGTCGTCCAGGTGGATCCGGACCGCGGGTCCGATCCAGGAGCGGATCGCCAGGTGGGCCCGGGCGTCCAGCCCGGGCCCCAGGGCGGCCCGCCGCTCCTGGCGCGCGATGACGTCGACGCCGGAGACGACGTCCAGCGGGAGCCGCGCCCGCCCCACGCGGAACTCCTCGTCGGACAGGCGCGTGGTCCACGACAGGCTCAGCAGGACACCCACGGCGAGCAGCGCCCCCACGACCGCCCCCACGAGGGCCCCCGTCTCGCCCCAGATGGGCAGGGCGATGAGCGCACCGCCGGCGACGGCGGGCAGCCACGACAACCACGAGGTGACGGCGGGCCACCACGTCTCCCGTCCGTCCCACACGGGGCCGTCGGCCGGGCCGTCGGCGGGCTGCTGGGGCGGGGAGGGGTGGGTCGCGCTCGACACGTGCCCAGGGTCGCACGGGTTCCTGGGGCTCCCGTTCCTGAGGTGCCGGGGCGCGGTGACGTGCCGGCGGGACCGGACCGGTCTCCCACGGGTCACCCACGGGTCACTCACGGGTCACTCACGGGGACACCCGTCGGTGCATCGACGTGGCGTGAGGCGTGGATGTCCCTTCCGCGTCGTCCTGGCGACGCTCTCGGGGCACCCGTCGGTGACCCCACGCCCGGTCCCACGCCCGGCCCGACGTGGGTGCAGGTGTGGGTGCGGCTCCTACGTCGCCGTGACGACGTGCACCCCGGTCCCAGGCCCCGGTCCCACGCCCGCGATCTGGCTGGACCCACGGGGACACCCACCGGTGTTCCGACGCCGGTCCCACGCCCGGTCCCAGGCCTGGCCCGACATGGGTGCAGCTGTGGGTGCGGCTCCGACGTCGCGGTGGCGACGTGCACCCCGGTCCCACGCCCGGCCCCACCCACCCCATGAACACCGCCGACGCCCCGACGCGCACCCGACCCGACCCCGCCCCAGCCCGACCCGGGGACGGGCGGGACCGAGCGCTGCGTGACGGGTAGGGTCGAGCCCCGTGACCGACGCGTTCCCGCAGGCCGAGGAGGTTCCGGGACCCCCCGCGCCGTCTCCGGAGGCCACTCCCGAGGCGTCCCTGGCGGTGCCGACCCTCCTCGCCGTCCCCGAGGCCCTGCCGACGTACGCCCACCCCGGCGACGCCGGTGCCGACCTGACGACGCGGGTCGACGTCGTCGTGGGCCCCGGTGAGCGGGTCACCGTCCCGACGGGCGTCTCGCTGGCACTGCCCGAGGGGCACGTCGCCTTCGTCGTCCCCCGGTCGGGTCTGGCCGCCAAGCGGGGCCTGACGGTCCTGAACTCCCCGGGCACGGTCGACGCCGGGTACCGCGGCGAGGTCCGCGTGACCCTGCTCAACACCGACCTGCGCGAGGCCGTCGAGCTGCGCGCGGGGGACCGCGTCGCGCAGGTCGTCGTCCAGCGCGTCGAGCGCGTCCGGTTCGTCCCCGTGCCGGAGCTGCCCACCTCGGCGCGCGGTGCGGGCGGGCACGGTTCCACCGGCGGCAGCGACGCCCTCGGCACGCCCACCACCACCCCGCCCACCGACACCCCCACCCCGAAGGAGCGAGCGTGAGCCTCTTCCGCCGCCGCAAGGTCGCCGAGAGCACCCCGACCGACCCGACCGACGACGCCGTCGACGCCGTCGACGCGACCACGGTGACCACCGCCGAGGCCGGGGCCGAACCGGCGACCGCCGCCTCCGGTGTCGTCGACGACCCCGAGGCCCGCGCGGCCGCGGAGGCCGACGCCCCGGCGCGCACCACCCCGGCGCCGGAGGCCTTCGACCGCTCCGGCGGCCCGTTCGACGTCAGCGAGGTCGACGGGACCGACGGGCGGCTGACCCTGGGCGGGCTGAGCCTCGTCGGCCGCGAGGGCATGGAGCTGCGCTTCGAGGTCGAGGAGGGGTCGGGCCGGGTCATCGCCGTCACGGTCGGGCTCGGCGGGTCCACGGTCCAGCTGCAGGCCTTCGCCGCGCCGCGCTCGAGCGGGGTGTGGGACGAGATCCGCGCCGAGATCGCCGAGGCCGTCGTCCAGCAGGGCGGCACCGCCGACGAGCAGGACGGTCCGCTGGGCCGCGAACTCCTGTGCCGGCTGCCGGTGCGCACGGAGGACGGCCGGACCGCCCACCAGCCTGCGCGCTTCGCCGGGGTCGACGGGCCCCGCTGGTTCCTGCGCGCCGTCTTCAGCGGTCACGCGGCCCACGACGGCGAAGCGGCGGCCGAGCTCGAGAGCGTCGTCCGCGAGACGGTCGTCGTGCGTGGGGACGAGGCCATGGCGCCCCGTGAGCTCATCGCCCTGTCCCTGCCCGAGCAGCCGGAGCCGACGGAACCGGCGGCGGAGGAGACTGCGGGCCGCGACGACCTCAAGCCGTTCGAGCGCGGACCCGAGATCACCGAGGTCCGCTGACGTCGGACCCGCCGGAACACCACCCCGGTGGGTGACGTTGGGACCTGCAGGCGATCGGGAGGGCCTACTGTGAGTGCCGTGTCGAAGTCCTCAGTGCTGGGGGCGCCCCTCTGGCGTCGTGCTCTGGCGCGGTTCACCGCGTCGAACTCCGACCTCGCGGCGGAGGAGGCCCAGGAGGACGCCGTGCGCTACGGCGGCACGCCCTGCGACCAGGTCCCCGACCGCACGCGCGCGTGCGTCTGCGGGACGCTCCGGTCCGTGACGCTGCGTCCGCGCGGCGGGGTCCCCGCACTGGAGGCCGAACTCTTCGACGGGTCGGGGTCGGTGCAGCTCGTCTGGCTCGGACGTCGCCGGATCGCCGGCGTCGAACCCGGCCGGCGTGTGAAGGCCAAGGGCCTCGTGGCCTGCGACGACGGGCAGCGGGTCATCTTCAACCCGGTCTACGAGCTCGTCTGCACCGAGACGGCCGAGAAGGCCTAGTGGCGGTCCCGTCCGCGCCCGAGGGTCCGCAGACGGTCGAGGAGCTCGTCCGGCTGCGCCTGTCGACCGCGCTCGGCGGCTGGCGCGGGCTCGTGGACTCCGCCGTCGCGCCTCTGGCGTTCCTCATCGCCTGGCTGACGACGAGCGACCTGTGGACGTCGGTCGGCGCGTCGCTGGCCGTCATGCTCGTCGCCCTGGTGGTGCGCATCGCCCGCCGCGAGACCGTCCAGTTCGCCCTGGGCAGCATCCTCGTCACCGCGGTGGCGGCCTTCATCGCCTCGCGCACGGGGCGCGCGCAGGACGTCTTCCTCCCCGGCATCCTGCTGAACCTGGCCCTGGCCGTCGCGTTCGCGGTCTCGATGGTGACCCGCTGGCCCGTCGTGGGGTTCCTCGTGGGCGCCGTGACGGAGGAGCCCACGGCCTGGCGCCGCGACCGCGGGATCGTCGCGCTGTGCCAGAAGCTGACGGCCCTGCTGCTGGCCGGGTACGTCCTGCGCGTGGCCGTCCAGCTGCCGCTCTACCTCGCCGACAACACGACGGGCCTGGCCGTCGCCAAGCTCGCGCTGGGCTGGCCGCTGCTCCTGCTGGGCCTGGCCGTCGCCGGGGGCATGCTGCTCAAGGGACGCACACCGTTGCAGGTCCCGCAGCGCTGACCCGTCCGGCAGGTGTGGTGAGGCTCACCTAGCTTGAACCTGTTACCTTCTGCGCGTGGGCAAGAAGAACAAGGAACTCTGGCCGAAGTCCAAGTGCTGCGAGTCGAAGGACAAGTGCCGACGCTGCCCGCTGCGCATGCTCAAGGAGGGCACGATGCCCGAGGGCTGGACCGTCAAGCGCCGCCGGCTCGTCAAGGCCGACTGACTCACCCGCGACCGGGGTCGACCCGGTGCGCCAGCACGTCGGTGACGACGTGGCCGAGCGCGAGGCCGCGCTTCTCGAACCGGGTCAGCGGTCGCCAGTCCGGCCGCGACCGGTCCGGGTCGAGCGCGAAGCGGGGGTCCGCGGCGACGACGTCGACCATCTGCTCTGCGTAGGGCTCCCAGTCGGTCGCGCAGTGCAACGTCCCACCCGGCGCCAGCCGGTCGGCCACGAGGGCCACGAACTCCGGCTGCACGAGGCGACGCTTGTGGTGCTTGGCCTTCGGCCAGGGGTCCGGGAAGTACACGCGGACCCCCGCGAGGGCCCCGGAGTCGATGCGCGCGTCGAGGAGTTCCCGCCCGTCCCCTTCGAGCAGCCGGACGTTCTCCAGCCCGAGCTCGACGATCCCCTGCAGCAGCGCCCCGATCCCGGGGGTGTGCACCTCGGCGGCGAGGACGTTGGTGCCGGGATCGGCCTGGGCCATCGCCAGCGTCGCGTCCCCCATGCCCGAGCCGATCTCCAGGACGACGGGGTGGTCGTTCCCGAACAGGTGCTGCAGGTCCAGACGCCCCGGCCCGGCCGGGACCGCGAAGCGCGGCAGGTGCCTCGCCAGCGCCTCCTGCCGCTCGATCCCCATCCGGCCCCGGCGCAGCTTGTAGGACTGCACGGGCGTTCCGGCGGGGACGGGGGAGGCGCTCACCGCCCCATTCTCGGGCACCCGGCGGGGTGGCTCGTCGTCACGACGGGCCGGTGGGTCCGGCGCTCCGTGACGACGACCCGGACCTCCGGGGGCCGCGCGGGGCTCGCGCAGGGGTCGCTTCAGTCGTCGCCGAGCGCGGCCAGCAGGCGGTCGAGCGCGGGCAGGGCGGCCGCGAGCGCGGCGCGGTCCCCGGCGTCCAGGTGGCCCAGCGCCCGTTCGAGCGTCCGCGCGCTCGCTGCGTCGTAGCGGCGCAGCAGTTCCAGGGCGTGCCCGGTGGCGCTGACGGCCACGGCGCGACCGGCGCCGGGGGAGCGGTCCACGAGTCCGGCGCTCGTCATGGTCCGCAGCAGGTTGCTGATCGTGGGCCGGGCCAGGTGCAGCCGGTCGGCCAGCCCGCTGGGGCTCTGCGGCCCGTCGTCGGCCAGGACGCGCAGGAGCTCCACCTGCGCCTCCGGCAGGTCCGGCAGGGCGGCCAGGTCGCGGCTGCGACGCAGCACGGTGCGCCGCAGGGGTCCCAGCAGCGGCCCGAGCCGGCGGGCGAGTGGGGCGCCGGACGTGGGGGAGGTCACGCGCCCATCGTGCACCGTCGGGTTGCCCTCGTGAGTTTTGTCTGCAAAATAGAAGACATGACGACCACCGACTTCCAGGTCACGACGACCGTCGAGCACCCCGTCCCGCCGCAGGACCTCTCGGGCATCGTGGGGCACCGCTTCGTCTACACCTACGCCAACGGCTGGCAGTACGAGATGTACGTCAAGAACGCCACGACCATCGACTACCGCATCCACTCCGGGATGGTCGGCGGCCGCTGGGTCAAGGACCAGACCGTCGACCTCGTCCAGCTCGACGAGGACAGCTTCAAGGTCTCCTGGAACGAACCCACCGGAACCTCCGTCGTGGTCAACGTCATGCCGCAGCGGCGCCGTCTGCACGGCACGATCTTCTTCCCCCGCTGGATCGAGGAGGACGGCTCCAAGACCGTCCTGTTCCAGAACGACCACCTCGACCGGATGCGCGCGTTCCGCGATGCCGGCCCGACGTACCCGATCCACGTCGTCCCCGAGTTCGCCCGCATCACCCTGTTCGAGCACGTGGGTGCGGACGACGACTCGGTCGTCTCGGTGGCCCCGGCCGACCTCGACCCGGAGTTCGTCCGACGCACGAACTGACCCGACCGGGCGATGGCAGGTTTCCTGTCAGTGCCCTACCGTGGTCCCGCCCCACCTGAGAACCCCCGGAGGAACCGTGAGCACCCCCGCACCCGAGCAGCCCGACGTCCCGGAACTCCGGGCCCCGGACCACACCCACCGCCTGCCGACGTCCGACGGCCTGACGCTGACGGTCTACGAGTGGGCCGGGACGGCCGAGGCCCTGCCCGTGTTCCTGCACCACGGTTTCAGCGCCAGCGCGTTCGTCGAGTGGCCGCGCTCGGGCCTGCCGCAGACGCTCCTGGCCCAGGGCCGGCGCGTGCTGGCGGTCGACGCCCGCGGGCACGGCGCCTCCGACGCCCCGCACGACAACGCGTTCTACGGCGAGACGCGGATGGCCCAGGACGTGCTGGAGGTCCTCGAGGCCCTCGGCCTGGCGCAGGTCGACCTCGCCGGGTACTCGATGGGGTCCGTCGTCTCCCTGATCTTCGCCTCCCGGCACTCCGACCGCCTGCGCCGCCTCGTGGTCGGCGGGGTCGGGGCCGGGATCGTCGAGGTCGGCGGCGTCGACACCCGCGCCCTGCCGTCCTCCGAACTCGCCAGGGCGCTGCGCGCGTCCGACCCCGGCGAGCTCGGGGACGACCTGCTGCAGGGGTTCCGGATGTTCGCGGCCTCCACCGGGAACGACCTGCTGGCCCTGGCCGCGCAGGCCGACGTCGTGCACGCCTCACCCATCGACCTGGCGGCCATCGCGGTGCCCACGCTCGTCGTGGCCGGCGACGAGGACCCCCTGGCCGTGCGGCCGCAGGTGCTCGCCGACGCCGTTCCCGGCGCCCGCGTCCAGCCGGTCACGGGCGACCACGCCACGGCGTTCAGCGACCCCCGCTTCGCGCAGGAGATCGCCGCCTTCCTGCAGCCGTGACGGGTGCCTCGGGGGCGCCGACGTAGCGGGCCAGGTGCTCGCCCGTCAGCGTCGAACGCGCGGCCACGAGGTCGGCCGGGGTGCCCTCGAACACCACCGTCCCGCCGTCGTGGCCCGCGCCCGGTCCGAGGTCGACGATCCAGTCGGCATGGGCCATGACGGCCTGGTGGTGCTCCACCACGAGCACCGACGTCCCGGAGTCCACGAGGCGGTCCAGCAGTCCGAGCAGGTGCTCGACGTCCGCCAGGTGCAGCCCCGTCGTGGGTTCGTCGAGGACCAGGACCCCGCCCGTGGTCCCCATGTGGGTCGCGAGCTTGAGCCGCTGACGCTCCCCGCCCGACAGGGTCGTCAGCGGCTGGCCCAACGTCAGGTAACCGAGCCCGACCTCCGCGAGCCGCTGCAGCAGCACGTGGGCCGCGGGGGTCCGGGCCGGACCGTCGGCGAAGAACTCCACGGCCTCCTCCACGGGCATCGCCAGGACCTCGGCGATGTTCCGCCCGGCGAGCCGCAGCTCGAGCACGGAGGCCTGGAACCTGCGCCCCTCGCAGTCCTCGCACGTCGTCGCGACCCCGGCCATGACGGCGAGGTCGGTGTAGACGACCCCCGCCCCGTTGCACGTGGGGCAGGCCCCTTCGGAGTTCGCGCTGAACAACGCGGGTTTGACGCCGTTGGCCTTCGCGAACGCCTTGCGCACCGGTTCCAGCAGCCCCGTCCACGTCGCCGGGTTGCTGCGCCGGGACCCCCGGATCGGGCTCTGGTCGACCGTCACGACCCCCTCCAGCGGAGAGACCGACCCGCGCACGAGGGAGCTCTTGCCCGATCCCGCGACCCCGGTCACGACGAGCAGGACCCCCAGCGGCAGGTCGACGGAGACGTCGCGCAGGTTGTGCGTGGATGCGCCGCGGACGGGCAGGGAACCCGTGGGGGTGCGGAACTCCGTCTTCAGCCGCGCCCGGTCGTCCACGTGCCGGCCGGTGACCGTCCCGCTGTCGCGCAGGCCCGCGTACGAGCCCTCGTAGCAGATCGTCCCGCCCGCCGACCCCGCGCCGGGACCGAGGTCCACGACGTGGTCGGCGATGGCGAACACTTCGGGTTTGTGCTCGACGACGAGCACGGTGTTCCCCTTGTCCCGCAACCGCAGCAGCAAGTCGTTCATGCGGGTCACGTCGTGCGGGTGCAGGCCCGTCGTGGGTTCGTCGAAGACGTACGTCGTGTCCGTCAGCGCCGACCCGAGGTGGCGCACCATCTTCACGCGCTGGGCCTCCCCGCCGGACAACGTGCCCGCGGGCCGTTCCAGCGAGAGGTAGCCCAGACCGATCTCGACGAACGCCGCGAGCACCCCGGCGAGGTTGCCCAGCAGCGGGGCGACGGAGGGTTCGTCCAGCCCGCGCACCCACTCCAGGAGGTCGGTGACCTGCATCCGGCAGGCGTCGGCGATGCTCACCCCGCCGATGCGGCAGTTCCGCGCGCCCTCGGCCAGGCGGGTCCCGTCGCAGTCCGGGCACGTCGTGAACGTGGCGACGCGTTCGACGAAGGCCCGCACGTGCGGCTGCAGGGAGTCGACGTCCTTGGACAGCATCGACTTGCGCACCTTCGGGACGAGACCCTCGTAGGTGACGTTGATGCCGTCGACCTTGATGCGGACGGGCTCGGCGTACAGGAACGCGTCGAGCTCCTTCTTCGTGAACCTCTCGACCGGCTCGTCGCAGGAGAAGAACCCGCACCCGTTGTAGATGCGGCCGTACCAGCCGTCCATCGTGTACCCCGGCACCTTGATGGCGCCGGAGTTGATGGACAACGCCGCGTCGTACAGCTCCGTGAGGTCGAGGTCGTCCACCGCGCCGCGGCCCTCGCAGCGCGGGCACATCCCGCCCGTGCGCGACCAGTCGGCCACGACCTTCTTCTGCCCGGCCCCCTTGGCGACCGTCATGGCGCCCTTGGCCGAGACGGAGGCGACGTTGAAGGAGAACGCCTGAGGGCCGCCGACGTGGGGTTCCCCGAGGCGGCTGAAGAGGATGCGCAGCAGGGCGTTGGCGTCGGTGGCCGTGCCGACGGTCGAGCGGACGTCGCCGCCCATGCGCTGCTGGTCGACGATGATCGCCGTCGTCAGGCCGTCGAGGACGTCGACGTCGGGCCGGCCGAGCGCGGGCATGAACCCCTGGACGAACGTCGAGTACGTCTCGTTGATCATGCGCTGGGACTCGGCGGCGATCGTGCCGAAGACCAGCGAGCTCTTCCCGGACCCCGACACCCCCGTGAAGACCGTGAGCCGGCGCTTGGGCAGGTCGACGCTCACGTCGCGCAGGTTGTTCTCCCGCGCCCCGTGGACCCGGATCGTGTCGTGCCGGTCGGCGGGGTGCGCGCTCATGGACCGATCCTGGCAGCCGCGGCCGCCGCGGGGGAGCCCCTCAGCCGGCCGCGAGGATGGTGCGCAGTTCGGCCTCGGCGTCCGGCACGGACAGGAAGAGCAGGTGGTCGCCGGGTTCGAGGACGTCGTCCGGGCTCGGCGGCAGCGGCCGCTCCGCGCGGACGATCGCCACGAGCACGGTGTCCTCGGGCAGCCGGACCTCCCCGACGGTGCGGCCCAGGACCGGGCTGCCCTCCTCGAGGGTGTACTCGGCCATCGAGGCCTGCCCCTGCTGGAACGTGAAGAGCCGCACGAGCTCGCCGACGCTCACGGCCTCCTCGACGAGGGCCGTCATGAGCCGCGGCGTCGAGACGGCCACGTCCACGCCCCACGCCTCGTCGAAGAGCCACTCGTTCTTGGGGTTGTTCACGCGGGCGACCGTGCGCGGCACGCCGTACTCCGTCTTGGCCAGCAGCGAGACGACGAGGTTCGCCTTGTCGTCGCCCGTGGCGGCCACGACGACGTCGCAGTCGGCCAGCTCGGCCTCGTCGAGGCTGGAGATCTCGCACGCGTCGGCCAGCAGCCACTGCGCGTCGGGAACGCTGGTGATCTTCATGGCCGCGGGACTGCGGTCGATGAGCAGGACCCGGTGGCCGTTGCCCAGCAGCTCGCGGGCGATGGACCGGCCGACGATCCCGGCCCCGGCGATGACGACGCGCATCAGGCCCCCTCCTCCGGTGCGGCGGCCAGCACGGCCGCGGCGGACGTCGTGCGCTCGTCGGCGACGACCACGTGCACGACGTCGTCCTCCTGGTACGCCATGCCCTTCACCGGCACGACGCCCTGCCCCAGCCGGGTCAGGTACGCGACGCGGACCCCGGCGGCGGCCTCGAGGGCGGACAGGGGCCGCCCGACCCAGCCCTCGTGGACGGGGAGCTCGACGAGGACGACACGCCCGGAGGCGTCGCGGAACTCGCTGAGGGCGCCCTCGGGGACGAGCCGGCGCAGCACCTGGTCCGCCGTCCAGCGGACGGTGGCGATCGTGGGGATGCCGAGGCGCTCGTAGACCTCGGCGCGACCCGGGTCGTAGATGCGGGCCACGACGTTCTGGACGTCGAACTTCTCCCGCGCCACGCGGGCGGCGAGGATGTTGGAGTTGTCGCCCGAGGAGACCGCCGCGAAGGCGCCGGCCTCGTGGATGCCGGCCTCGACGAGCGTGTCGTGGTCGAAGCCGACGCCGGTGACGCGGCGGCCGGAGAAGGTCGGGCCCAGCCGGCGGAAGGCGTCGACGTTCTGGTCGACGACCGAGACGCTGTGCCCGCGCTGCTCGACGGTGAGCGCGAGGCTCGAACCGACCCGGCCGCAGCCCATGATCACGAAGTGCACGTCCCGAACGCTACCGTCTTGCGCCTACCATCGGCAGACGTGCCCTCTGTGACCGATGCGGTCAAGCGCGTCCTCGTCGGACGTCCGTTCCGCAGCGAACGCCTGTCCGAGACGCTGCTCCCCAAGCGCATCGCCCTGCCCGTCTTCGCCTCCGACGCGCTGAGCTCCGTCGCCTACGCGCCCGACGAGATCTTCCTGACGCTCTCCATCGCGGGGATCGCGGCGTACTCGTTCTCGCCGTGGATCACGGCGGGGGTGGTCGTCGTGATGTTCGTCGTCGTCGCCTCCTACCGGCAGAACGTGCACGCCTACCCCTCCGGGGGCGGCGACTACGAGGTGGCGACGGTCAACCTCGGGCCCAACGCGGGCCTGACGGTGGGCAGCGCGCTCCTCGTGGACTACGTCCTGACGGTGGCGGTGTCGATCTCCTCGGGGGCGCAGTACGCGGCCGCCGCCATCCCCGCCCTGCGCGGGCACGAGGCCCTCTTCGCGGTCGTCCTCGTGCTGGTGCTCATGACGGTCAACCTCAGGGGCATCCGGGAGAGCGGGGCCGCCTTCGCGATCCCGACCTACATCTTCATGGCCTCGATCCTCGGGATGGCCGCCTGGGGCTTCGGCCGCCTGCTGTTCGGGGACCTGCCCAAGGCCCCGAGCGCCGCCTTCAGCCTGACGGCCGAGCACGACATCTCCGGGGGGCTGACGAGCCTGGCGGGGGCCTACCTGGTCCTGCGGGCGTTCTCCTCCGGCGCCGCGGCCCTGACGGGCGTCGAGGCCATCAGCAACGGCGTGCCGGCCTTCCGCAAGCCCAAGAGCAAGAACGCGGCCACGACGCTGCTCCTGCTCGGCCTGACGAGCGTCACGATGCTCGTGAGCATCGTCGCGCTGGCGAACCTCACGGGTGTCCGCTTCGCCGAGGACCCCGAGCACCAGCTGCTGCGCAACGGCGTGCCGGTGGGGGGCAGCTACGTGCAGGACCCCGTCATCGGCCAGCTCGCGGCGACGATCTTCGACCACTTCCCGGTCGCCTTCTACGTGGTCACCGCCGCCACCGGCGTCATCCTCGTCCTGGCCGCCAACACGGCCTTCAACGGCTTCCCGGTGCTCGGCTCGATCCTGGCCCGCGACGGCTTCCTGCCCAAGCAGCTGCACACGCGCGGGGACCGGCTCGCCTTCTCCAACGGGATCATCGCCCTCGCGGTGGCCGCGATCGTCCTCATCCTCGCCTTCGACGCCGAGGTCACCCGCCTGATCCAGCTCTACATCGTCGGGGTCTTCGTGTCCTTCACGATGAGCCAGACCGGCATGATCCGGCACTGGAACCGGCACCTGAGGACCGAGACCGACCCCGCGGCCCGCGCGCGCATGCGCCGCTCCCGCGTCATCAACTGCATCGGCCTGGGCCTGACGGCGACCGTGCTGGTGATCGTCCTGCTCACCAAGTTCACGCAGGGCGCCTGGATCGCGATCCTCGCGATGGTCGTCGTGTTCGTGAACATGAAGCTCATCCGCCGGCACTACAGCTCCGTCAGCCGCGAGATCGAGGTCGCCCCGGACGCCAAGGCCAAGGCCCTGCCGACGGGTGTGCGCGGGGTGGTGCTCGTCTCCAAGATCCACAAGCCGACGCTGCGGGCGCTCGCCTTCGCCCGCGCCGCCAAGCCGACGGACCTGCAGGCCGTCACCGTGGCCGTCGACCCCGAGGAGACGGCGGCGCTGCAGCAGCGCTGGGAGGCCCTGGGCGTGCCCGTGCCGCTCACGGTCCTGGACTCCCCGTACCGGGAGATCACCCGGCCCGTCGTGGAGCACGTCAAGGCGCTGCGGGCCCGCTACGCGCGCGACCTCGTCATCGTCTACGTGCCCGAGTACGTCGTCGGGCACTGGTGGGAGACGTTCCTGCACAACCAGTCCGCGCTGCGCCTGCGGGCGCGGCTGCGCTACCAGCCCGGCGTCATGGTCGCGAGCGTGCCGTGGCAGCTGTCCAGCTCGGCCGGCCTGGAGGACCGCCTGGAACGGCAGGCCCCCGGCACCGTCCGCCGCGGCACCTTCGGTCCCGGCCCCGTCGACCGCGGCCCCGCCGGAAGCACCGGCCCGACCAGCACCCAGCAGGAGACCCCGTGAGCAACCCCCCGTCCCGACCCGCCCGAGGCCCCGCCCGAGGACCCGCCCGCGCCCGGCGCACCCGGCCCGCGCCCCCCGCCGGCCCCGACGCCCGGGGGACCGAGCTGGAGCTCGAGGTCGGCCCCGTCGCGCACGGCGGCCACTGCGTGGCCCGGTACGAGGGCCGCGTCGTCTTCGTCCGGCACGCGCTGCCCGGCGAGCGGGTCGTGGCCCGGGTCACCGAGGGCGCCGAGGGCGCCTCGTTCTGGCGGGCCGACGCCGTGCGCGTGCTGTCCGCCGACCCGGACCGGGTGGAGCCGCCGTGCCCCGTCGCCGCTCCCGGCCTGTGCGGCGGCTGCGACTTCCAGCACGTCACCCCCGCCCGGCAGCGGGCCCTCAAGGCCGCCGTCGTCGCCGAGCAGTTCCGCCGCCTCGCCCACCTCGACGTCGAGGTGACGGTCGAGGAGGCGCCCCTGCCGGGGGCGGACGGGCTCCGCTGGCGCACCCGCACCCAGTTCGCGGTCGACGCCGAGGGCCGCCCGGGGCTGCGGGCGCACCGCTCGCACCAGGTCGTCGCGCTGCAGGACTGTCCCATCAGCACCGAGGCCGTCGTCGGCTCGGGCGTGCTCGGCGCCCGCTTCGGCAACGTCGGGACGGTCGAGGTCGCGGCCGGTTCCGACGGTGCGCCGCCGCTCGTGGTCGTGGACCCGCTGCCCGGCACGCACGCCCACGTGCCGAAGCTGCCGGACGCCTCCGTCGCGGTGCGCACGCCCGAGGGCCTGCACCGGGTCTCGGGTCGCACGTGGGTGGGGGAGCGCGTGGACGTCCAGGTGGGCGACACCCGGCGCGAGCACGTCTTCCGCGTCGGCGGGGCGGGGTTCTGGCAGGTGCACCCGGCGGCCCCGCGCCTGCTGGGCGAGGCCGTCCTGGCGGCCCTGGAACCGCGGGCGGGGGAGCAGGCCCTGGACCTGTACGCGGGGGTCGGGCTGTTCACGGCGCTGCTGGCCGAGGCCGTGGGCCCCGACGGCTCCGTCCTCGCCGTCGAGGGGGAGGAGCGGGCGGTGCGCGACGCGCGGCGTTCGCTGCACGAGCACCCCCAGGTCGAGCTGTGGGCGGGGTCGGTCGAGGAGGCGCTGGCGGACGACGAGCTCGCCGGCCGCCGGACCGACCTCGTCGTCCTGGACCCGCCGCGCTCGGGGGCGGGGCGGGCCGTGGTCGAGCAGATCGCGGCGCTCGCGCCGCGGGCCGTCGCCTACGTCGCGTGCGACCCCGCGGCGCTGGCCCGGGACACCGCGTTCCTGGCCCAGCACGGGTACCGGCTCGACGGCCTGCGGGCCTTCGACCTCTTCCCGATGACGCACCACGTGGAGTGCGTGGCGCGCTTCGTGCGCTGACCCGCTCGTCGGGTGCTGCGGCAGGAGGCCTCAGACGGATGCGCGCTCGCGGGCGTCGAGTCCGTCGAGGGCCTCCAGCACGCTCTCCAGCACGTCCGTCGGGGAGTCGCCGCGAGTCACGTCGACGACCGTCTCGGGCTGCCAGGCGTGGAACACCTCGCGCGTGGAGTGGCGGGGGACGTAGCGGTCGGGGCGACGGGAGAGCAGGGGCATCGGGTCCTCCAGAGGCGGTTCGGGGCGTGCCTCCACTGTGCTGACCCAGAGTGATCCGACTCAAGCCGACCGTGCTGCATCCGAGTGCACCCGTCCGGGTGGTCCGTCGCCGTGCGCCACGGCACGTCGTTCCGGGACCGGAGCCACGTCCGGTGGTATCTTGATGTCGAGAGAAATGCTCGTGAGGGTCCACCCCGCGGGTCGGGACCACCACAGCCGGTGGGACCATCGAGCAGATCGCCACGACAGCACGGCAAGGACGACGGCGCGGTGCGACGCGACGACGTCGGACGACGAGTGAGGAGCTCCCGGTGAGCAGCCACAACAGCTTCGAAGCGAAGGCTACCCTAACAGTCTCGGGGACGGACTACACGATCTTCCGCCTCGACAAGGTCGAGGGGGCGGCGGCGCTGCCGTTCAGCCTGAAGGTCCTCCTGGAGAACCTGCTGCGCACCGAGGACGGCGCGAACATCACCGCCGACCACATCCGCGCCCTGGCCGACTGGAACCCCGACGCCGAACCGGACACCGAGATCCAGTTCACGCCGGCGCGCGTGATCATGCAGGACTTCACCGGCGTGCCCTGCATCGTCGACCTCGCCACCATGCGCGAGGCGGTCGGCGCCCTGGGCGGGGACCCGACGAAGGTCAACCCGCTGGCCCCGGCCGAGCTCGTCATCGACCACTCGGTCATCGCCGACGTCTTCGGGCGCCCCGACGCGTTCGAGAAGAACGTCGAGATCGAGTACGGCCGCAACCGCGAGCGCTACCAGTTCCTGCGCTGGGGCCAGACGGCGTTCGACGACTTCAAGGTCGTCCCGCCGGGCACCGGCATCGTGCACCAGGTGAACATCGAGCACCTCGCGCGCGTCGTCTTCCCGCGCCAGGTGGGCTCGGAGCTGCAGGCCTACCCCGACACCCTCGTCGGCACCGACTCGCACACCACGATGGTCAACGGCCTCGGCGTCCTCGGCTGGGGCGTCGGCGGCATCGAGGCCGAGGCGGCCATGCTCGGCCAGCCCGTCTCGATGCTCATCCCGCGCGTCGTCGGGTTCAAGCTGTCCGGAGCGATCCCGCCCGGCGCGACCGCGACCGACGTCGTCCTGACGATCACCGAGATGCTGCGCAAGCACGGCGTCGTCGGAAAGTTCGTGGAGTTCTACGGCCAGGGCGTGGCCTCGGTGCCGCTGGCCAACCGCGCCACCATCGGGAACATGAGCCCGGAGTTCGGCTCGACCGCGGCGATCTTCCCGATCGACGACGTCACCCTGGACTACCTGCGCCTCACCGGCCGCAGCGACGAGCAGGTCGCGCTCGTCGAGGCGTACACCAAGGAGCAGGGCCTCTGGCACGACCCGGCGGTCGAGGCGAAGTACTCCGAGTACCTCGAGCTGGACCTGTCCACGGTCGTGCCGAGCATCGCCGGCCCCAAGCGCCCGCAGGACCGCATCGTCCTCGACGACGCCAAGGCCGCGTTCCGCGCCGCCCTCGGCGACTACGTGACGCCCGAGTCGGCCCAGGACGAGGCGCTCGCCGAGACGTTCCCGGCCTCCGACGCCCCGTCGGCCAGCGGCAGCAACGCCGGGGGGGAACCGCAGGTCCCGGGCAAGGCCAGCGGCCGCCCGTCGAACCCCGTCGCCCTCACGATGTCCGACGGAACGCAGACCGAGATCGACCACGGCGCCGTCGCGATCGCCTCGATCACGAGCTGCACCAACACGTCCAACCCCTCGGTGATGGTCGCCGCCGCGCTGCTGGCCAAGAACGCGGTCGAGAAGGGCCTGACCCGCAAGCCCTGGGTCAAGACCTCGCTGGCCCCCGGGTCCAAGGTCGTCACCGACTACTACGACAAGGCCGGGCTCACCCCGTACCTGGAGAAGCTCGGGTTCCACCTCGTCGGGTACGGCTGCGTGACCTGCATCGGGAACTCCGGCCCCCTGCCCGAGGAGGTCTCGGCGGCCGTGCAGCAGAACGACCTCGCGGTCACCGCGGTGCTGTCCGGCAACCGCAACTTCGAGGGCCGGATCAACCCGGACATCAAGATGAACTACCTTGCCTCCCCGCCGCTGGTCATCGCCTACGCCCTCGCCGGGACGATGGACTGGGACGTCGAGAACGACCCCATCGGCCAGGACGAGTCCGGCCAGGACGTGTTCCTGCGCGACATCTGGCCCGACGCGGCCGAGGTCGAGCGGGTCATCGGCGAGGCCATCAGCAAGGACATGTTCGTCAAGGACTACGCCGACGTGTTCGCCGGTGACGAGCGCTGGCAGGGTCTGCCCACGCCCGAGGGCAACACCTTCGAGTGGGACGCCGACTCCACCTACGTCCGCAAGCCCCCGTACTTCGAGGGCATGCAGGCCGAGCCGTCGCCCGTCAGCGACATCTCCGGCGCGCGCGTCCTCGCCCTGCTCGGCGACTCCGTGACGACCGACCACATCTCCCCGGCCGGGTCCATCAAGCCCGACAGCCCTGCCGGTGTGTACCTGTCCGAGCACGGTGTCGAGCGCACGGACTTCAACTCCTACGGCTCGCGCCGCGGGAACCACGAGGTGATGATCCGCGGGACGTTCGCGAACATCCGCCTGAAGAACCAGCTCCTCGACGGTGTCTCGGGCGGGTTCACCCGCGACTTCACCAACGGCGGCGAGCAGACGTCGATCTACGACGCGGCCCAGAACTACGCCGCGCAGGGCATCCCGCTCGTCGTCCTGGGCGGCAAGGAGTACGGCTCGGGCTCCTCGCGCGACTGGGCGGCCAAGGGCACCGCGCTGCTGGGCGTCAAGGCCGTCATCACCGAGAGCTTCGAGCGCATCCACCGCTCGAACCTCATCGGGATGGGGGTCGTCCCGCTGCAGTTCCCGCAGGGGGAGTCGGCGGCCTCCCTCGGCCTCGACGGCACCGAGACGTTCGACATCGCCGGCATCACCGAGCTCAACGAGGGCCGCACGCCCCGCACGGTGAAGGTGACCGCCACGAAGACCGACGGCGGCACCGTGGAGTTCGACGCGGTCGTCCGCATCGACACCCCCGGTGAGGCGGACTACTACCGCAACGGCGGGATCCTGCAGTACGTGCTGCGGTCGCTGACCAGCGCCTGAGCACCACCAGCCCGACCCGACGGCCGTCCCCCGGAAGGGGGGCGGCCGTCGTCGTGCCCGGGTTTGTGGTGGGATGCAGCCCGTGCCCGCACCCCCTCGCCCCTCCTCCCGGGTGGTCCTGCCGCTCTTCGGCGCCCTCGTCGGCGTCCTGCTGTCCTGGACCACCTCCCGCGGGCTCATCGACGACAGCTACATCACGCTCGCCTACGCCCGGAACCTCGCGGAGCACTTCCACTGGGGCATGACCCCGGGGATCACGTCGAACGCCGCGACCTCCCCGCTGAACGTCGGCCTGCTGGCCCTGGGGTTCCTCGTGGTCGGCCCCTTCGCGGGGGCCGACGGTGAACTGGCCCTCGGGGTCGTCACGACCGTGCTGGTCGCGGTGGCCGCCGGGTGCGCGGGGGTCGTGACGCGGCGCGCGGGGATCTCGGCGTGGTGGGCGGCCGCGGCCGTCGTCGTCGTGCTGGCCAACCCGCTGCTCGTCTCGGCCCTGGGCCTGGAGGTCGTCCTCGTCTTCACCGCCGTGACGGCACTGCTGGCCGCCGGGGTCGCTGGACGGCCTGCGCTGTACGGCGTCGTCGCCGGGCTGGCGCTGCTGGCCCGCCTCGACACGGTCGTGTTCGTCGTCCTGCTGGCCCTCGTCAGCGGACCCGTGCTGCGCCGTCTGCACGTCGCGGTCCTGACGTGCCTCGCGGTGTGCCTGCCGTGGTTCGCCGTGAGCTGGTGGTTCCTCGGTTCGGCGATCCCCGACACGTTCGTCATCAAGACGAACCAGAAGAACTTCGGGCCCGACCGCACGTACCTGCGGGGCCTGTGGACGCACTACTGGCCGAACACGCCCGTCGCCGTCGCGGTCGGGGTCGCCGGCGCGGTCCTCGGCGTTCTCGTCCTCCTCGTGCTGGTCCTCGCGCTGCTGCGCCACCGGGACCCGGTGCGCCGCGGCCTCGTGGGGACGGGACTGGGCGGGGTCGCCTACTTCGGCGTCTACAGCGTCCTCGGCGTCCCGCCGTACCAGTGGTACTACGTGCCGCCGGCGGCCTCGCTGTCCTTCGTCGCCCTGCTCGGACTGGGCGTCCTGCTGCGCGACCGGGCCCGCCGCGTCCTGCCCGTCGTCACCGCCCTGGCGGCGGTCGGCGGGCTGGCCGCGTCGGTGCCGGCGGCGGCCCTGCCGCTGCCGTGGGCGTACCCGCCGGTCTTCGGGAACTTCGCCACACCCGCGGAGTACCGGGCGATCGGGGCCGACGTCGGCCGGATCGTCGGCGGCGAGCGCGTCACCGCGCCGGGGGAGATCGGGCTGCTGGCGTACTCCTGCAACTGCGAGATCGTCGACCAGTTCTCCGACCCGGCCGTCCTGGAACCGCTCGTGCGCGCCCGCACGCAGGAGGCCGACCCCGTCCTGCGGCAGCTGCTCGAGTGGAACTACGCCCGCCGCGATCCCGGTCCCGTGCAGCCGGACCCGTGGGTGCTGCGCTGGCGCAGCGCGGCCGTGCCCCCGCCCCAGGGCGTGGCCCAGTGGACGACGACGGCCGGCACCTGGCGCACGAAGGACGTCCTGGTCCTCTTCCGCGCGGGGTCCTGATCGGTCACGGTCGGCGCGCCCCGAGGCTGCTCACCGCGGCGACGGCGGCCGCGAGCACGAGGGCACCGAGGCAGACCCGCGCGGCCTGCAGGTCGGGCGCGCCGCCGCCACCCGGGGTCAGGTGCAGGGCGAGCGCCACGACGGCGACGCCGAACGCCGTCCCGAGGCCGCGGGCCATGTTCACCAACCCGCCGCCCGTGCCGGCCATCCGCGCGGGGACGGCCGCCATGACGGAGGAGTTGTTCGCGGGGATGTAGACGCCCAGGCTCAGCCCCAGCACCGCGAGCCAGGGCGCCACCCAGCCCGCCGACCCCGGCGCCGCGAGCAGCGCCCCGGCGGCGACGGCGCAGCCGCCGGAACCGACCAACGCCCGCGTGCGGGGGCTCCAGGTCCGGGGCACGAGCCGTTCGGCGGCCACGGCCGTCACGGCGAACCCCGCGGGCAGGGCCGTCAGGACCAGGCCCGCGGCGCCGTGCACCCCGAGGACCTGCGGGAACAGGGCCAGGGGTGCGAACAGGAGCAGGTAGGCGCACAGGGCCCCCACCAACCCGTCCCGGACGGCGCGCGAGGCGAGGACCTCGGGGTCGACGAGGGGACTGTCCGCCCGGCGTTCGGTGCGGACGAACCACGCCGCTCCACCCAGCGCCCCGACGACGAGCACGGCGGCGACCCACCCGGGCAGCGGCAGCCCGGAGGCCACGGAGACGCCCAGCAGGAGCGCCGTCGAGGACCCGGCCAGCAGGGCCAGACCACGTCCGTCGAAGCGTCCCAGGGGGTTGCGCTGCCGGCTGCGGGGCAGCAGGAAGCGGCCGGCCACCAGCGCCACGACGCCGACGGGAACGTTGACCCAGAACACCCACCGCCAGCCGACGGTGCTGACGAGCACCCCGCCCAGCACGGGCCCGAGCGCGAGACCGAGCCCCTGCGCCGCCGCCTGCACACCGAGGGCGGCCCGCATCCGCTCGCGCGGCACGCTCGTCACGACGAGGGCGACGCTGTTGGCCTGCAGCATCGCCGCACCGACGGCCTGCAGGACGCGGAACCCCACGAGCCAGCCCAGCCCGGGGGCCAGCGCGCAGGCCGCCGACGCGGCCGTGAACACCGCGAAGCCGTACAGGTAGAACAGTTTGCGGCCGGCGGCGTCCGCGATCCGCCCCGCCGCGGCGACGAGTCCCACGAGGGTGACCAAGTAGGCCAGCGAAACCCACTCCACGGCCGCCAACGGCGCGGAGAACTCCTGTTCGAGGGCGGGGAACGTGATCGTGACGATGCTGGCGTCGAGCTGGCCCATGAAGGCCCCGAAGCACACCGTGGCGACGGCGAACCAGCCGGCCCACGGGTGCTCGCGCACGAGGCCGGGGCGGGGGGTCTCCGTGAACATCGTCGGTCCAGGTCTCTCGGGGACGGCGTCGCCGCCGATCGTAGACGCGGTTCCTGGGCCCGTCCTCAGAGGTCCAGGAACCCGCGCCGCGCCGCGCTCAGCGGGGGGACGTGACCGGTCAGCAGGTCCTCGCGCAGCGCCTCGGCGGCGGTGTCCGGCGGAGTGATCCGGCCCAGTTCGTCGAACAGCGGGGTCCGGCGGCGCAACCGGACCCCGGGGTGCTCGGGGTGTTCGAAGGTCCACTCCAGCAGCGTGTCCGGCCAGTCGCCGACGAGGCGGGACCGGGCGGCGTGCAACCCCTCGACGAGCGGCAGCAGCCCCTCGTCGGTGCGCCAGTGCTCCTCGAGCCGGCCGTGCGTGGCCAGGACCTGCCGCAGGTACGACCCGGCCTCCAGGGGACGCGGCAGCAGCGGCCGCACGTGGTCGGCGACGTCGACGTCGCCGCCGCGCAGCAGCGGGGTGACGTCCCCGCTGCGGTGCACCGTCACCAGGTCCACGGGCGGGCGGAGCTCACCGGGTGCGTCCCGGCGCACCGCCACGACGAGCCGTTCGGCGGAGCCCGTCCCGACGAGGGCCGCCGAGGTCGTGGTCCCGCGGCCCAAGGGGATGCGTCGCAACGGGTTCCCGTCGGCGTTGTGCGTCAGCGCCACGAGCTCCCCGCCGGTGGCGGCGTCGCCGTCGGCCCGCCAGCCGAAACCCCAGCGCGCCCCCTCCAGGCGGACCCCGTGCCGGTCCTGGCCGGTGGCCCACGGGTCCAGCCACGAGTGCGTCCCGCGGCCGTCCTCGGTCCGCACGGGCGGGCCCTCGGGGAGGGGTTCGGCGACGTCGAGCAGTTCCCCGCCCACGGCGGCCCCCCACGGGACGCGGAACCACGCGGTGCTCCACACGACCTCGTGCAGGTCGGCGCCGAGCGGTTCGAGGTGCCACGGTTCGGCGTCCAGGGCCAGGAGGAACCCGGTGTCCTCGGCCTGGGCGGCGCGGACCGGGGCCGGGACGGTCGTCAGGCGGGGGGTGCCGCCACGGGCGACGTGGAGCAGTTGGGCGGGGTGCAGACCCCACCCGGGCCGCCCGTCGACCGACCGCACGACGTCCTGCGCCGGGGGTGGCGGGGCGCACCAGACGCCACCCGGCCCGACGGCCGCCAGCCGCAGCCCGTGCGTCCAGACGGCGAGCTCGACACCGTCCGGGCCGATCCGCACCAGGGGCGCCTCGCCGTGGGGGTGGGTCCAGAACGCGGGGCCGTCGGGCAGCAGGCGCGGCGGCGGCCAGGGGGTCGGCACGGGTTCGGCCGGGACCTGCGGCCAGCTGACGACACGTTCGAGGCGTCCCGTCCGGTGGTCCAGCACGGCGGCCACCGGCTGCGTCTCGTCGAGCGCCCACAACCCCGAGTCCAGGCTCAGGAGGCGGGTGGGACGCAGCGGGCGCACCCGCCGATCCTGCCCCACCCCCAGGCCACGCCGGCCAGGGCGGCCGTGGCCGCCGCGGCCACGCCGGCCGCCCCCGCCGCGCCGACGTGGTCCACCACCTGACCGGCGACGGCCGACCCGGCGGCGACCCCCGCCGCCGACACCGAGGCCGACCAGGCGAAGGCGCTCGTGAGGCGTTGCGGTGCAGCCGCTGTGCGGATGGCGACGGCCGCTGCGACGACGACGGGCGGCACCGCGGCGCCGACGGCCGCGAGCACCGCCGCGAGCCCGACCACGGAGCCCCCGAGCACACCCGGCACGGCCAGTGGGGCCGCCGCGAGTGCGAGGACGACGGCGCTGCGGCCCACCCGGGGGTCGCCGACCCGCGTGAGGACCAGGCCGGCGAGGAGCCCGCCGGCGCTGGAGGCGCCGAACAGCACCGCCGCCTCCTGCGGCCGCGCCGCGGTGACCGCGAGCGGCAGCGCGCCGAAGTGCACTCCCAGACAGGCGGTCACGGCCAGCGGCAGCCCGAGTCCACGCGGGGGACCCCCACCCCGCCGTGGCCTCCGGGCCGGGCGACCCCCGGCGGGAGGTGCCGAACCCCGCAGCAGCGCCAGCACCACCGATCCGGACGCGACGAGCGCAGCGGCTCCCGCCAGCGCGGCCGCCGGCCGCCCGGAGGACGCCAGCCACGCGGCGAGGACCGGTCCGAGCAGGAACGCCGTCGAGTTCGCGACGGCCTCCCAGGCGAACGCGCGGGACAGACCCGTCGCGGGGGTCAGGCGGTGTGCCCACCGGGCGGCGGAGTACGCGCCGAGCTGGGGCAGGGTCGCCCCGACGGCCGCGCCGGCCGGCAGGAGGAGCGCCGCGGGAGCGGTGGGGGGCAGCAGGACCACGACGGCGAGCAGGACGGCGGCGTGGGCGAGCGCCAGCCCGGGCAGGACCCGGGGCTGGCCGAACCGGTCGACGAGGCGCGCGGTCTGGGGACCGGCGAGGGCTTCGGCGACCGCGAGACCGGCGGTCGCCAGCCCGGCCGAGGACCAGGAACCCGTGCGGTCGTGGACGCACCACAGCAGCGCCAGGGGAGTCGCGGCGAGTCCGACCCGTCCCCACGCGGCCGCGGCGAAGAACGCCGTGAGCACGGCGAGACCTTCCGGCAGGGGCGGACCGGCCTGGGGGCCGGACGTTTGCCCGCGAGCCTAACGCGCCGTCCCGACGGGTGGCGAGGTGACGCAGCGCAGCCGGTCCCGCAGGGGCCCCCCTTCTGAACTCGGCGTCCGTGGGCGCGAGGGGGTCAGTTCGTCGCGCATCGTGCCGATGAACACTCCGATGCGGTCCCACGGAAGGGATCGCCGGGAAACACCGTGGACGGAACCAGTGCTGAACGAGGCGTGGCGCAGCCACCACCCCGGGGGGAGCCCCGACTCCACCGCCGGGGTCGACGCCGCGTTGCTGCACCACGCCGCGGCCGCGGACGAACCCGTCCTCGTCGTGTCCCGTCCGCACGACCCCCCCGCGCGGGAGATCGCCCGCGTCCGCTGGGCCAACGCCGCCGCCTCGGACCTGTTCGGGGTCGACGCCGGCCACCTCGTCGACGTCGCCGTCACCCGCCTGCTGCGGACCGGTCCCGACGCCGAACGCCTCTCGCGCGAACGACGGACCCGCTACGCCGTCGACGTCGTGACGGCCGGCGGCGACCTGCGCCGCACCGAGGTCGTCGCCTGGCCCGTCCCCGAACGTCCTGGTCCCGGCCTCGGGGCCGTGGCCCGCGCGGGGACGACCGAGCACTACTGGGTGCTGTCGCTGGCGCTGCCGGAGGACGAGAAGGCCCACGCCGCGGTCCGGGCCGCCGAGGAACGCTTCGCGACGCTCGCGCAGAGCTCTCCCGTGCCCACGATCGTCTCCGACGTCGGCGCCCGGCTCTCGCGCGTCAACGACGCCTTCGCCGAACTCCTCGGCCTGCCCGCCGAGGAGTTGTGCGGCACCGGCTGGCTGACCCACGTCGTGGACGACGAACGGACCGGGGTCGTCGAGGCCATCGCCACGGTGCTCTCCGGCGAACGCGTCACCCTCGACACCCGCCTGCGCACGGCCGCCGGCCAGGTCCGCTGGGTGACCGTGCGCCTGGCCCCGAGCCGGACCCCCGGGTACGGGGCGGGTTTCATCGGCACGGTCGAGGACGTCACGGACCGGCTGGCCCGCGAGCACCGCCTCGCCTACCAGGCACAGCACGACCTGCTGACCGGGCTGCCGAACCGGCTCGCACTCCTGGAACGGCTCTCGGACCTGCTGGCGCTGCCCGGCCGCGCGCCCGGGCAGGGCACGAACGTCGGTGTCCTCATGGTCGACCTCGACGACTTCAAGACCGTCAACGACGGCCTGGGACCCGAGGCCGGGGACGCCGTCCTCGTCGAGGTCGCCCGCCGGCTGGCCCGCACGGTGCGCGCCGGGGACATGGTCGCCCGGCCCGGCGGGGACGAGTTCGTCCTCGTCTGCGCCGACCTCGGCGACCTCGACGCGGTGCAGGCCACGGCCCGGCGCGTCCTGGACGCCGTGCTCGCCCCCGTCGAGGTCAACGGGTTGCGGCTGCGCCTCGTCGCCAGCATCGGGGTGGTGCTGCTGGAGGGGCTGACGTGCAGCGCCGAGGAGGTCGTCCGGGATGCCGGCATCGCCGTCCACGAGGCGAAGGCCGCCGGCGGCGGGCGGTGGACCCTGCTCGACGAGGAGGTCCGCACCCGGGCCCGGCGCGCCCTGCGCCTGGTCGCCGACCTGCGCGAGGCCCTCGCCCGCGGCGGCGTCGACGTGCACTACCAGCCCGTCGTGCGGCCCGGCCGTCCCGCGCAGCTGCGCAGCGTCGAGGCGCTGTGCCGGTGGACGCACCCCGAGCTCGGGCCGGTGCGGCCGGACGTCTTCATCGAACTGGCCGAACGGGCCAACCTCGTGCCGGCCCTCGACGCGCACGTCCTGGAGGTCGCCTGCCGCGACCTCGCCGCCTGGCGCGCCGAGCAGGCCGCCGGGGTGCTGCCGACGAGCCCGGAGCACGTGGCGGTCAACGTCTCCGCCGTCAGCCTGGCCGCCGAGGGGTTCGCCGCGGGGGTGCGCCGCGCCGTGGCCGCGGCGGGTCTGCAGCTGTCCGACCTGTGCCTGGAGGTCACCGAGACCGCCCTGGCCAGCGACCTGCGCGCGTGCCGGGAGGTGCTGGAGGAACTGCGGGCCGACGGGGTGCGCGTGGCCATCGACGACTTCGGCACGGGCTACTCCTCGCTGGCCTACCTCAAGGACCTGCCCGTCGACCACCTCAAGGTCGACCGGTCCTTCGTGCGGGACCTGCGCTCCACCGACGGGCCGGCCCGCGCCGTCGCCGCCGCCGTCGTCTCCCTGGCCCGGACCCTGGGGCTGGGCGTCGTCGCCGAGGGCGTCGAGACGTTCGAGCAGGACCAGGTCATCAGCGAGCTCGGGTGCGAGGCCGTCCAGGGCTACCTGTACTCCCGACCGCTGCCGCGCGAGGCGCTCGTCGAGGTGTTGCGGCGCGGGGGCGAGCTCGTGCCCGCCGCCGCCCCCACGTCGACGGTCCTGAAGGGGGTGCCCGCGTGAGCACCGCGTCCGGCGCGAGCGGCGTCACCGCCACCTCGACGTCCCCGCCCGGGGCCGTCGAGGTCCTCGGCCGCATCTCCGCGGCCCTCGACGACCTGCCCGCCCACCGGCCCGTGGCGGCCCGCGTCGTGGCCGAGGCCGACGACCAGGCCTCGGACGCCGCCTCCCTGGGCCGCACCCTCGGGTTCGACCCGGCGCTGCTGGCGAAGGTGTTGCGGCTGGCCAACTCCGCCTACTTCGGCCTGTCGGGCCGCGTCTCCCGACCCGCCTTCGCCGTCACCGTCGTCGGGTTCTCCACGGTGCGCAGCCTCGCGGTCTCCGCGATGGCCGGCCTCGACGACGTCCCCGAGGCGCTCGCCGGCTTCTGGGACCGCAGCGTGCTCACCGCCGTCGCCGCCGCCGAGTTCGCCCCGCGTCTCGGCTGCGCTGCGCCGGAGGCGTTCTCCGTCGGGCTGCTGGCCCGGCTCGGGCAGGCCCTGCTCGTGCGGTGCGACCCCGTGGAGTACCCGCGCATGATCGCGGAGTCGGCCGACCGCGAGGAACTCCTCGCGGCGGAGAACCGCCGCTACGGCGCCACCCACACCCGGGTCTCGGCCGAGGCGCTCGCGGCCTGGGCCTTCCCCGAGGACCTGGCGCACGCGCTCTCGCAGGTCGACCGGCCCGGCTGGGCGACGCCGCTCGCGACGTGCGTGCGGCTCGGCCTGGAGCTGTCCGAACGCGCCACCGATCCCGCGCGGGCACCGCAGCCGGCCGAGCAGTTGTCGGCCGGTCACGTGCGCGACGCCGAGCTGGACGCCGTGCGGGCGGGGGTCACCCGCACCGCCGCCGAGCTCGTGCAGCTGCTGACCTCGTGACCCCGGACCCCCACCGGTCCCGGCCGCTCGGCCGGGGGCGGGGTGCGGGGGGATGGTGTTGGATGGCACTCGTGTGCGAGGCGACCCCGGCGGCGGAGATCACCCTGCCCGACGAGGAGCACTCGGCGCGTCGAGCGCGCGCCTTCCTGTCCGAGGCCTACTGCGCCGCCCACCACGCGCGCGTCCTCGACGAGGCGCAACTGCTCGTCTCCGAACTCGTCACCAACGCCGTCCGCCACGGCGGGCCACCGGTGCGCGTCCGCGTCTCCTGCGACGGGGAGGGGCCCGGGCTGCACGTCGCGGTCTCCGACGGCAACCCGCACCCGCCCGTGCGGCGCGACGCCGCCCCGGAGGCCGAGGGCGGACGCGGTGTGGCCCTCGTCGACATCATCTCCGACCGCTGGGGCGTGGAGCACGACGAGAACGGCAAGACCGTGTGGTTCGTGATCTCGTGAGCGGTGCGACGACGCTGCGTCTCGCGCGCGCCGACGACGCCCCCGCGGTGGCGTCCCTGCTGCGGGAGAACTGGCCGTTCCTGGCCCCCTACGAACCCGAACGGGACGAGTCGTACTTCACGAGCGAGGGGCAGGGCGACCTGCTGCGGACCGCGCTCGCCGAGCACGAGGCGGGGCGCGTGGCGCCCTACGTCATCGAGCACGACGGGGAACTCGTCGGGCGGTTGACCCTGTCGGGGATCGTGCGGGGGCCGTTCCAGTCCGCCGACGTCGGGTACTTCGTGGCCGAGGCCGTCAACGGTCGCGGGGTCGCGACCCACGCCGTGGCCGCGCTCGTGGACCTCGCGTTCACCGCAGAGCCGGCCGGGCTGGGGTTGCACCGGTTGCAGGCCGGAACCCTGCTCTCGAACTCCGCCTCGCAGGCGGTGCTGCAGCGCAACGGGTTCGAGCGCATCGGGGTGGCACGCCGGTACCTGCGGATCGCGGGACGCTGGCAGGACCACGTCCTCTACCAGCGCACCGCCCCGAACTGACCGACCCGCGGGAACCCACCGTTGCGGGAACTCACCGCTCCTGAGCCGTCATGTCGCCCGTGCCGGGAACCCCGTCGCGCAGCCCGTAGCGCAGGAACACCGATCCCTGCGGTCCGGCGTCCGGGGGTGTGAGCAGAGTGAGGTTCGAGGGCACCGCGCCGCCGTCGAACACCTTCTTGCCCTGCCCCAGGAGGAGGGGGTGCAACCACAGGTGCAGTTCGTCGAACAGCCTCTCCCGCAACAGGGTCTGGACGAGGTTGAGGCTGCCGACGACCTTGACGCGGTCGTGCCGTTCCCGCACCTCGCGCACGGCGGCGGGCAGGTCCGGACCGAGCTGCACCGAACCGGTCCACGACAGGTCCGGCCGGCCGCGGGAGGCGACGTACTTCGGGACGCGGTTGAAGAGCGCGGCGATCGAGTCGTCGGGGCCGCCCTGCTGGTGGGGCCAGTACGCGCTGAAGATCTCGTGCGTGCGGCGGCCCAGCAGCAGGGCGTCGGTGCCCTCGTAGGAGGCCTGCACCTGCCGGCCGGTGTGCTCGTCCACGAGCGGGGCCTGCCACCCGCTGAAGGCGAACCCGACGGGGTCCTCGTCGGGGCCGCCCGGGCCCTGGCCCACGAGGTCGAGGGTGGCGAACAGTTCGAGGTGGATCTGGCCCACGGTGTCCTCCTGCTGGTGCCTGCGCTGGGTCACGGGTCTCGTCGGTGGGTGGACCCGCGCCACCGTCGGGATTCAGCGGTGGTCGGCGATGCGGTGCACGAGGTCGCCCCAGCCGGCCGCCAGCCGGTCCAGCGGAGGCGCGCCGGGGGAGCCGTCGGGACCGTCCCCCTCGAGGTGGTGGCGCAGGGGCGCCTCGAGCGCGGCGTGCAGCTGGAACGCCAGGACCTCCCCGTCCCCGCCGACGCCGGCGGCCTGCAGCAGGACGCGCAGGTGGAGGCGGCTGAAGTCCCCGGGCGCCCCGGAGGCCGTGGCCCGCGCCCGCGCCTCGCGCAGCAGGCCCGCGAGGCGGGCGGTGAAGCGCAGGCGTTCGTGGCCGAAGGCGACGAGCCGCTCCACCGGGTCCGCGCCCGGCCCCAGGGGCGGGGGACCGGCGAGACAGGCGCCCTGGAACTCGCGTTCGTGCTCGTCGAGGAGGGCGGCGAAGAGCCCTGCGCGCGAACCGAACCGGCGGAACACCGTGCCCTTGCCCAGCCCGGCGGCCTCCGCCAGGGCGTCCATGCTCAGGCCCTGGGGACCGACCTCGTCCAGGAGGCGGCGGGCGGTGCACAGGAGCAGCTCGCGGTTGCGGGAGGCGTCGGCGCGGGCGGGCAGACCCCCCTCGCCCAGCCGGGCCAGCATCCGTGCCACCCGCGCAGCCTAGGTGACCACGACGGTGCTTGAAGCCGGGACAAGATACGGACTACAGTCCGTTTCAGCGGCCCGTCCGGGTCCGCCCCCGTCTTCCCGAGGAGTTCTCCGTGACCGACGTCCTGGTCCTGGTCGGCAGCCTGCGCGCCGCCTCCACGAACCGCCAGATCGCCGAGACCGCCGTGGCCCTGGCCCCGGAGGGTGTCGAGCTGACCATCCACGAGGGCCTCGCCGACCTGCCCTTCTACAACGAGGACGTCGACGTCGAGGGTTCCGTCCCCCAGGCCGCGGTCGACTTCCGCGCCGCCGTCGGCGCCGCCGACGCCATCCTCGTCGTCACCCCCGAGCACAACGGCACCGTCCCGGCCGTGCTGAAGAACGCCATCGACTGGGCCTCCCGCCCCTACGGCGCCAGCCCCCTCAACGGCACCCCGCTCGTCGTCGTCGGCTCCGCCTTCGGCCAGTTCGGCGGCGTCTGGGCCCAGGACGACGCCCGCAAGGCCCTCGGCATCGCCGGCGCGAACGTCCTGTCCGACGTCACCTTCGCCATCCCCGGTTCGGTCGTCCGCTTCGCCGAGACGCACCCGAAGGACGACGCCGAGGTCGTGGAGAAGCTCACCGCGGTCCTCGACGGCCTCGTGGCCGCCACCAAGGCCGCCTGAACCCCGGCCGCCTGAACCCCACAGCACCACCCCCGGTCGACACCGGGACACGCGACTCCAGTCGCGCGGTCCCGGTGCCGATCACCGGGGGAGCGGGGGCACCGGGTCCGCGCGCGGGAGGGACGTTCGCCGTGGTCGGTCACTGGCGGGACCTGCGGGTCGCGGCCAAGCTCGCCGTCGGCTTCGGCCTGGTCGGTGCCCTGCTCGTGCTGGTCGCCGGGGTGGGACTGCACCGCCTCGCCCAGGCCCAGGACCACCTGGAGTTCCTCGCGACGTCGGGACTGGCCGCCGTCGACGCGGTCGACAAGGTCGACACCGCCTTCGTCGTGGCCCGCGCCGACCTCGGCGACACCGCCCTGACCCCGGACGCGGCCGGCACCGCCGCCGCCCGGCAACGCCTGCAGGCCGACGACGCAGCCCTGGACGCCGCGTGGGCCCGCTACCTGCAGACCGGCCCCGCCTCCAGCCCCGCCCAGCGCGAGGCCGTGACGCAGGCCCTGGCCGAGTACCGGACGGCCGCCACCTCCCTGCTGCCGCTCGCCACCGCCGACCGGCTCGACGCCTTCGTGCAGCAGCGCGCCACTGCGGCCGACCCCGCCGCCGGCCGGGTCCGCGCGGCGCTCGCGGACCTCGACGAGGTCGAGACGGCCGCCTCGCAGGCGATCGCGGCCGACGGGCAGGCCGCCTACCGGACCGCCGTGGCCGTCCTCGTGGGGACGGTCCTGCTGGCCCTCGTCCTGGCCGCCGTGACGGCGGTCCTCACCGCACGCTCCATCGCCCGGCCCCTCGGCCGGGCGGTGCACGTCATGGAGGGGCTCGCCGTGGGCCGTCTCGACCGGCGCGTCGGCCACGTGAGTCGCGACGAGGTCGGACGGCTGTCCGTGGCGACGGACGCCTCCCTCGACGCCCTGTCCGCCACGATCGGCCGGATCGCCGACAACGCCCTCACCCTGGCCGCCTCCAGCGAGGAGCTGACGGCCGTCGCGACCCAGCTCTCCGGCGGCGCGGAGGAGTCGGCCGTGCAGGCCCAGGTCGTCTCGGCCGCCACGGAGGAGATCTCCACCTCGATCGCCACGGTCGCCGCGGCCGGTGAGGAGATGACGTCGGCCATCCACGAGATCGCGTCCGCGACCGCGTCCGCCTCGCAGACCGCCGCGGGCGCGGTGGCCGCGGCCCACGGGGCCGGCGAGACGCTGGCGCGCCTGGCGACCTCGAGCCGCGAGATCGGTGACGTCGTCAAACTCATCACGGCCATCGCCGAGCAGACGAACCTGCTCGCGCTCAACGCCACGATCGAGGCGGCCCGGGCGGGGGAGACGGGCAAGGGGTTCGCCGTCGTCGCCGGCGAGGTGAAGGAACTGGCCCAGCAGACCGCCCGGGCGACCGAGCAGATCGTCGCCCGCGTGGCCGCCACCCAGACCGACGCGGACGCCGCCGCGCGCGCGGTCGAGGGGATCGCCGAGGTCATCCTGCGCGTCGACGCGCTGCAGTCCACGATCGCCGCGGCGGTGGAGGAGCAGTCGGCCACGACGGCCGAGATGGTCCGCAACGTGACCGAGGTCGCGGCCGGCAGCCAGGAGATCGCCCTGAACACCACGGGGATCGCGACCGCCGCCGCCCAGACCACCGCCGGTGCCGGGCACACCGCGACGACCGCCGGCGAGGTGGCGCGGTCCGCAGCGGAACTGAACTCGCTCGTCGCCCAGTTCCGCCGCTGAGGTCACGCCTCCGGTGACGTGACCGGGACCATCGCCGAGGCGCCCTTGTCCCAGATGCGCGCGTTGCGGCCCGGACCGAGCGCTGCGAGGTCGCGGCGCACCTCGAGGAACGTGCGGCCCGGGTCCGCCAGCCGGTGCTCCCCGCGTTCCTCGAACGCGTCCCCGTCGAGGCAGTACGCCACCTGGTCGAGGGAGTTCAACGCGCGGATCGTCACGAGCCGGTCCACCAGGACGGCGCCGGGATCTTCGGCGTCGGGGTGCAGACCGGCGGCCGCGGCGAGGAACTCCGCCCCGTAGCCGTCGTCGGTGAACGTCCAGTCGCAGGGGCGGCCGTCGCCGTGGTCGGTGACGAGCCCGAAGCTCTGCCCGTACCGCAGCAGGTTCGCCGACCAGGCCACGGCGCCCGACGGCAGGTCGGTCTCCTGGTACCCGCTGACGCTGTACCGCTGCAGGGGATGGCTGATCGGCAGGGCCACGGCCGCAGCCTACGCGTCGACCTCCTGCGCGACCGGGCAGGTGGCGACGACGAGTTCCAGCCGGGAGCGGGCCGACTCCAGGACGACGCGTTCGGCGACGGTCGCCGGGCGCAGGTCCTCCAGGGTCGTCAGCAACCCGGCGCACAGGGTCGGGTCCTCCCGGACGAAGGCCGCGTGGACGTGCGCCAGCCCCATGACGAACGCGGCGTGCCGGCGGGCCTCGATGGCCAGCAGGTCCTCCTGGGTCAGCGACAGGCCGAGGAAGCGCCGGACGCACGTCCGGGCGTAGTGGACGAACCGGCCGTCCCGGGCGACGACGAGCGCCGCCCCGTCCGTGACGGGGTGCGCACAGCCGGGCGCCTGGCACCAGCCGGCCTCGCGCGTGAACCCGACGACGCAGGCCCCGGTGACGGCGGAGGTGAACATGCCTTGGTGGTCGGCCCGCGGCGACCCGGGCTGGATGGGCCGCCCGGGCGACGGGCCCCCGACGCCACGCGGCGCCGGTCAGGAGATCGCGCGCCGCGCTGCCCCCTGCACCGCCGGGAGGACGACCTGGCCGTACGCGCTCAGCGTCTGGTCCTTGCCGTCGTGCTGCAGGTAGAGGGCGAACTGGTCGACGCCGAGGTCGGCCAGTTCGGTGAGCCGTTCGACGTGCGCCTGAGCGGGACCGAGCAGGCAGAACCGGTCGACGATGCCGTCGGGGACGAAGGCCGCGTGGGAGTTCCCGGCCCGGCCGTGCTCGTTGTAGTCGTACCCGGCCCGGTCCTTCACGTAGTCGGTGAGGGCCTGGGGGATCGTCGAGTCCGTCCCGTACCGCTCGACGAGGTCGGCGACGTGGTTGCCCACCATCCCGCCGAACCAGCGGCACTGCTCGCGCTGGTGGGCCATCGACTCCGCGTCGGCGTCCCCCACGTACGCGGGTGCGGCCACGCAGAACCGCACCGACGCCGGGTCGCGGCCGGCACGTTCGGCCGCCTCCCGCACCGTGCCGATGGTCCACGCCGCGATGTCCGGGTCGGCCAGCTGCAGGATGAACCCGTCGGCGACCTCGCCCGTGAGCTGCAACGCCTTCGGCCCGTACGCGGCGACCCACACCTCGGTCTGGCGGCCCGGGCCGTGGTCGGTCGCCCACGGCAGCTGCACCGTCTGCCCGCGGTGCTCGACGGGCCGGCCGTTGGCCAGTTCGCGGATGACGTGCACGGATTCGCGCAGCGTCGCCAGCGTCGTCGGCTTGCCGGACAGGGTGCGGACCGCGGAGTCGCCGCGGCCGATGCCGCAGACCGTCCGCGGGCCGAACATCTCGTTGAGCGTCGCGTACGTGGAGGCCGTGACCGACCACTCCCGGGTGGCGGGGTTGGTCACCATCGGGCCCACGACGACCTTGCGGGTCGCCTGCAGGATCGCGGAGTGGATGACGTAGGGCTCCTGCCAGAGCACGTGGGAGTCGAACGTCCACACGTGCGAGAACCCGTAGGTCTCGGCCACGCGGGCGAGTTCCACCACGCGCGAGGACGGCGGGGTGGTCTGCAGGACGACACCGAAGTCCACGGGTCGACCTCCCTTCAGCGCAGGTACTGGGACAGGCCGCGGCGGACGAACCGGCCGTGCGTGGGGGACCCGAGCCAGGTCCCGCGGTCCACGACCGTCCGTCCCCGGGACAGGACGGTCCGCACCCCGCCGGTGAGCTCGAAACCCTCGAAGGCCGAGTAGTCGATGTTCATGTGGTGGGTCTGCGCCGAGATGCGCGTCGTCGCCGTCGGGTCGTAGACGACGACGTCCGCGTCCGAACCGGGCGCGATCGTCCCCTTCTGCGGGTACATGCCGAACATCCGCGCCGGGGTGGTGGCGCACGTCTCGACCCAGCGCTGCAGGGACAGGTGCCCGTCGACGACGCCCTGGTGGACGAGGTCGAGGCGGTGCTCGACCCCGCCCATCCCGTTGGGGATCTTGGAGAAGTCACCCCGTCCGAGCTGCTTCTGGTCGTTGAAGCAGAAGGGGCAGTGGTCGGTGGACACGACCGCGAGGTCGTCGGTCCGCAGACCCTGCCACAGGTCGGCCGCGTGCCGCTCGTGCTTCGAGCGCAACGGCGTCGAACAGGCGTACTTCGCCCCCTCGAAGCTCCCCGGTCCGCCCGCGCCGAGGTGGTCCTCGAGCGTCAGGTACAGGTACTGCGGACAGGTCTCGGCGAACACGTTCGCCCCGGTCGTCCGTTCGGCCGCGATGCGGGCCAGGGCCTGGGAGGCCGAGACGTGCACGACGTACAGCGGGGTTCCACCGGCGACCTTGGCGAGGGCGATCGCGCGGTTCACGGCCTCGGCCTCGAGTTCGGCCGGGCGGGTCAGCCCGTGGAAGACGGGGTCGGTGTTCCCGGCCGCGAGGGCCTGCTGGACGAGGACGTCGATGGCGATGCCGTTCTCGGCGTGCATCATGACCGTCGCGCCGTTGCCGCTCGCGCGCTGCATGGCCCGCAGGACCTGGCCGTCGTCGGAGTAGAACACCCCGGGGTAGGCCATGAACAGCTTGAAGCTGGTGACGCCCTCGTGCGCGACGAGCGAGTCCATCGCCTTCAGCGACTCCTCGTCGACCCCGCCGAGGATCATGTGGAACCCGTAGTCGATCGCGCTGTTCCCCGCGGCCTTGGCGTGCCAGGTCTCCAGGGCGTGCTCGACGACCTCGCCCGTGCGCTGGACGACGAAGTCGACGATCGTCGTCGTGCCGCCGAACGCGGCGGCCCGCGTGCCGGTCTCGAACGTGTCGCTGGCCTCGGTGCCGCCGAACGGCATCTCCAGGTGCGTGTGCACGTCGACCCCGCCGGGCAGCACGTAGCAGCCGGTGGCGTCGATGCGCTCGTCGACGACCATCCCGGCCACCAGGTCGGAACCGGGCGTGAGGAGGGCCACGACGCGTTCGCCGTCGATGAGCACGTCCGTCGGGGTGGCGGCCGTGCTGGAGACCAGGGTGCCACCGGTGACGAGGGTGGTGCTCACGGCCGCACCAGGTCGCCGTAGGAGTCCGGCCGGCGGTCCCGGTAGAACTGCCAGTCGGTGCGCGCCTGCCGGATGAGGTCGAGGTCCAGGTCGCGGACCAGCAGTTCGGGGTCGGTGCTGCTCGCCTTCTCGCCGACGAAGTTCCCCATCGGATCGGCGATGTAGCTGGTCCCGTAGAACGGCACGGCGTCGTCGCCGAACTCGCCGGTCTCGGCGCCCACCCGGTTCGGCACGGCCACGAAGTAGCCGTTCGCGGCGGCCGCGGTCGGCTGCTCGAGTTCCCACAGGCGGTTGGACAGGGAGGGCTTGGAGGCGTTGGGGTTGAAGACGATCTCGGCGCCGGCCAGCCCGAGGGCGCGCCACCCCTCGGGGAAGTGCCGGTCGTAGCAGATGTAGACGCCCACCCGCCCCACGGACGTCTCGAACACGGGGTATCCGAGGTTTCCCGGGCGGAAGTAGAACTTCTCCCAGAACCGGTCCAGGTGGGGGATGTGGTGCTTGCGGTACTTGCCGAGGTACCGGCCGTCGGAGTCGACGACCGCCGCCGTGTTGTAGAGGACGCCGGGCTGCTCCTCCTCGTAGACCGGCAGCACCATGACCATCCCGAGTTCGGCGGCCAGCGCCTGGAACCGCGCGACCGTCGGACCGGGGACGCTCTCGGCGTAGGCGTAGTAGGCGCTGTCCTGGGTGATGCCGAAGTAGGGCCCGTAGAACAGCTCCTGGAAGCAGACGATCCCCGCGCCTGCGGCGGCGGCGTCGCGCGCGTACTGCTCGTGCGCCGCGAGCATGCTGTCCTTGTCGCCCGTCCAGGCTGCCTGCACGAGGGCCACACGTACCGTGGTCATCTCCGGTGCTCCCTTCCCTGCGGTCCGGCGGTGCGCCGGTGGGACCCGAGCCTTCCGCGGCGGGGCCCGGGTCGCAAGGACGTCAGCGTGCAGGTCGACCTGGCTAGGGTGTGCACGTGCACAGTCCGGGAAACACCCCCGCAACGGCCGCCGGGTCCGCGACGGTCCGGTCGGCGCTGCTGGAACTCCTGGGGGACGTGGACGCGCTCGCGACCCGGTTCGTGGCGCAGGTGCGGGAGGTGGTGCCCTACTCCGACGGCGCCGTCGAGGTGGACCGGCTGCAGAGCGACGCGGTCGACACGTACGAACGGGTGTTCCGCCGGCTGGTCGACCTGCCCGTCCCGGAGCGGCTCGTGGAGGCCTCGCGGGAGCTGGGGCGCACCAGGGCGCACCTCGACGTGCCCCTGGCCGCCGTGACGGCGGGGACCCGCCTGCACTTCCGGATCGTGTGGGAGGTGCTCGCCGAACGGCTGGCCCCTGAGGGCCTCGCGGCCGCCGTCACGCTGCCGGTGCAGGTCTGGCAGGCGGTGGAGGAGCACTCGACGGACGTCCAGGTCGGCTACCACGAGGCGGCGACGGCGCTGGCGTACGCCCGTGAGCGCGACCGGCACCGCATCGTCGACACGTTCCTGGAGTCCGACGGCCGCGACGGGACGCTGTTGTCGGGGGCTGCGGCCGTGCTGGGGATGGACGTCGAGGCGGACGTCGTGTGCGCCGTCGTCCCGGCCGGCGTCGCGGTCCCCGGCGTCGGGCGCAGGACCGGGTTGCACGTCCACCCCTGGCGGGGCGGGGCCGTCCTGCTGGCGACGGAGGACAGCGCCCTGCGCGACGTCGTCTGCGGGGTCGGCCCCCTCGCGCGGGGACTGGCCCGGGTGCCGCGCGCGGTGCGGGTGGCGGAGGCCGTGGCGGCGGTGCTCCCGTCCGGGGCGACCGGTCCGGTGCGCCCGCCGGACGTGGCCCTGGCGCTGGCGGCGCGTGCTCTGGGGCCGTTGCGGGCCGACGTCGCCGGCGACGTGCTGAGCCAGGTGCTCGCCCTGCCGGCGCCGGAACGGGACCGGTTGCTGGAGACGTTCGACGTCTACTGCGCGACGGGTTCCGTGGCCGCGACGGCCGAGCGGTCGTTCTGCCACCGGAACACCGTGCTGAACCGGCTGCGCCGCCTCGGCGAGTGCACGGGACTCGACGTCACGGTTCCCGCCCAGAACGCGGTGCTCCTGCTGGCCGTGACGGCCTGGCGGGCGGGTCCGCCCGACGCGGGGCGGGCTCAGTCGGAGGCGTCGGCGGCGCGCCGGTGGGCGGCCACGGCCTCGTAGTGCGTGACGGCCCACGTCGAGAGGGCCATGACGACGTCGAGCAGGCTGCGGCCCAACGGGGTCAGGGCGTACTCCACGCGCGGCGGGACCTCGGCGTAGGCGGTGCGGGTGACGAGCCCGTCCCGGGCCAGCTGCCGCAGGGTCAACGTCAGCATCCGCTGGGAGATGCCGGGCACGACCGCGTGCAGTTCGGTGTACCGCCGTGGACCGTCCCGCAGGGTCCCGACGACCAGCACGGTCCACTTGTCCCCGATCCGGTCGAGGACCTCGCGGATGAACCCGCTCTCCTGCGGCCAGCCGGCGCACACGCCCGGTTCCGGCGCCGGCAGGCCCTGCCCGGAAACCTCTGGCACCACGCGTCCCACCCCCTCCACGAACACCCGTGTGCCCTTCTCGCGCACACGGATGTGCCTTTTGTAGACCCCGTCGAACGGGTCCACCATCGCCTTACGCACACCGTGTGCGTGACCACACCGATGGTAGGTCGCCATGTCTCCCACCCCTCCCGGCCCTCGTTCCCGCTCCCCGTTGCGGGTGGACGTGTGGACCGACCTCAGCTGTCCGTGGTGCTACGTCGGGGAGCACCGCCTGGTCCAGGCGGTGACGCCGCCGACATCGACGCGGACGTCGTGCTGCACTCCTTCGAACTCCATCCCGAGTGGCCCCGCGGGACCTCCGAGCCGGTGCTGGACGTCGCGACCCGCGTCCACGGCGTCCGCCCCGAGCGAGCGCGGGCGGTGGAGGAGGAGATGACCCGCCGGGCCGCCGCGGAAGGGCTGCCCTTCGTCGTGGACCGCCCGGCCGGCAACACCTTCGACGTGCACCGGGTGCTGCAGCTGGCTCACCGCAGCGGCGTCGGGACCGCGTTCTTCACCGACCTGCAGACCGAGTGCTTCGCGGGGCACGTCGACCCCTTCGACTCCGCGCAGGTGGTGGCCGTGGCGACGCGCCACGGCCTCCCCGAGGACGACACGCGGCGGGTCCTGGCCTCCGGGGAGTTCACCCAGGAGGTCCACGCCGACCGGGCCCGGGCCCGCGCCTTGGGGATCACCGGGGTGCCGTTCGCCGTGGTCGGAGGCCGCCTGGCGGTCGCCGGCGCGCAGAGCGTCGAGACGTACTCCCAGGTCCTGGCCCGCGCTGCCGCGGAGGTGAGTGCCTGACCACCCCGCGCCGGGGCCCGGCGCACCGCCTCCCGGAACCGCCCTCCCGCGGCTCCGCCCCCACCACCACCCGACCCGCTCCAGAAGGAACCCGCACCGTGCGCGCACTGCAGATCACCGAGTACGGCGACAACAGCGTCCTGACGATCGCCGACGTCACCCTCCCGCACCCCACCGGCAGCCAGGTCCTCGTGACCGTCGAGGCCGCCGCCCTCAACCCCCTCGACGCGGCCCTGCGGTCCGGGTACGCCCAGGCGTTGATGCCGCTGCAGTTCCCCGCCACCCTCGGCGGTGACGTCGCCGGGGTCGTGGCCGCCGTCGGGCCCGACGTCACCGGGTTCTCCGTCGGCGACCGCGTCTACGGCAACGCCTACACCCTGCTCGGCGGCAGCGGGGCGATCGCCGAGCAGGCCCTCGTCCAGGCCCGCAACCTCGCCGCCGTCCCCGAGGGCCTGAGTTCCGTCGACGCCGCCTCGATGCCGGTGGCCGGCACCACCGCCGTCGAGGCGGTCGACCACAACCTCCACCTGCAGGCCGGTCAGAAGGTCTACATCAGCGGCGGGTCGGGCGCCGTCGGTTCGGCGGCCATCCAGGTCGCCAAGCACCTCGGCGCCCACGTCGCCACCACCGCCAGCGGTGACGGGGTCGACCTCGTCCGGGGACTCGGGGCGGACGAGGTGTTCGACCACACCACCGACGACTTCTCCGAGCACCTGCGCGAGTTCGACGCCGTCCTGGACGCCGTCGGGGGAGCCTCCCTGGAGAAGTCGTACGGGATCCTCCGGCGCGGCGGAACCCTGGTGACCGTCATCGGGGAACTGGACCAGGCCGCGGGGGAGGAGAGGGGCCTCACGCTCGTCCGCCAGGCCGCGCAGTCCGAGGAGGTCCTGCGCGAACTCACCGGCTACCTCGCCGCCGGTGTGATCACCCCGCGGGTGGGCGCCACGTTCCCGTTGGAGGAGGCCGCGGCCGCGTTCACCGCCCTGGAGACCCGCAGCGTGCGCGGCAAGGTCGTCATCTCCCTGCTGTCCTGACCGGCGGGTCGGGGGCGACGGCCCCCTGGGGGGATCGTTGGAGCGGCGTGCCGGTAGGTCCGGTGCTTCGTGACGACGACCCGGACGGCGGCCGACCGGTGCGGGAAGGCCGGTCGACCGCGAGGGGCCCGGTGACGACGGTGGGACCAGGCACGGGACCGGGCACGGGAACGGCTCCGCGGTCGTGGTGACGACGTCCGTGCCGGTCCCACACCCGGTCCGACGTGGGACCGGGTCTGGGACCAGGCGTGGCGTCGCGGGTGCGGGCGTCGTCCGGGGGTGGGTGAACCCCTTGTCCCGCCGTTCCCACGGGGGCAGGGTGGGGTTCACGACCGATGCGGAGGAACCTGTGGGCAGACTCGTCTACGCGGCGAACACCTCACTCGACGGCTACCTCGAGGACGCCACCGGTGCGTTCGACTGGTCGGTGCCGGACGAGGAGGTCCACGCGTTCTGGAACGACCACGAACGCCACGTCGGGACGTCGCTCTACGGGCGGCGGATGTACGAGACGATGCGCGTCTGGGAGGACGACGACTGGCTCGAGGGCGAACCCGCCGTCGTGCGCGAGTACGCCGACGTCTGGCGCGACGCCGACAAGGTCGTGTTCTCCTCGACCCTGCAGCAGGTGAGCACGGCGCGGACGACGCTGGAACGGCGTTTCGACCCCGCCGCCGTCCGCGCCCTCAAGGAGTCCACCGACCGCGACCTCAGCATCGGGGGTGCGACCATCGCGGCCGAGGCGTTCCGGCACGGGCTGGTCGACGACTGCGTCCTGCTGGTCTGCCCCGTCACCGTCGGCGGCGGCAAACCTGCGATGCCGCCGGGTCTGCGCGTCGACCTCGAGCTCCTGGCGGAACGACGGTTCGCCGGGGGAGCGGTCCTCCTGCGGTACGTCGTGCGCGTTCCCTGACGGCACCGTCAGGCGGAGGAACCGCTCGCCCCGACCGGACGCCCGGCCGCGTCCTGAACGGTCAGGGGAGTTCGAAGGGGGAACCGCCGGCGGCGAGCAGCGCGTCGACCCGGGCCGGGGACAGGACGTGGTCCCGGACGAGGTAGCTCGCGCCGACGGTTCCCGACCGGGACCGGAACCCCGTCGGCACGATGCGCAGGTGCCGGGTGGCCAGGGGGTGCGAGCGTTGGTAGACGGTTTCGCGCACCCCGGCCATCAGGTGGTCCCCGCTGACGCTGAGGAGACCCCCGAGGACGATCACCTCGGGGTTCAGCAGGCTGGTGGCGAAGGCGACGGCCTCCCCCAGGATCCGACCCGCGGCGCGCAGGCGGGTCACGGCCTGGACCTCGCCCAGCGTCACCTGGCGGGCCACGTCCCGCGCGTCGTGCATGTCCGGTCGCCGGGCGTCCCGCAGGTCCCGGGCCAGGGCCCACCCACCGACGAGGGACTCCAGGCACCCGAGGTTCCCGCACCGGCACTGCGGGTCGCCGTACCCCCCGACGTGAGCGTGGCCGATGTCGCCCGCGCCCCCCTGGGCGCCGCGGTTCACGGCTCCGTCGACCACCATGCCGCTGCCCACACCCGTGCCGATCTTGACGTAGAACAGGTGCGAGACGTGCGGCCAGAAGCGGTGGTGCTCCGCCACCGTCTGGACGTTCACGTCGTTGTCGACGACGACGGGGACGCCCCAGGCGCGGCGGAGGTGGTCGCGGACGTCGAAGCCGTCCCAGCCCGACATGATCGACCAGCCCGTCACCTTCCCCGCGGCGGAGTCGACGGGGGCGGGCACCCCCAGACCGATGCCCACGACGGGGGCGTCGTCCAGCCCGTCCTCGTGCAGGACCTGCCGGGCCGCCTCGGAGATCCTGTCCAGCAGCGGTTCCGGTCCGTCGTCCAGGCGCAGCGCCAGGACGCTCTCGCCGAGCACCGTCGTCTCGAGGTCGGTGACGGCGACCCGGGTCCGCTCCTCGCCGATGTCGACGCTCACGACGAGCCCGGCGCGGGGGTTCAGGCCCAGGCTGCGGGACGGGCGGCCCCCGGAGGCGACGAGGTCGTCCTCCTCGCGGACCAGGCCGCAGGCCAGCAGGGGTTCGAGGCGCTGGGTCGTCGTCGACCGGGACAACCCCAGGGCTTCCGCCAGGGCGGTGCGGGTGCGGGCGCGTCCGGACGTGATGAGGTCGAGCGCCTGCCCGGGACCGTCGTCGCCGGACGTGCGCCCGGGAGCCGGTGACATGGGGACCCTTCCGGTCGGTGGACGAGCCCCGAGCGTGCTCCCCCTTACGTCGATTGTCAAGCAGAAGTCGGCTTCTAGCCGTTGACAACCGACGTAAGCAACGGGCACTCTCCTGCCGTCGGCCACAGCGCGCGGTGGCGGCACCCGGTCACCGACGACCGCGGGATCTGCGCCCACAGGAGGAATCGATGAAGATCGTCCGCACCCGCCCCACCGTCGCCTTCGGTGTCGCCGTGCTGGCCGCGGCCAGCCTGGCCGCCTGCGGTTCCGGCAGCACAGGTTCCACCGGCGGCGGTGACGACAAGATCGCCGTGTCCCTCATCACCAAGGACTCGCAGAACCCGTTCTTCGTCGCGATGCAGAAGGGCGCCAAGGCCGAGGCCGCGAAGGACGGCATCGACCTGACGGTCGGGGCGGGGAAGGAGGACGGTGACGAGCAGGGTCAGGTGCAGTTGATCGAGAACGCGATCGCGGCCGGGCAGAAGGGCATCCTCATCACGCCCAACGGCCCCGGGATCAACGCCGCCCTCAAGAAGGCGCGCGACGCGGGGCTCTACGTCATCGCCCTGGACACCCCGCCGGACCCGGCCGACACCGTCGACATCACGTTCGCGACGGACAACTTCAAGGCCGGCAAGATGATCGGGGAGTGGGCGAAGGGTCAGCTCGGCGGCAAGCCGGCGACCATCGCGCTCCTCGACGCCTTCAACGACAAGGTCGTCACGGTCGACTACAACCGTGACCAGGGCTTCCTCACCGGCATGGGCATCGACACCAAGGACCCCAAGAAGAACGGGGACGAGGACAAGACCGGCACGTACGACGGTGGTGACTACACGATCGTCTGCAACGAGCCGACCGGCGGCGCCGAGGACGGCGGCCGCACGGCCATGGAGAACTGCCTGACGAAGAACCCGAACATCAACGTGGTGTACACGATCAACGAACCGGCCGCCTCCGGAGCGGACAACGCCCTCAAGGCCGCGGGGAACACCGGCGCCATCATCGTCTCGGTCGACGGCGGCTGCGACGGCGTGAAGGAGGTCACCGACGGGGTGATCGGCGCCACCGCGCAGCAGTACCCGCTGAAGATGGCCGAACTGGGCGTGAAGGCGATCGCGGACTACGCCAAGAACGGGACGAAGCCGTCGACGAGCCCGGGACTGGACTTCTACGACACCGGGGTGCAGCTGGTGACGGACAAGCCGGTGAGCGGGGTGGAGTCGATCACCTCCACCGAGGGCGCGAAGATCTGCTGGGGCTGACATGGCGACGACAAGTGCACCGGTGAGTGCGGCCGCAGAACTCGCCAACCGTCGGCGGACGCCGGTGCAGCGGGTGCAGCACGTGCTGCACGCCTATCCGGCGGTGTCGCCGGCGATCATCCTGGTGATCGCGGTGGTGGTGTTCACCGCGTTGAACCC
>NZ_JBFBND010000016.1:0-109053 GCF_040702905.1 Kineococcus sp. NPDC059986 | reverse complement strand
CCGGTGCGCGGCCGCCTCGTGCGTGACGCCGAACGCGTCGCGGAAGTCCTCCACGGCGAGGTCCTTGTCGGCCTTGGTGGAAGCGAGGTGCCAACGATCCGACCCCGGAGGGCGAGGCGTCAGGTGCAGGTGACCGTGGCCGGCGTGGCGGTGCTGCCGGTCGCGGACAGCTGGTAGCCGAACGTCGTCGTCGCGCCCGCGGCGAGGGAGCCGTTGTAGGACGCGTTCTTGACCGTCAGGGTCCGGCCGGACTGCGTCCAGGTGCCGTTCCAGAGGTTCGTCACCGTCTGCCCCGCGGGCAGCGTCGCGACGGTCGTCCACCCGGTGCGGGCCTCGGGGCCGTTGGCCACCGTGACGGTCTGGACCGCGCCGGCGCCCCAGGCGGAGTCGGTCCGCGCCGTGGCCGAGCAGACGGGGCGGCCCGACGTCGGGCGGGTGGAGCGCGTCACGGTCGGCGTCGCGGTAGCGGTTCCGGTGGGGGAGGCCGTGGCGGTGCCCGTCGCGGTGGAGGTCGGGGACGCGGTGGGGGTGGACGTGGAGCCCGTGCCGGCCGAGAACGACGTCACCGCGAGACCCGTGCCGCTGGTCCACGGTTCGAAGCCCGCCTGGATGCTCGTGAGGTACCAGGACCGCTGGACCCAGCCGCGGGCGAGGGCGTCGTCGAAGAAGGTGCTGACGGCGAAGTCCATCGACGACGTGGGCGTCTGGCGCACGTAGGAGACGACGTTCCAGCCGGTGTTGCCGAACCAGACGTCCCAGGTCGCTCCGGCGAGCGTCACGGTGCCGACCTTGCTGCCGACGGGCTGCGGGCGGCCGGCGTGGTTGAGCCACACCATGACCTCGGCGCCGGTGTTCTGGCCGTCGGTGCGCGCGGTGGGGTCGAACCACAGGTCGTAGGACGCGTCCCACTCACCCGTCGTCGGGTACGTCATGGCGACGCTCGTGCGGACCGACCCGAAGGTGCTGCTGGAGGCCTGGACGGGGGAGAAGCCCGTCGTGCAGTCCGCGTAGTGGCAACCCCAGTAGATCGACGGGTAGCTCTTCGGCGCCCCGTTGGTGGCGACCGCGCCGTCGGCCTGCGTGACCTTGAAGCCCGTCGCCGTGGGTTCGATGCACTGCTGCGCCGAGGTGCCCCACCGGTTGTTCTGGATGCGGTACTTCCCGTCCGCGGTGGTCGTCTTGGCGTACTGGTCGCACAGGGCCGTGGCGGCGGCGGCGCTGGGGGTGTCGAGGGTGGTGACCGCGGTGGCGGCGCCCGCGACGAGCGCGGTGACGGCCGCGGCCACGGCGAGCTTCGGTCCGGCGGAGGCGGCGAGGGCACGCAGACGAGGCACGCCGCTGTCTCGACGGTCCGGACCGTCGACCTGAGGGCTCGGGGGTGTGCTGTGCATCACAGTTCCTGTCTCCTCACCTGCGGCGGACCAGGCCGGCCACGACGACGGCACCCGCGGCCACGCCACCGGCGCGGACCGTCCAGCGGGCGACGTGCTGCCACGAGCGGAACTCGTGGACGGGCCACCCGTGGGCGGCCGCGTGCCGGCGCAGCGCGCGGTCGGGGTTGACCGCGCACGGGGAACCGACCATGCCGAGCAGCGGCAGGTCGTTGGCGGAGTCGGAGTAGGCGGCGCACCGGGCCAGGTCCAGGCCGGAGCGTTCGGCGAGGTCGCGCACGGCGTCCGCCTTGGCCTGTCCGTGCAGGGGTTCGCCGATGAGGCGACCGGTGTAGGTGCCGTCGACGGACTCCGCGACCGTGCCGAGCGCGCCGGTCAGGCCCAGGCGGCGGGCGACGACGTCGGCGAGCTCGACGGGGGCGGCGGTGACGAGCCAGACCGGGACGCCGGCGTCGAGGTGACGGCGGGCGAGCGTGCGCGTCCCGGCGCTCACCTTGGCCTCGACGTGCTCGTCGTAGACCTCCTCGCCGATCTGCCGGATCTGCGCCGTCGAGTGCCCGGCCACGAAGGCCAGGCCGAGTTCGAGGACCTCCCCGAGGTGCCCGAGGTTCTCCCCGCGCAGGGCGAAGTGGAGGGCGCGACGGCCGAAGCGCTGCAGCTCGCGCCGGGAGAAGAAGCCCCGGGCGGCCAGCCCGCGGGCCAGGTAGAACAGCGAGGCGCCGCGGACCATGGTGTTGTCGAGGTCGAAGAACGCGGCCTCGCACACAGCGCTCCCGCCGGGCAGGGCGGTGCTGCGGAGGGCCTCGTCGCGGTGCACTGCGGCATCGTAGGCCGCCGCACCGACAGGAAGGGTGACGAATGGACCACGCAGAGCGAACGACGGGCGTCGGGGAGGCGCGTGTCGTCCTGGTCTCCCGGGTCGGGTGCCACCTGTGCGACGACGGCCGCGAGGTCGTGCGGACGGTCGCCGAGGCCGCGGGCGTGAGCTGGACCGAGGTCGACGTCGACGCCGACCCCGACCTGCTGCGGCGGTTCACGGACAAGGTCCCGGTGGTGCTCGTGGACGGCGCCGAGAAGGACTTCGGGCGCCTGGACGCCGTCCGGCTGCGGCAGGCGCTCGCGGGGAAGCGGTGGTGGCGGCGGTCCCCGCGCCTCAGGTGAGGTGAGGCTCACCTTCGCGCGAAACCGCAGGTCAGGGGCGACGTGGTCCTCGTCACGCCGAGCGTGCACGACTTTGTGCGTGGCTTCACAAGAGCCTAGGCTGCTGGCGCACGACCAGGGGTCCCGGGTTCCTCCGGGACCCGAGCGACGCGTACGAGGGTGCTGGTCTGACCGCTGTGGACGAGGACGACGTGGGGACGGTCGACGTCCCCGAAGCGACCGTGGCGCGGCTGCCCCAGTACCTGCGGGCTCTCTCCGTCCTGGCCGAGGCCGGTCTGCAGACCGTGTCCTCCGAGGCGCTCGCCGAGGCCGTCGGCGTCGGGTCGGCCAAGCTCCGCAAGGACCTGTCCCACCTCGGCAGCTACGGCACCCGCGGTGTCGGCTACGACGTGACCGAGCTGCACCGGCAGATCGCCGACCACCTCGGGCAGACGACGCCCTGGAACGTCGTCATCGTCGGGATCGGCAACCTGGGCCACGCCCTCGCCGGCTACGGCGGCTTCGGTGACCGCGGCTTCCGCGTCGTCGGCCTGTTCGACGACGGCTCCCAGGTCGTCGGGGAGGTCGTCGCCGGGCTGCGCGTGCGGCCGCTGGCCGACCTGCCGCAGGTCGTGCACCCGGGCGCCACCATCGGCGTCCTCGCGGTCCCGGCCGAGCACGCCCAGGGCGTGTGCGACCAGCTCGTCGCCGCCGGGGTGCGCAGCGTCCTGAACTTCGCGCCGGTCGTGCTGCGCGTCCCCGCGGGTGTCGACGTCCGCAAGGTGGACCTCGCCTCCGAGCTGCAGATCCTCGCCTTCCACGCCCAGCGGCGGGCTGTGCGCGGGGCCGCTCCCGTCGCCCCGCGCCTGCCGTCCCTGGCTCCTGTGACCGAACGTGTCGGAGAGGTGGTCTGAGTGGCCCTCATGGTCGTGGGCCTGTCCCACCGGACGGCGTCCCTGGAGGTGCTCGAACGCGCCAGCTTCGACGCCGACGCCGCCCAGCAGGTCGTCGCCGCGCTGTCCGCCTCACCGCACGTCGACGAGGCGTTCGTGCTGTCGACGTGCAACCGCGTCGAGCTCTACTGCGACGTCAACCGCTTCCACGGTGGCGTCGCCGACGTCGGTGACGCGCTGTGCCGGCGGATCGGCCTCGGGGTCGACGAGCTCGGTGAGCAGCTCTACGTCCACTACGAGGACGCCGGGGTCGAGCACCTGTTCCGCGTCGCGTGCGGGTTGGACTCGATGGCCGTCGGCGAGAGCCAGATCCTGGGCCAGCTGCGGCTCGCGCTGCGCGACCTGCACGACCGCGGCCGCACCGGCGGGACGCTGGACCGCCTGCTGCAGAACGCGTTGCGCGTCGGCAAGCGCGCCCACTCCGAGACCCGGCTGGACGCGGCGGGGGCCTCCCTCGTCGACGCCGCGATGACCCGCGCCGCCGCCGTCGTCGGTGGGGAGCTCGCGGGCCGGCGCGCCCTCGTCGTCGGCGCCGGGGCCATGAGCGCCCTCGTCGCGACGACCTTCGCCCGCGCGGGGCTCGACGTCGTCGTCGCCAACCGGACCCCCGACCGGGCCCAGCGCCTCGCCGCGGCGATCGGTGGTCGCGCCGTCGGGCTGGACGACCTGCGCACCGAGGTGGCCGCCGCCGACCTCGTCGCCAGCTGCACCGGTGCCGTCGGGCACGTCCTGGACGTGGCGACCGTCGCGGCCGCCCTGCTCGACCGGCCCCAGCGGCCGCTCGTCGTGGCCGACCTCGCCCTGCCGCGCGACGTGGCGCCCGAGGTGGGCACGCTGCGCGGGGTGCACCTGGCCGACCTCGAGGCCCTCGGGGCCGACCTCGCCAGCAGCGCCGTCGCCGATGACCTTCGCTCGGTGCGCGCCATCGTCGCCGAGGAGGTCGCGGCGCACGCGGCCTCGCTGCGGGCGGCCGACGTGGCCCCGACCGTCGTCGCGCTGCGGGCGCAGGCCCGGCACGTCGTCGACGCCGAGATGCGCCGGCTCACCAGCCGCGTCGACCTCGACGACGCGGCCCGCGCCGAGGTCGACCGCACGGTGCACCGCATCGTCGAGAAGCTCCTGCACACCCCGACCGTGCGCGTGAAGGAGCTTGCCGAGGCCCCCGGTGGCGTCGGGTACGCCGCCGCGCTGCGCGCGCTGTTCGACCTCGAGGTCGGTCCCGACCGGGCGCGCGGCGGAGCCCTGCCGGGCGACGCGCCGCTGTCCGGCACCGTCGCCGACGCCGTGGGACGCGTGTCGTGACGCGTGCGCTCCGGCTCGGCACCCGTCGCAGCGCGCTGGCGACGACCCAGAGCTCCTGGGTCGCCGACCTGCTGCGCGGCAACGGGTCCGAGGTCGAGCTCGTCGAGGTGACGACGCACGGCGACGTCAACCGGGCACCCCTGGCGCAGATCGGCGGCACGGGCGTCTTCGTCTCCGCGCTGCGCGACGCGCTGCTGGCCGGCGAGGTCGACCTCGCGGTGCACTCGCTCAAGGACCTGCCGACGGCACCCGCCGACGGTCTCGCGCTGGCCGCCGTGCCCGAGCGCGAGGACCCGCGCGACGCGCTCGTCGCGGCCGGAGGACGCACGCTCGCGCAGCTGCCCGCCGGGGCCCGCGTCGGCACCGGTTCCCCGCGCCGCCGGGCCCTGCTGACCGCGCTGCGCCCGGACCTGCAGGTCGTCGCCGTCCGCGGGAACATCGACACCCGGCTCGGCTTCGTCGCCTCCGGCGAGCTCGACGCCGTCGTCCTGGCCGCGGCCGGGCTGGCCCGGATCGGTCGCTCGCACGAGGTCAGCGAGTTCTTCGAGCCCTCCGCGTTCGTCCCGGCGCCGGGGCAGGGGGCGCTGGCCGTGGAGTGCCGCCTGGACGACGAGGAGGTCCGGACCGCGCTGGCCCCGTTCGACGTCGCCGCCGTGCGCCGGGCCGTCGCCGCCGAGCGCCAGGTCCTCGCCTCGCTCGAGGCCGGCTGTTCGGCACCGGTCGGGGCCTACGCCGACGCGGACGCGCTGCACGTCGCGGTCTTCGCCGACGGTGGGGACGCCCACGGCGCCCTCGTGCGCCGCACCCGGCCGTTCGCGACTGTCGCCGACGAGGCCTCCGCGCGTACGTTGGGTGCCGACGTCGCCCGCGACCTGCTGGCCCACGAGCTCTCGGGGGCCGCTGCGACCGGTCGCCGTCCCGAGAGCCCCCCCGCGTCAAGACCCGGTGTGCCCGCTGTGAACCACGGCGACGGACCGCAGGTCTCGTCGGAGAACCACCCCCAGGACCGTCCGGACGACGGTCCACGTCCCGATCCGGAGAGTGGCTCGTGAGCACGATGACGAACAGCCCCCTCGTCGCCGACCCGGAGCAGGTGCCGGTCGTCGAGGTGGCGGTGGCCCCCGAGGTGAGCGTCCTCACCGAGGTGGTGGACGCGAAGAAGAGCCGCGACGACGTGCCTGCGCAGCCCCGCACGAAGAGGACGTCGTCGAAGGGGTCGGTCCGCAAGGACAAGACCGGCGACCGGGACCGCGCGGCGAAGGCCGACAAGGAGCTCGGGCACGTCTCCTTCGTCGGGGCCGGCCCGGGGGACCCGGGTCTGCTCACCGTGCGCGCCGTCGACCTGCTGCGCACCGCGGACGTCGTCGTCCTCGACCAGGCCAGCCGTGAGGACCTCGTGGCCCGCTTCGGCCGGACGGGCGTCGAGGTGCTCGACGCCGGTTTCGGTGACGACGGTCAGCCGCTGACCCGCGCCGCACGCGCCAAGCTCGTCGTCCGGGCCGCCAAGTCCGGCGGCCGCGTCGTGCGCCTCATGGACGGCGACCCCTCGACCTTCACGGGTCTCGTCGACGAGGTCGCGGCCTGCCGCAAGTCCGGGGTCGGCTTCGACGTCGTCCCGGGCGTCTCGGCCGTCAACGCCGTGCCCGCCTACGCCGGGGTCCCGATGACGACGCCGTCGACGTCGAGCGTCAACGTCGTGCACCCCGCCGGGCGGACGCTGGACTGGTCCCGGCACGCCGACGCCGACGCCACCGTCGTCGTCCTCGGCACCGGGGACGACATCGCCGCCGCCGCCCGCGGGCTGCTCGCGGCCGGTCGCTCGGCGGCGACGCCGGTGGCGCTGACGTCCCACGGCACGACGACGACGCAGACCACGACGACGGCCACCCTCGGCACGCTCGAGGCCGCCGCCACCGTCATCGACGGCTCGCCCACGACGGCCGTCGTCGGTGACGTCGTCGCGCTGCGCGAGCAGAACAGCTGGTACGAGACGAAGCCGCTCTTCGGCTGGCGGGTCCTCGTGCCGCGCACGAAGGAGCAGGCCGGCGGCATCACGACCCGGCTGTCCGACCACGGGGCCACCGCCGAGGTCGTGCCGACCATCTCCGTCGAGCCGCCGCGCACGCCGCAGCAGATGGAGAAGGCCGTCAAGGGCCTGGTGACCGGCCGGTACGAGTGGATCGGGTTCACCTCGGTCAACGCCGTCCGCGCGGTGCGCGAGAAGTTCACCGAGTACGGCCTCGACGCCCGCGCGTTCTCCGGCCTCAAGGTCGCCGCCGTCGGCGGGGTCACCGCGGACGCGCTGCGCGAGTGGGGGATCGAGCCCGACCTGCTGCCCGAGAACGAGCAGTCGGCGGCCGGTCTGCTCGAGTCGTGGCCGCCCTACGACGACGTGCTGGACCCCATCAACCGGGTGTTCCTGCCGCGCGCCGACATCGCGACCGACACCCTCGTGGCGGGTCTGCAGGAGAACGGCTGGGAGGTCGACGACGTGACGGCCTACCGGACCGTGCGCGCCGCCCCGCCCGCCGCGCCCGTGCGCGACGCCATCAAGACGGGCGCGTTCGACGCGGTCGTCTTCACGTCGAGCTCGACCGTGCGCAACCTCGTCGGCATCGCGGGCAAGCCGCACCCGTCGACGGTCGTCGCGTGCATCGGCCCGGCCACGGCCAAGACCGCCGAGGAGCACGGCCTGCGGGTCGACGTCCTCGCCGCCGAACCGAGCGCCGAGGCGCTCGTCGAGGCGCTCGCGGGGTACGGCCAGGGCCTGCGGGCCAGCGCCGTGGAGGCGGGCGAACCCGTCCTGCGGCCCAGCCAGAAGAAGTCGTCCGCGCGCCGTCGGGCGCGCTGAGAACGGCGCGCTCCGCGCGCGAAGACTAGTGCGCGCCTCCGGCGTGCTGAGAGGTTCCCCCGTGGTGCAGTTGCCCGTCCGTCCGCGCCGTCTGCGCTCCACCCCGGCCATGCGCCGGCTGGTGACCGACGTGCACCTGCACCCGGGGGACCTGGTCCTGCCCGTCTTCGTGCGGGAGGGGATCAGCGAGGACCAGCCGGTCCGGACGCTGCCGGGGGTCGTGCAGCACACCCGCGAGTCCCTCGTCGCGACGGCCAAGGAGGCCGCCGCCGCCGGCCTCGGCGGGATCATGCTCTTCGGTGTCCCCGAGCGCCTCGACGCGACCGGTTCGGGCGCCGACGACCCCGACGGCATCCTCAACGTGGCGCTGCGGGACGTGCGCGACGCCGTCGGTGACGACCTCGTCGTCATGGCCGACCTGTGCCTCGACGAGTTCACCGACCACGGCCACTGCGGCGTCCTCGACACCCGCGGCCGCGTCGACAACGACGCCACCCTCGAGCGCTACGCCTCCATGGCGCTGGCCCAGTCCGCCGCCGGCGCCCACGTGCTCGGGCCCAGCGGGATGATGGACGGCCAGATCGGCGTCCTGCGCAGCGTCCTGGACTCCGGCGGGTACGAGGACGTCGCCCTCTTCGCCTACGCCGTGAAGTACGCGAGCGGGTTCTACGGCCCGTTCCGCGAGGCCGTGAACTCCCAGCTCAAGGGCGACCGCCGCACGTACCAGCAGGACCCGGCCGCCAACGTGTCCGAGGCGCTGCGCGAGGTGCGCCTCGACCTCGACGAGGGCGCCGACATGGTCATGGTGAAACCCGGCCTGCCCTACCTCGACGTGCTGCGCGCCGTCGCCGACGTCGCCGACGTCCCCGTCGCGAGCTACCAGGTCTCGGGGGAGTACGCGATGGTCGAGTTCGCGGCGCAGGCCGGGGCGATCGACCGCGAGCGCGTGGCGCTGGAGTCGCTGCTCGCGCTGCGGCGGGGCGGGGCGCAGATCGTGCTGAGCTACTGGGCGCTGGAGGCCGCGCGCGAGTGGCTGTGACGGACTGAACCTTGCATCGAGCGGTGTTCTGTAGAACTTTGGGTGCTCAACCTTGCATGGTCCAGTCGGGCATGAAAGGTTGTCGGCTGTGGCCGCCTTCGAGGACGCGTTCTGGACGGCGGGTGGCGAGACCGGCCTCCCCAGTCGGGACCGCAGGTCCGGCCCCTACCGCACCTACCGGCCGGACCCGCTCGGCGGCCGTCCCCTCGTCGTGGATCCGGTGGTCTCCCGGCGCATCAGCGAGGTCGAGCGGTCGATCCGGCGGATCGCCGGCGGGACGACCGGCGTCGACCTCGAGGGCCTCTCCCGTTTCCTCCTGAGGTCGGAGGCCGTGGCCAGCTCCTTCATCGAAGGCATCGCACCGTCGAGCGCCAACGTCGCGGTCGCCGAGCTCGCCCAGACCGAGGACGTCCAGAGGGTCGGCGACCAGGCCCAGCTGGTCGCGCGGAACATCACGATCGTCGCCCGCGCCACCGAAGAGCTGGTGGCTCTCGACGAGGTCACGGTGGACGACGTCGTCCGGCTGCAGAGCAGCCTGATCCACGAGGAGCGGCACCACGGGGTCCGCGTGGTCCAGAACTGGATCGGCGGGTCCAACTGGCACCCGCTCGAGGCGCAGTTCGTGCCCCCGCCCCCGGACCACGTCGACGGGCTCATGGCGGACCTGCTCGACTACGTCAACGGGTCCCACCACGCACCCCTCGTGCAAGCGGCTCTGGTGCACGGCCAGTTCGAGACCATCCACCCGTTCACCGACGGCAACGGCCGCGTGGGCCGTGCCCTCATCCACACGGTGCTGGCCCGACGGGGCCTGACACGTCAGGCCGTCCTGCCCATCAGCCTCGTCCTCTCGACCCTGCGTGAGGAGTACGTGGGGGGACTCACGTCCTACCGTTTCGAGGGCCTCCCCGACGCGCAGGCTGCGCTGTCCGGGACGCAGCGGTGGATCCAGACCTTCGTCGAGGCGGCAGCCGTCGCCGTGCAGCAGGCTTCTGAACTGGCCACCGCGGTCGGCGACCTGCGCACCGAATGGGACGAACGGCTCGCTCGACACAGAGCGGGACGCGGGGTCCGCGAGGTGCCGCGGTCGGGTTCGGCGACGGCCAGGCTCCTGGCGCTGCTCCCCGAGGCGCCGGTCGTGACGGCCCGTACCGTCGAGCGGGTGCTGGGCGTCTCGTACCCGGCGGCAAACGCGGCGGTCCAGGACCTCGCCGAGGCGGGGATCCTGCGCGCCCGGCAGTTGAACCGCGGGACCACCGGGTACCTGGCCACGGAGGTGCTGGACCTGGTCGACCTCACGGAGCGCCAGCTGGCCAGCACGGCTTTCGACACCCGGACGAGCCCGCCGAACCGGCCGGTACCGGCGCGGCGTCAGTTCTGAGGAGGAGGTCCGGAAGGGCCCGCACCATCTGAGAGCGCTCCCAAGAGATCGTTGACGCGAGCCACCAGTCGCACCTACCGTCTCAGGCGCCCCACAGGACACAGGGGCCACACCGGAGCTCGAGGAGGAGCAGTCCGCATGACCTTCACCCCTTCGCGACGCAGCGTCGTCCTGGCCGCCACCGGCGCCGCGGCGCTCGTGGGCGCCGCGGCGACCCCTGCGTTCGCCGCCGAACCCGACCTGTCCACCCAGCACTGGGGCGAGCTGCCCGACGGCCGCTCCGTCGAGCGCTGGACCCTCACCAACGGTGAGGTCACCGCCCGCGTCATCACCTACGGCGGCATCCTGCAGAGCCTGGAGTTCCCCGACCAGCGCGGTCGGGTCCGCAACGTCGTGCTCGGGTTCGCCGACCTCGAGGGCTACCTCGCGGGCAACAACCCCGGCCCGTACTTCGGCGCGCTCATCGGCCGCTACGGCAACCGCATCGCCGGCGGGAAGTTCACCCTCGACGGCGTCGAGCACCAGTTGCCGCTCAACGACGGCACGAACACCCTGCACGGGGGCACCGACTCCTTCGACAAGCGCCTGTGGGCGGCCACCCCGGTCACCGAGCAGGGCAAGGTGGGTGTGCGACTGACCCTCGACAGCCCCGACGGCGACCAGGGGTTCCCGGGGAACCTGCACGTGGAGGTCACCTACACCCTCGACCGCTTCGGTCAGCTGTGCCTGGACTACTCCGCGACGACGGACGCGGCGACCGTCGTGAACCTCACGAACCACACCTACTGGAACCTCGCCGGGGAGGGGACCGGCAGCGTCCTGGACCACGAACTGACGATCCACGCCGACCGGTACACCCCCGTCGACGACACCCTCATCCCGACCGGCGAACTGGCCCCCGTCGCCGGAACCCCGCTGGACTTCCGGCAGCCGACCCGCATCGCCGCGCGCATCCGGAAGCCGTTCCAGCAGCTGCTGTTCGCCAAGGGGTACGACCACAACTGGGTCCTGGACCGCGGTGGTGCGGGGCTCGAGGAGGTCGCCGTGCTGCACGACCCGCGCAGCGGCCGGACCCTGCGGATCTCGACGACCGAACCGGGTCTGCAGTTCTACTCGGGCAACTTCCTCGACGGGACCCTCGTCGGTTCCGGTGGCGGGACGTACCGCCAGGGCGACGGGCTGGCCCTGGAGACGCAGCACTTCCCGGACTCGCCGAACGAACCCGACTTCCCCTCGACCGTGCTGCGGCCGGGGCAGGAGTACCGCACGACGACGGTGTTCGCGCTGTCCCGCTAGGTCCCGGCGCACCCACCCCTCGCCGGCGCTGCGCCCGTCCGCCCGGAACCTCCGGGAACCGCCCGACACGACGGCGTGTCGTCGGACGGCTGCAGCGCCGGGAGGGGGCGTGCCCGTGGACGAACGGCGACGCCCGGTCCACACTCGGACCGTGCCCCTGCCCCGCGACGACCTCGTGCGCCTGCGACGGGTCCGCGACCGCATCGACCGCGACCACGCGCAGCCGCTCGACGTGGCGGTCCTCGCGCGGCAGGCGCTCATGTCACCGGGCCACTTCTCCCGCAGCTTCAAGGCCGCCTGGGGCGCGACGCCGTACGACTACCTCATGACCCGGCGGATCGAGCGGGCCAAGGCGCTGCTGCGCCGCGGGGACGTGTCGGTCACGCAGGCGTGCTTCGCCGTCGGCTGTTCGTCCCTCGGGTCCTTCAGTGCACGCTTCACCCGCCTGGTGGGGGAGAGCCCGAGCGCCTACCGCGCCCGTGACCACTCGGCCGCGGCCGCCATCCCCAGCTGCGTCCTCGCGCGGGCGTCGAGACCGGTCAGGATCGGAGAAGCGCCGGAGGGGACCGTCGCCCTAGCGTCGTCCCCATGCTGAAGGTGACCAACGTCCTCCTGACCGTGCACGACCACGACGAGGCCCTGGGCTTCTACCGCGACCAGCTCGGCTTCGAGGTGACGCAGGACGTCTCCTACGAGGGCATGCGCTGGGTCACGGTGACGTCGCCCGACCAACCCGACGTCCACGTCGTCCTCGAGACGCCGCAGTCCTGGCCGGACGCCCCGCAGTCCGACCGCGACGCGGCGCTCGACCTGCTCGCCAAGGGCCTCATGTCCCGGCTCGTCTTCACCACCGACGACGTCGACGCGTTGCACGACAAGCTGTCCGCGGCCGGGGCGGAGATCACCTCCGAACCCGTCGACCAGCACTACGGCGTGCGCGACTTCGGCGTCCGCGACCCCTCCGGCAACCAGCTCCGGTTCAACCAGCCGCTGGCCTCGCCGCCCTCCTGGGGCTGAGCGGAGCGCCTCACTCGAAGGGCGGCGGCCCCGGGCGCGGACCCGGGCCGTCGTCACCGCGAGCGGCGCGGATGCCGTCCCGGACCCCGGCCCGCACGGCCCTGTAGACCACGTAGGCCGTGACGGCCAGGCCGACCGCCCACAGCACCAGCGGGAGACCGAGGCCAAGGAGGCCCGCGACGCCTGGTTCTCGGATCGTGCCCGGACCGTAGCGGCGTCGGGGCCTACGCGTCCGGGAGTTCGCGCCGCCGGCGGCGCCGGGTCACCGCGGCCCGGACGCCGTGCCCGAGGGCGAGGGCGCCGAAGAGGCACCAGAGGCGGTCCCACCCGGCGCCGCGGTGGACGACCTCGGCCGCGAGCACGAGGACCAGGGCGAACCCCAGCTCGAGCCCGACCTCGCGCAGCGTGCGGGTCACGACCGGCCCCGCAGCGGACGCAGGCACCAGGGCGCAGCCCGCCGGGCCAGCGCCGCGGTGACCCCGCCCACGGCACCCACCCCGGTGCCGGCGAGCACCGATCGTCCGGTGCTGCTGCACCGCGCGTCCTCGTGCCACCCGGCGGTGCGCTCCACGTCAGACCTCCTCAGGTGTCCGGTGTCCTGCGTCGATCGTGGCACCGCCGCCCCGGGCGTGGACCGGGTCCTGACCTCCGGACCGGGTGCCGCTCCGGGTGGGTCAGCTGCGGTAGAGCCCGTCCGCGTAGCTCGGCCCGTAGTACCGCTCGAGCTCCTCCAACGGTGTCTCCGGTCGCTCCAGGGCCTTGGCCAGCTGCGGGCGCGAGGGGGCGGCGTCCGGTGTCCACGTCGCGGGGTCCCACAACTGCGAGCGCAGGAAGGCCTTGGAGCAGTGGGAGAACACCTGCTCCACCTCCACGACGACCGCGAGCAGGGGTCGGTGCCCCTTGACGACCATGTCGTCGAAGAAGGCGGCGTCGGTCACGAGGCGGGCCCGGCCGTTGATGCGCAGGCTGTCGCCGCGGCCGGGCAGCAGGCTCAGGAGGCCGACGTGCGGGTTGCCCAGGACGTTGCGCAGGCCGTCGACCCGGCGGTTGCCGGGTCGCTCCGGCAGGGCGACCGTCCGGTCGTCGAGCACGTGGACGAACCCGGGCGGGTCGCCGCGCGGGGAGACGTCGCAGCTGCCGTCGGGGGCCGACGTCGCGAGCAGGCAGAACGGGGAGGCCGCCAGCCACGCCCGGTCCAGCTCGTGGAGGTGGTCGCGTTCCTTGGCCAGTGCCTGCGGCACCGGGTCGCCCACGAGCCGCCGCAGTTCGTCCTCGTCCGTGATCTCGCGCACACACCGAGTGTGCTCCTCGTCCTGTGCACGCGGGGTACCGGTGCCGTCCCGGTCTCCACAGCCCCGCGCCGCCGGCGTGTCGTCCACACCCCGGCCCTCGCCGCCGTCGCGGACCGGCCGGGGCCGCCAGGGTCGGCGCATGACCCTCGAGCTCACCCCGCCCCCGTCCCACGACCGCGTCGTCCCGTGGACGGCGACCCGCCCCCGCGAGACCCTCGAGCAGTGCTGGCGCCGCCTCGCGGACGGGGGGCCGAGCTGGACGGCGGGTCTGCTCGACGTCGTCGAGCCCTTCGTCCTGGCCGCGCCCACCCACGACGGTGACGTGGCCCGCTTCCGCGACCTGCCGTGGACGGCGGCGGCGACGCTGCTGGCGCGGTTGCCCTCCGACCGGTTGGCCGACCGGCAGAACGCGGCCCCGTCCCTGGGGTCGCTGCTCGTGGCGGCCGTGGGCCACCCGCGGGAGGTGGAGCTGCACGGCTACCTCGTCCCCCCGAACCGCAGCGACGAGCGGATCACGGCGGAGGGGCTGGTCGTCTACGACCACCCCGAGCTCGACGAGTTCCGGCTGGTCGACTCCGACGAGCCCTGCGAGGAGACGGGCTGCGAGTGCCGGGCGTTCTGGAGCTCGGTGCAGGCGTCCTTCGGGCTCGCCGACGCCCAGCACGGTCCGCACGTCGTCGCACCGCGCACGTGCCGGCGGACGGGACGGACGGGTTGGTACCTGTGGTGGACGTGACGGCAGGCCTGGGGCCGGACCTGGGGACCGACGGGACGTCCGCTGTGGCCCCTGCGCTCCCGAGGAGGTGACCTCCGTCACGCTGCCCCTCCGACACGCCGTCGTAGACGGCCCCTGGGGCGGTCGCACTGCCCGGAGCTTGCGACACTGGGCACCGTGACCGCGTCGACGCCTGCCCCGACGACCTCCCCCCGCCCCGACGACGCCCCTGTCTCGGCCGCCCTCTTCGAGCGCGCCGCCGCAGTCATCCCCGGCGGGGTGAACTCGCCCGTCCGGGCCTTCCGGGCGGTCGGGGGCACGCCGCGGTTCGTCGCCTCCGCCCGCGGCCCCTGGCTGACGGACGTCGACGGCCGCGAGTACGTCGACCTGCTGTGCTCGTGGGGACCGATGATCCTCGGGCACGCGCACCCCGACGTCCTCGCCGCGGTCCAGGCCGCCGTGCTCGACGGCTTCTCCTACGGGACGCCGACCGAGCGCGAGGTCCTCCTGGCGGAGGAGATCGTCCGTCGCGTCGAGCCCGTCGAGCAGGTGCGCCTCGTCAGCTCCGGCACCGAGGCGACCATGAGCGCCATCCGGTTGGCCCGCGGCTTCACGGGCCGTCCGGTGATCGTGAAGTTCGCCGGGCACTACCACGGGCACGTCGACGCGCTGCTGGCCTCGGCGGGCTCGGGGCTGGCGACCTTCGCGCTGCCGGACACCCCCGGCGTCACGGGGGCGGCCGCGGCGGACACCGTCGTCATCCCCTACAACGACCCCGAGGCCCTCGAAGGGGTCTTCCGCGAGCACGGTGAGCGCATCGCCTGCGTCATCACCGAGGCCGCCGCCGGCAACATGGGCGTCGTCCGGCCCCAGCCCGGCTTCACGGCCCTGCTGCGCCGGCTGACGCGCGAGCACGGGGCGCTCATGGTCTCCGACGAGGTCATGACGGGCTTCCGTGTGAGCTCCGCCGGCTGGTACGGCTACGAGGGGTTGGGGATCGAGAACGCCCCGGACCTGCTGACCTTCGGCAAGGTCATGGGCGGCGGCTTCCCGGCCGCGGCCTTCGGCGGCCGGGCCGACGTCATGGCGCACCTCGCGCCCGCCGGTCCCGTCTACCAGGCGGGCACGCTCTCGGGGAACCCGATCGCGACGGCCGCCGGGCTCGCCACGCTGCGCGGGACGACCCCGGAGGTCTACGCCGCGGTCGACGCGAACGCGGCCACGGTCCGCGACGCGGCCTCCGCGGCCCTGAGCGCCGCCGGCGTCCCGCACGTCGTCAACACCGCGGGCTCGATGTTCAGCGTCTTCTTCACCGAGCTCGACGCGGTCACGAACTACGACGAGGCCCGCCGGCAGGACCTCGGCGCCTTCCGCGCGTTCTTCCACGCCATGCTGGACGCGGGGATCCACCTGCCGCCCAGCGCCTTCGAGGCGTGGTTCCTGTCCGCCAGCCACGACGAGGACGCCCTCGGCCGGATCCTCGAGGCCCTGCCGGGGGCGGCCCGCGCCGCGGCGCAGGGGAGCGGGTCGCTGTGAGCGCGAGGACGACCGTCCACCTCGTCCGCCACGGCGAGGTCTTCAACCCCGAGCGGGTCCTCTACGGCCGCCTGCCGGGGTTCCGGCTGTCCGACCGCGGCCAGCGGATGGCCACGCGGCTCGGCGAGTTCTTCGCCGACCACGACATCGCGTCGGTGACGGCCTCGCCGCTGCAGCGCGCCCAGGAGACCGCGACCCCCGTCGCGCGCACCCACGACCTCGACCTCGGCACGGACCCGCGCCTCATCGAGGCCGGCAACAGCTTCGAGGGCCACCGCGTCACCGACGGCTCGGGGTCCATCCGCGACCCGCGGGTCTGGCCGCGGCTGTGGAACCCGTTCCAGCCGAGCTGGGGCGAACCGTACGAGCAGCAGGTCGCCCGCATGACCTCCGTCGTGCGCGACGTCCGCGACGCGTTCCCGGGGCGGGAGTCGGTGCTCGTCAGCCACCAGCTCCCCGTGTGGGTCACGCGGTTGCGGGCCGAGGGTCGGCCGCTGGTCCACGACCCGCGGCGGCGCCAGTGCGCCCTCGCGTCCGTCACGTCGCTGGAGTTCTCCGGCCGCACGCTCGTCTCTGTCGCCTACACCGAACCCGCCGCCGACCTCCTCATCGGCGCCGACCCGGTCCCGGGGGCCTGATGGGGATCTCGCGCAGGGCGTTCGGGACCGCCGCGCTGTCGGCGGTGTCGGCTCTCGTCGTCGCCGGCTGCGGTGGGGGCGACGGGCTGCCGGAGTCGCAGGGGCAGAACTACATCGAGGGCGACGGTTCCATCGTCCAGTTCAAGCCCGACGAACGTCGGGAGCCGGTCGAGTTCACCGGCACCACCGTCGACGGCTCTTCGGTCGACGTCGCGCAGTACCGCGGCAAGGTCGTCGTGCTCAACACGTGGTTCGCGGGATGTTCCCCGTGCCGCAAGGAGGCCCCCGACATGGAGGCGGTCTGGCAGGAGTACGCCGGGCGCAACGTGCAGTTCCTCGGCATCAACACCTACGACACCGCCGCCATCGCCGAGTCGTTCCAGAAGAGCTTCGGCATCACCTACCCCTCGGTCCTCGACGCCGGGTCCGGGGCGGCGATGCTGGCGCTGCGGACGTACTCGCCGCAGGCGACGCCCACCACCCTCGTCCTGGACACCGAGGGACGCGTCGCGGCACGCGCCTCGGGGATCGTCCGCAAGCTCGACCTGTCCGGCATGCTCGACGACGCCGGCGCGACGCCCGCGGCGACGCCCGCCGGGACGTCGACCGCCTCTGCGAGCGCCCCCGCATGACGTCCGCGCTGACCACGGCCACCACGCTGCCGCAGTACGTCCAGAGCGGACCGTTGCTGCTGGCCGTGCCGTTGGCGGCGCTCGCCGGGCTCGTGTCGTTCCTCTCGCCGTGCGTCCTGCCCCTGGTCCCCGGGTTCCTGGCCTACGTGACGGGCCTGTCCGGGGGAGGGCTCGAGCAGCAGCGGCGCGGCCGGATGTTCCTCGGGGCCCTGCTGTTCGTGCTGGGGTTCTCGGTCGTCTTCGTCCTCATCGGCTTCACGGCCGGCAGCGTCGGCGGCTGGCTCATGGGCCTGCGCTACGCCGAGGCCTTCCAGCGCGTGGTGGGTGTCGTCGTCATCGCCGGTGGGCTGCTGCTCCTCCTGTCCCCGCTGTGGGCGCAGCGCGAGTACAAGGTGCGCTGGCGTCCACGCGCCGGTCTCGTCGGAGCGCCCCTGCTGGGCGCCCTGTTCGGCATCGGCTGGACGCCCTGCATCGGGCCGATCTTCGCGGCCATCTCCGCGATGGCGCTGACGACCGGTCGCGGTGACCGGGCTGCGGGGCTCAGCCTCGTCTACTGCCTCGGCCTCGGGATCCCGTTCATCCTCGTCGCTCTGGCCTACGGGCGCGGCATGAAGGTGCTGGGCGTCCTCCGCCGGCACCGGGTCGCCATCGACCGCTTCGGCGCCGTGCTCCTGCTCGTCATCGGCGTCCTCCTGGCGACCAACCAGTTCCAGCCCCTCGTGAGCTGGCTGCAGGTCCACCTCGTCTCCAACTTCCAGCCGGTGATCTGACGTGATGCTCTGATGGCCCGCACCGACGAGACCCACCTCGACGACCTCCGCGACGCCTACCGCGACGAGGGCGAGGGGACCGGGCGCACCCCGAAGCCGAAGCGCGAGCTCGCCTCGGAGCTGAAGCCCCTGGAGTTCCTCCGGTACTGCTGGCGGCAGCTGACGAGCATGCGCACGGCGCTGTTCCTGCTCATGCTGCTCGCCGTCGCGGCCGTCCCGGGCTCGACGTTCCCGCAGCAGAACAACGACCCCTCGGGCGTCGCGACGTGGATGGCCGACCACCCGACCGCCGGCCCGTGGGTCGAGCGGCTGCAGGGGTTCCACGTGTACTCCTCGGTCTGGTTCTCGGCGATCTACCTGCTGCTGTTCATCTCCCTCATCGGGTGCGTCACCCCGCGCGTCGCCGTGCACTGGCGCTCGCTGCGCGCGAAGCCGCCGCGCACGCCCGCCCGCCTGGAGCGGCTGCCCGAGCACCGGTCGGCGACGGTCGCGACCCCGCCCGAGGAGGTCCTCGATGCGGCCCGCCGGGTCCTGGCGAAGCGGCACTTCCGCGTCGCGGCGCGGGACGGGTCCGTCGCGGCCGAGAAGGGCCACCACCGCGAGACCGGGAACCTGCTGTTCCACCTCTCCCTCGTCGGGCTGCTCATCGCCATCGCCTCGAGCTCGCTCTTCTCCTACGCGGGGCAGCGGCTCGTGACCACCGGCGGGACGATGGTCGGCACCCAGCTCGACAGCTTCTCCGGGGGGACCTGGACGACCATCGACGACGTCCCGCCGTTCACGCTGAAGCTGGACTCGATGGACGTCGCGTTCGAGGCCCAGCAGTCCTCCCAGCGGGGGGAACCGCGCCGCTTCGCCGCGTCGGTGACCCTCACCGACGACCCCGGTGCGCCCGCGCGCCGCGAGAGGATCAGCGTGAACCACCCCGGGAAGGTGGGGCACACGCAGATCTCCCTGTCCGGCAACGGCTACGCCCCGGTCATCGTCGTGCGCGACGGGCAGGGGAACGTCGTGCAGGACGGCGCGACGCCGTTCCTGCCGCAGACCTCGAACTACGACTCCACCGGGGTCGTCAAGGTGCCGGACGCGGTCGCCGCGGACGGCAAGCCGGTCCAGCTCGGCATCCAGGGAGTGTTCCTGCCGACGGCGTCGGCCAACTCCGCCGGCGAACCCGTCTCGGCCTTCCCCGACCTCGTCAACCCCGTCCTCGTGGCCCGGGTGTGGACCGGTGACCTCGGCCTGGGCAGCGGCGTGGCCCAGAACGTCTACACGCTCGACACCTCGCGCATGACGCAGGTCGCGGGCAGCGACGGTCAGGCGCTCGCCCTGACGATGAAGCCCGGGGAGACGGTCCAGCTGCCGAACGGGCTGGGGTCGGTGGAGTTCACCGGCGTCGAGCGGTTCGCCAGCTTCGACGTCCGCTACACCCCCGGCCAGACGGCCGCGCTCGTCTTCGCGCTGCTCGCCACGACGGGGCTGATCCTGTCGCTCTTCCTGCCCCGCCGCCGGGTGTGGGTCAAGGCGTCGGTGTCCGGCGCGGGGACGTCGGTGCAGGTCGCCGGCCTGGCGCGCGGCAACGACGCAGGGCTGGCCGAAGAGGTCGAGGGGGTCCTGCAGCGCCTGCGGGAGGCCGTGGGCGAGCCGGAACCAGCTGGTGACGACGGTGGTTCGCCACCACCCCCCGCGGTGGGGGACCATGAGCAGTCAGTGCACGTTCCCGAGGAGAGACCGTGACCGTCGACGAGAACATCGCGAACGTCAGCAACGTCCTGCTCTACGGCGGGATGACCGCGTACCTGTTCTCCTTCATCGCCTACGCGAGCGACCTCGCCGAGGGCGCCAAGGAGATCAAGTCCCGCGAGGCGAGCCGCGTCGCCGCCGCCCGCGCGGGGGGTGGCACGACGACGCTCGAGCGTCCCGTCACCGCCCGGCGCCGCCGTGCGGCCGCGGTCGGGACGTCCCTGTTCGTCGTGGCGACGCTCCTGCACCTCGGCGCCGTCGTCACCCGCGGGCTGTCGGTGCACCGCGTCCCGTGGGGCAACATGTTCGAGTTCGCCCTCACGGGCTCGTGCGTCGTGGCCGTCGGGTACCTCGTCGCCGTCCTGCGGGCCCACAAGGCGGGGCTCGGCGGCGGGCGCGACGCGCGCTACCTCGGGACCTTCGTCGCGGGACCCGTCCTGGCGACCCTCGGCATCGCGCTGCGCAGCTTCTACGTCCAGGCGGGCCAGCTCGTCCCGGCCCTCGACAGCTACTGGCTGATCATCCACGTGTTCGTCGCCATCCTGGCCACGGCGCTGTCGACCCTGGGGTTCTCGGCCACCGTCCTGCAGCTCGTCCAGCAGAAGCGGGACCAGTCGCGCGCGGCCGGCGGTCGGCCCGGTGGGGTCTTCATGGACGCCCTGCCCGGGTCCGTGGAGCTGGAGCGCACCGCGTTCCGCCTCAACGCGGTCGCGTTCGTCATGTGGACGTTCACGCTCATCGCCGGTGCGGTGTGGGCGCAGGTGGCCTGGAACCGCTACTGGAACTGGGACTCCAAGGAGGTGTGGACGTTCGTCATCTGGGTCGTCTACGCCGCCTACCTGCACGCCCGCGCGACCCGCGGCTGGGACGGCAAGCGCGCGGCCTGGCTGTCGGTGCTCGGGTTCGCCTGCATGCTCTTCAACTACCTGGTCGTGAACATCTTCTTCCCCGGCCTGCACTCCTACGCGGGGGTCTGACCCATGGGCGTCACGTTCCGCTACACCGTCCTGCGGCTCGGCATCTTCGTGCTGTGCCTGGTCGTCGCCCGCGAGGCCGGCGCCGTCGGCTGGCTGGCGATCCTCATCGCCGCCGTCGTCTCGGTCCTGCTCTCCCTCGTCCTGCTGCGCCGGCAGCGCGAGCAGATGGCGCTCGCGCTGCAGCAGCGCATCGACGGGCGCATCGACGCCAAGCAGAACGGCACGGCGAAGAAGTCCAAGTTCGCGCGCGGGGTCGAGGAGGACAACGCCGCCGAGGACCGCTAGCGGGTCCCCGCCGTCTCAGCGCAGCGGCACGCTCGGCAGCAGCTCGGGCCGCTCCCGGTCCAGCTCCCGCAGGTCGACGACGGCGGGCACGTCGCCACCGGACGTCTCGACGGTGTCGAGGAGGACCTCGAGCACGCGGCGCACGAGGAAGGGTTCCTCCGCGGCCGTCGCGTGGATCTTCTCCAGCAGCTCGCCGTCGCTCGTCACGAGGTGCTCGCTGCGCTGCCCGTCCGACGTCTCGAGCACCGCGCGGTAGCGGTGCTCGCCGTCGGCCCAGACGTCGATGTCGCCACGCGTCTCAGCCACGGATCTCACCCATGCGCGCACTGTCCCGCGTCGAGGGTCCCCCCGCCAGTCACAGCGCCAGGCCGAGGGCCAGCAGCGCGCCGGCGAGCAGCTCCAGCTGGCCGGTGTCCTTCAGGACGGGGATGAGGTCCCGGCCGGTGGCGCCGCCCAGGACGGTGCGCAGCGGTCGCTGGGCCAGCACACCGGCCAGCAGCACGAGGGCCGCGAACGGGTGCCACGGGACGGTCGTCAGGGCCGCGACGAAGGCGCCCACGACGAGGGCCGCGTACAGGGTGCGGGTGCGCTGCTCGCCCAGGCGCACGGCGAGGGTGCGCTTGCCCGCCAGCGCGTCAGTGGGGACGTCGCGCAGGTTGTTCGCGACCAGGATCGCGCAGGCCAGGAACCCCACGCAGAACGCGCCGGCGACGGCCGTGCCGCCGATCCGCCCGGCCTGCACGAAGGTCGTGCCCATGACGGCGACGAGGCCGAAGAAGACGAAGACGAAGACCTCGCCGAGGCCCGCGTAGCCGTAGGGGCGCTTGCCGCCCGTGTAGTACCAGGCCGCGGCGACGCTCGCTGCGCCCACGAGGAGCAGCCACCACGCGCCGGACAGCGCCACGACGACGAGCCCTGCCAGACCCGCCACGGCGAAGCAGGCGAACGCGGCGTCCCGCACGTGCCGCGGTTCGGCCGCCCCCGAGCCCACGAGGCGGAAGGGGCCGACGCGGTCGTCGTCGGTGCCGCGGATGCCGTCGGAGTAGTCGTTGGAGTAGTTGACCCCGATCTGCAGGGCCAGGGACACGACGAGCGCTAGCACGGCAGGCACCCACGCGACACCGTCGACGGCGGCCGCGGCGCCCGTGCCGACGAGGACGGGGGTGATGGCCGCGGGCAGCGTGCGCGGCCGCGCGGCGGCGACCCACTGCCGGGGGGTGGCGCGCCGGTGGGTCACCGGGCTGGACGGCAGGGGGAGCGGCGCAGGGTCGGACACGAGCGTCCATCGTGCCAACCCCCTCGGGCCGCCCGGCTCACGGGGTGGCCCTCGGAGCCCACGCCCTCGGAGTCCACGCCCTCAGAGTCCACGGAGGAACTCCTCGTCGTCGTCGGGACCGCGGGGTGCGGGGCGGGACCCGAACGAGCGCGGCGGCTGGTCGGTGGGCCGGCCCGCGACGAGGTAGGCGATCCCCCCGACGAGGGGGAAGAACAGGACGAGGAGCAGCCACGCCCAGCGGGGCAGGTTGCGCAGGGTGCCTTCGGGCGCCTGGACGATGCTCACCAGGCACCACACGGTGAACGCCAGGAGGAGCACGGTCGGCACCACGCGGGTCATGCCCCAGTTTCGCACCCGCAGACCGGATGCCCCAGCCAGGACCTCCCCGTCGAGACCTCGCCGGGACCTCCCCGGTACCGCCGTCAGCCGCCGGGGCGGTCGGCGGCCAGGGCCCGCAACCGCGTGCGGTCCGGTTTGCCCGGCCCGCGCAGCGGCAGCTCCGGCAGCACGAGCAGCTGGCGGGGGGCGGCCCAGCGCTCCAGCCGGTGGGTCACCCGGTCGCGGACCTCCGCCAGCGTGGGGGCGGTCCCGGCCGGGACGACGCACGCGACGACGCGCTGACCCCACTCCGGGTCGGGCACGCCGACGACGACGACCTCCGCGACGCCGGGGGTCCCCGTCAGCGCCTCCTCCACGAGGCCCGGGGCGAGCTTGAGGCCCCCGGTGGTGATGAGGTCGTCGACGCGGCCCAGGACGCGCACGCGGCCCCCGTCGACCTGCGCGGTGTCGTCGGTCCGGAACCGGCGGGGGCCGGGGCCGGACGGGAACGCCGGGTGTCCGGGCCGGTCCCGGTAGCCGCGCGCGACGACGGGTCCGGACAGGACGAGCCGGCCGTCCTCGACGTCCGCCGTGACGCCGGACAGCGGCACGCCGTCGTAGACGCAGCCCCCGCACGTCTCGCTCGAGCCGTAGGTGGTGACGACGCGGACCCCGGCGGACCGGGCGCGGTCCAGCAGCGGTGCCGGTGTCGCGGCCGAACCGACGAGGACGGCGGCGTACCGGCGCAGCGCCGCGACCGGCTCGGCGTCCGGGTCGGGTGAGGCGTCGAGCAGCCGCACGAGCTGGGTCGGGACGAGGGAGGTCAGGAGCTGGTCGCCCGCGGCGGCCGCCGTGGCCGCGACGAAGGCGGCCGGGGTGAAGGGGCCGACGGGCAGGACCACCGGCTCGGTGCCGGCGCGCACGGAGCGCAGCAGCACCTGCAGCCCGGCGACGTGGTGGGCCGGCAGGGCGAGCACCCACTGCTGGGTCCCCGGACCGGGGGAGAGCCGGTCCGCCGTCGCCGCGGCGGACGCACGCAGGGCGCCGGCGGGCAGCAGGGCGCCCTTCGGTGCCCCGGTGGACCCGGAGGTCGAGACGACGACCGCCGTCGGGTCGTCCGGGTCGTCCTCCCCTTCCCCCAGGTCCTGGCCGGGACGCAGCCCGGGGTCGGGGGCCGAGTCCGCGGCGTGGGGGAGCAGGGCGTGCCCGAGCTCCCCGGCCAGGGCGCGCGCGAGGGCCGGCAGCAGGTCCAGGACGGCCTCGCCCGCCGGGACGGGCAGGGGGAGCAGGGGGCGCACGGGCGAAGGCTACGTCCGGGGCACACCGGTCACGTGACCACTTTCCGTGCGCGGTGCCGAGCACTGCGTGAGACGTTGCAGGTCAGGGCGGTACCGAGTTGCTCCGAACGAGTGCAAGCAGGTCGCTGGACCTTGATCGAGCGTGACCGCACGGTGCCGGAGTGTCAGGATGAGCCGCGTCCGGGCACGGCAGGGGAGGTGTTGATGAGCGCAGGCGTGCGGGAGCGCCGTCGGGTGGCCAGCGTCCTCTTCGACGGCGCCGTCACCCTCGCCGCCCTCGCGACCGTGGTCACAGCGGTCGTCTTCTTCCTGCGGGCCGACGGCGGGCCCGCCTGGGGCGAACTCGTCTTCTGCCTCGTCGTCGGTTTCCCGCTCATGCAGCTGCTGACGCGGTTCCCGTTCGCGATCAACACCAAGCACGCGGGTGTCGAGGTCCAGTTCGACGTCGGTGTCCTCGCCTTCCTGCTCTGCTTCATGCCGCCCACGAGCGCCGCGCTCGCCTGGTGCCTGTGCGTGGTGCCGACCAACCTGCTGCAGCGCAGGAGCTGGGTCAGCCGGACGTTCAACGCCGGCATCGGCGTGCTCTTCCTGCCGATCGCGCTCGTCGTGCTGGACGCGTTCGGCGTCGCCGGCCGCGTCGACGTGCCAGGGCCGGACGACGGCCCGTACCTGGCGGTCGCGCTGCGGGCGGCGCCGGACGAGGTCGTCGCCGTCTTCGCGGCCGTCCTCGCGGTGTTCGTCCTCGACGTCCTCGTGTCCGCCGTGTCCGTCGCCATCCAGGAGCACACCAGCCTGCGGCGCGAACTGCTGCACGCCGGCACCTGGCTCGCGGGCGGCACCAGCGTCGCCGTCGGCGGGCTGGGGTACCTGGGCGGGCTCGTCTACTACCGGCTCGAGAGCTGGGTCGCCCTGCTCCTCGTCATCCCCATGGTCGTCACGATGGTCGCGACCCGGGCCATGCGGCAGACGCGCGACGTCGCCCGTCGCAGCGAGGCGCTCTTCGAGGCCGCCACCGCCCTGCACACCCAGGGCCGCCGCGCCGACCTCGCCCGCGCCCTGCAGAAGCACGCGCGCATGGTCGCCGGCACCCCCGCGGCGATGGTGCGCTCGGTCGGTCCCGGCGAGGACGAGATCGGCGTCCCCGTCGTCGCCGGCGACGGGGTCGTCCTCTACATCACCGCGCCCCGGCGCCGGGACCCCAACCAGCGGGCCTCGGACGAGAAGGCGCTGGAGGCCCTCGCCTCCGTCGGGGAGGCCGCGTTCTTCCGCGTCAGCGCCAGCGAGGAGATGCACGGCCTGGCCCGACGGGACGTCGTCACCGGACTGCCCAACCGCCTGCAGTTCGCCGAGCACCTCGCCACCGAGCTCGAGCGGGCCCGCGACGGCCAGCGCCTCGACCGCCTCGTCGTCCTCTACCTCGACCTCGACGGGTTCAAGGGCGTCAACGACCGGTTCGGCCACGAGGCCGGGGACGAACTCCTGCGACTCGTCGGGGCCCGGCTGCGCGACACCCTGCGCGGCGGCAGCACCGTGGCGCGCCTGGGTGGGGACGAGTTCGCCGTCCTGCTGCCGGACTGCCTCGACGTCGAGGGCCTGTGCCGGCGCGTGCTCGTCGCGTTGCGCGTCGAGGTCCGGATGCGCGGTCACGTCCTGCGCGTCCAGGGGTCCATCGGGTTGTCCCGCGCCCGCCCCGGCGACGACGTCGGGACGCTGCTGCGCAACGCCGACACCGCCATGTACCGGGCCAAGGCCACGGGCAAGAACCGCTGGGTGGAGTTCCGCCCCGAACTCCTCGAGGAGGAGATCGCCCGCCTGCAGGTGATCGAGGACCTGCAGCAGGCCCCCGCCGAGGCGTTCGTCGTGCACTACCAGCCGATCGTGGACCTGCAGCACACCGGTTCCGGGGCCGTCGGGGCCCCCGTCGTCGGTCTCGAGGCGCTCGTCCGCTGGCGCCGCGACCGCGGCGGCGCCGTCGAACCGCTCGTCGGACCGGACGAGTTCATCGGGCTCGCCGAACGGTCCGGCACGGTCGTCGGCATCGGGGACTCCGTGCTGCGCCAGGTCGCGCGCGACGCCCCGCAGATCCAGCGGCACGCGGGCCGCCGCCTCGACCTCATGGTCAACGTCTCGCCGGTGCAGCTGCGCCACCCCGACTTCACCGAACGCGTCGCGTCCGCCGTGCGCCTGACCGCCGCCAGCGGGTGCCGCCTGCACCTGGAGATGACCGAGTCGGTCATGATCGACGACGACACCGTCGACCGGTTGCGCGACCTCGCCGAGACGGGGGCGCAGCTGACGATCGACGACTTCGGGACGGGGTTCTCCTCCCTCGGGTACCTGCGCCACCGGCCGTTCTCGTCGTTCAAGATCGACCGCAGCTTCGTGCGCGACATCGCGACCGAACCCACGGCCCGCGCCCTCGTCGAGGGCATGGTGAAGATGGGACAGGCCCTCGGGCTGACGATCGTCGCCGAGGGCGTCGAGCACGTCGAGCAGGCCGAGATCCTGCGCGAGATGGGCTGCCACCTGGCCCAGGGGCACCTGTACTGCCGGCCGCTGTCCGTCGAGGACATCGCCGAGGTGCTGTCGGCGCCGCTGGCGCCGAAGCTCACCGCCTGACCGACCGCCCGGGTCCGTCCCTCAGAAGTACCAGGGGAACGGCGACCAGTCGGGTTCCCGCTTGCCCAGGAACGCGTCCCGGCCCTCGACGGCCTCGTCCGTCATGTACGCGAGCCGCGTCGCCTCCCCGGCGAACACCTGCTGCCCGACCATCCCGTCGTCCACGGCGTTGAACGCGAACTTCAGCATCCGCTGCGCGGTGGGGGACTTCCCGTTGACCTCCGCCGCCCACTGCAGCGCCGTCGCCTCGAGCTCGGCGTGCGGGACGACCTCGTTGACCATCCCCATCTCGTGCGCCTGCTGCGCCGTGTAGGGACGGCCCAGGAAGAAGATCTCGCGGGCGAACTTCTGCCCCACCTGCCGGGCCAGGTACGCCGACCCGTACCCGGCGTCGAACGAGCCGACGTCGGCGTCGGTCTGCTTGAACCGGGCGTGCTCGGCGCTGGCCAGCGTCAGGTCGGCCACGACGTGCAGGCTGTGCCCGCCCCCGGCGGCCCACCCCGGGACGACCGCGATGACGACCTTCGGCATGAACCGGATGAGGCGCTGCACCTCCAAGATGTGCAACCGGCCGCCCTCGGCCTTCGTCCGCACCGCGTCGACGGTGTCCGACGTCTCGCCCTGCGCGTACTGGTAGCCCGAGCGGCCGCGGATGCGCTGGTCCCCGCCGGAGCAGAACGCCCAGCCGCCGTCCTTCGGGCTCGGACCGTTCCCGGTCAGCAGCACGCACCCGACGTCGGGGGTGCGGCGGGCGTGGTCCAGGGTCCGGGCCAGCTCGTCGACCGTGCCGGGCCGGAACGCGTTGCGGACCTCCGGGCGGTCGAACGCGATGCGCACCGTGCCCCGCCCTGGACCGTCGACCACGCTGCGGTGGTAGGTGATGTCCTGCAGGTCCTCGAACCCGGGCACCTCCGCCCACGCCGTCGGGTCGAAGGTCTCGCTCACACCGGGAAGGGCCGACACGCCCCGAGCCTAGGGCCCGACCCCGGCGGGCCCCTGCGCGGTCCTCGCCGGGTCCGCGCGCCATGCTGGGCCCGTGCCCGCCGTGCAGCCGGAGGTTCCGGCCCCCCAGCTCCCGCCCGTCGAGGAGCTGCTCGCCCGCGCCCACGTCGTCCGCCTGCCCCTGAACCGCCGCTTCCGCGGGCTGCTCGAACGCGAGGCGCTGCTGCTGGAGGGCCCGGCCGGCTGGGGTGAGTTCAGCCCCTTCCTGGAGTACGGACCCGCCGAGGCCGGCCGCTGGCTGGAGGCCGGGGTCGAGGCGGCCTGGCACGGCTGGCCCGCCGCGCACCGCGACCGCGTGGAGGTCAACGCCACCGTCCCCGCCGTCCCGGCCGACGACGTCCCCGCGGTCCTGGCGCGCTTCCCCGGCTGCCGGACGGCCAAGGTCAAGGTCGCCGAGGCGGGCGCGGACCCCGCGGTGCGGCGGCGCGAGGACGTCGCCCGCGTCGCCGCCGTCCGCGACGTCCTCGGCCCCACGGGCCGGATCCGCGTCGACGCCAACGCGGGCTGGAGCCTGGAGGAGGCCGAACGCGTCCTCGGCGAGCTGGCCCCCGTCGGCCTGGAGTACGCCGAGCAGCCCTGCGCGACGCTGGAGGAGATGGCGCTGCTGCGCCGCCGCCTCGCCGCCGCCGGCACGGTCGTCCCTCTCGCGGCCGACGAGAGCGTCCGCAAGGCCGAGGACCCGCTGCGCGTCGCCGGGCTGGAGGCCGCCGACGTCGTCGTGGTGAAGGTGGCGCCGCTGCGCGGGGTGCGGCGGGCGCTCGCGGTCGCGCAGGCGTGCGGGCTGCCCGTCGTCGTGTCCTCCGCGCTCGACACGAGCGTCGGCATCGCCGCGGGGACGGCGCTCGCCGCGGCCCTGCCGGACCTGCCGTACGCGTGCGGGCTGGGGACGGCGGCGCTGCTCGCGGCCGACGTCACCCACGCCCCGCTGCTGCCCGTCGACGGGAGCCTGCCCGTCGGGGCGGTCGCGGCCGATCCCGGGCTCCTGCAACGCTTCGCCGCGCCACCGGACCGCGTGCGGCACTGGCACGACCGGCTCCGCGCCGCGTACGCCACGCTCCCGCCGGCTGCGCGTGACTGACGGGGGGCCCCCGGCGCAGGTGCAGGCGGTGGTCCGGGTGGTCGTCGTCGACGACGAGGCGCTCGTCCGGTCCGGGCTGACGATGATCCTGCAGGCCGAGGGCGACGTCCGTGTCGTCGGCGCGTGCTCGGGCGAGGACGCCGTCGCGCTCGTCGCCCGCGAGCGCCCCGACGTCGTGCTCCTTGACCTGCGGATGCCGGTCGTGGACGGGTTGACGGTGCTCGAGGAGGTCCTGCGGGCGCCGTCCCCGCCGGTCGTCGCGATGCTGACGACGTTCGACGGCGACCAGCAGGTCGCGCGGGCGATGCGCGCGGGCGCCGCGGGCTTCCTGCTCAAGGACACCGACCCGCTCGGCCTGCTGCAGGCCGTCCGGACCCTGGCCTCGGGCGGGGTCGTGCTGTCGCCCCGGGCGGCCCGCACCCTGCTCACCGAGCACGCCGAGGTCACCGGCGTCACCCCCGAGACCCTGCGCCGGCTCGCCACGTTGACCGCCCGCGAACGCGACGTCCTCGGCCTGCTGGCCCGCGGCCTGTCCAACGCCGAGGTGGGTGCCGAGCTCGACCTCGGCGTCGGCACCGTGAAGGACCACGTCAGCTCGATCCTCGGCAAGCTCGGCGTCCGCAGCCGGATGCAGGCGGCCCTCGTCGCGCGGCAGGCCCCGCCCGCCGGCTGATCGGACCCCCGAGACCCGGAGCCCTGCCCCCGGACCGCGGTGGGCCACCGGCGTCGTACCCCGGGTGGAGGGACCCCCGCCGTCGGAGGGGGGTCGCGCCCCCGCGATCCCTTCCCCAGGCTGACGCGGCGCCCCTCGACTGCCGGGCAAGCTCACAGGGACCGGCCGGGACGTCCTCCCGGTCGGCGGGGGATCGACGTGGGGGAAGGCGGAACCGTGAGCACGGACGTGCGCAGCGAGGTGCAGGTCGCGCCGGCGGGACGGGGGGAGACGCAGCGGGACCCGGGGGGTCGGGTGCTGCGGACGGCGCGGGGGGTCGCGGCCCGGGCCACGACGTGGGTGTTCCTCCTCTCGGGACTGCTGTCGCTGGCGATGGCCGTGCACGCGCCGCTGTCGGACCGGGCGCAGAGCGTCCCGTTCGTCGTCGACCTGGTCTTCGCGACGAGCTGGCCCAGCCTGGGCTACGGGACGGTCCTGCTGCTCCTGGCCCGCTCCCTGCACCAGCGCAAGCGGGCCGCGTGGTGGACGGCCGTGGTCGTGACGACGCTCAACGCCCTGTTCAACGTCCTCTGGGGGGCGCTGGAGCAGGTGACGCTGCCGCTGGGGCTGCTGTCGGTGCAGCTCGTCGTGCTGGGGCTGCTGGCCCTGGCGCGGCCGCGGTTCGCGGTGCTGCCCTCGCGGCTGGGGGTGCGTCAGGCCCTGCGCATCGGGGGCGGGGCGTTCGCCGCGTGGCTGGTCGTGGGCACGGCGCTCGTCGTGGCGACGCAGGAGAGCGCGGGCGCCGTCGTCGACCGCGTCTGGTACGCCGCGGCCGGGACGCTCGTGTCCGTCGACAGCTTCGTGATCTTCCCCGACGGGGTGCTCGTCCCGGGGTGGGTCGACGTCGCGCTGAACGCGGCGGGGACCGTCCTGGTCCTGCTCACCACCTGGTTCCTGTTCCAGCCCGCGGCCGACCCGGCGGCGCTGGGCGCCGACGAGGAGCGCCTGCGGCACCTGTTGGCGACGGAGGGTGACGGGGACGCGCTCGGCTACTTCAACCTGCGCCGCGACAAGACGGCCGTCTTCGCCCCCAACGGGCGGGCCGCGGTCGTGCACCGCGTCGTCGGCGGGGTGAGCGTCGCGAGCGGCGACCCGGTCGGCAACGAGACGTCCTGGCCTGCGGCGGTGGAGGAGTGGCGCCGCCAGCTCGCCGCCCACGCCTGGGTGCCGGCCGTCGTCGGCACGTCCGAGGCGGGTGCCGCGGTCTACCACCGCGCGGGGCTGCAGGTCCTGGAGGTGGGCGACGAGGCGGTGCTCGACGTGTCGACGTTCAGCCTGGAGGGGCGGGCGGTCCGCTCGCTGCGGCAGGCGGTGAACCGCGCCCGGCGTTCGGGCACGCAGGTGACGATCCGCCGCCAGCGGGACGTCCCGGAGACCGAGCTGGAGGAGATCGCGGGGTCCGCGGCGGTCTGGCGCGAGGGCCGCGAGCGCGGTTTCTCGATGGCCTTGGGGCGCCTGGGCGACGAGGCGGACCCGGACCTGCTGGTGGCGACGGCGCGGGCGGCCGGAGGGGAGCTGCTCGCGGTGCTCACGTTCGTCCCGTGGGGCGGGCACGGGGTGTCGCTGGACCTCATGCGACGCCACCCCGAGGCGCCCAACGGCACGGTCGAGCTGGTCGTGACCGACGTCGTGGCCTTCGCCCGGGAGAACGCCCTCGCACGCATCTCGCTGAACTTCGCGGTGTTCCGCTCGGTCTTCGACCGCGGGTCGCGGTTGGGGGCGGGGCCGGTGCTGCGACTCTGGTACCGGGTGCTCGTCGCGTTCTCCCGCGCCTGGCAGCTCGAGCAGCTCTACCGCAGCAACGCCAAGTACCAGCCGCGCTGGGTCCCGCGGTTCGTGTGCTTCGAGCGCACGGCCGACCTGCCGCGGATCGGACTGGCGGTCGCGCGGGTCGAGCAGTTCCTGCCCGGGCCCCGGTCGTGACCGCGGTGAGCGCCCGTCGGGGGCGGGTCCTCGCGGTCCTCGCCGGGCTGCTCGCGGCGCTGGTGGTCGCCGCGGTCGGGGTGGCGGGGTCGTGGGGGCCCTCGGTCGTCGTCGTGGCGGCCGACGGGGCCTTCGTCGTCGCGCTGCTGCTCGTGGGGGCGCGCACGCGGGACCGCTGACGCCCGGTGCGTGAGGTCTGGTGCATCTGTCCCATCTGTCCTACTGTTGGTGGGACAGATGGGAGGTGGTCCGGTGTCGACACCGTTGCTCGAGCTCGACCCCACGTCCGAGGTCCCCATCTACCAGCAGATCCGCGACCGCGTGGTCGAGGCCATCGCCGCCGGGTCCCTGCCGGTCGGGTCGTCGCTGCCCTCGGTGCGCGCCCTGGCCGCCGGCTTCGGCATCAACACCGCCACCGTCGCCAAGGCGTACGACCGCCTGCGCGGCGAGGGCTTCCTGCGGACGACGAACAAGTCCGGCTCCGTCGTCGCCCGCGGTCCCGGGGACCCGCCCTCCCCGCCGCACGTGCTCGGCGACTGGCGCGCCCGGGTGCTCACCCTGCTCGCCGAGGGCCACGCCCACGGCGTCCCCGACGTCGTCGCCGTCTGCCGCGAGGTCGTGGCCGACCTCGCACCCACCCCCCGCGAGGAGACGTCGTGAACCACACCACCACCGCTGCCATCGGCGTCGGCGCCTGCCTGCTCGTCGGGCTCACGCTGCTGCTCGTCCCGTCGCTGTCGGCTCGCACCCTGCCGCTCGGCGTCGCCGTCCCGCACGAACGCGCCGGTGCCCCCGTCGTGCGGCACGCCGTCCGCACCTACCGCGGGGTCGTCGCCGCGCTCACCCTCGTCGGTGTCCTGGTGGCCGCGCTGGTGCCCTCACCGGCGGGTCTGCTGCCCGCCACCTACGGGCTGGTGGTCCTGGGGCTGGGCGCCTTCGTGCTGTGCCGCAGGCCGATCCGCGCTGCCAAGACCTCCGAGGGCTGGTTCCGCGACGTCCCCGTGCGGCTCACCGCCCCGCTGGGCGAGGTGCCCCGGCCCCCCGTGGCCGTCCACTGGTACCTGCTGTCCGTCGCGCTCGTGCTGGCGACCGCGGCCGTCGGGTGGAGCCGCTACGACACCCTGCCCGATCCGTTCCCGACGCACTGGGGCACCTCCGGCCGGCCCGACGCCTTCGCCGCCCGGTCGTTCTGGAGCGCGTTCGGCCCGCTGCTCGTCGCGGTCGGGCTCACGGTGTTCCTGCTCGTCCTGGCCCGCGTCGTGCGGGCCGCGCCGCTGCGGCCGCGCGCGGGGGACCCCGACCCCCTCGCCCGGCCGCTCGCGACCGAACGCGCCGCGCAGTCGCTGCTGGGTGTGTGCTCGCTGCTGAGCGCCGGGCTGGTCAGCGCGATCGTCCTCGACGGGTGGCTGCACCCGCAGCGGTTGCGCTGGACGGACGCCGCGCTGGCGGTCTTCGGCCTCGTCCTCGTCGCGGCCGTGCTCGCCACCGTCGTGCGCAGCCGCACCGAGGCCCCCGCGCCCGCCGAGGGTGCGCCCCAGGCCCCCGACGACGACCGCCTCTGGCGCGGCGGCCTGCTCTACGTCAACCGCGAGGACCCGGCCCTGCTCGTCCCCAAGCGCGTCGGGGTGGGCTGGACGATCAACGTCGGTCACCCGGTCGGGCGGGCCCTGGCGATCGGGCTGCTCGTGCTCGTCGTGGCCGGTCTCGCGCTGGCCGTCGTGGGGCCGACGCTCGGCTCCTGAACCGTCAGGACGGCTGCGCGGCCCGCACGTAGTTGGTGATGCGGGCCGTGCACAACCGGCGGCCCTCCTCGTCGGAGATGACGACCTCGTGGCTGCACAGCGTGCGGCCCAACGAGATCGCCGTCGCGACCCCCGTCACCAGCCCGGAGCGCACCGAGCGGTGGTGGGTGGCGTTGATGTCCGTGCCGAGCGCGAGCCCGCCGGGCCAGACGTGCAGGAAGGCGCCGACGGAGCCCAGCGTCTCGGCCAGGGCGCAGCTCGCACCGCCGTGCAGGAACCCCGCGACCTGCGTGTTGCCCTCGACGGGCATGGTCGCGACGAGACGTTCCGGGCTCATCTCCAGGAAGCGGATGCCGAGGCGGTCCACGAGCGTGTCCGTGGCGAAGGTGGCGAGGATCTCGTCGATGGACGGCGCTGTTCCGGTCACCGCGGCAGGCTGCCACACGCCTGCGGGCGCACCATGGAGGGGTGAACCCCTCGACCGCCTTCGCGACGGTCCTCGTCGACGCCCTGGTCCGGCTCGGCCTGCGACACCTCGTCCTGAGCCCCGGGTCGCGCAGCGCGCCCCTGGCCTACGCGGCCGCCCGCGCGGCCGACGAGGGCCGGTTGCGGCTGCACGTGCGCATCGACGAGCGCAGCGCCGGGTTCCTCGCCCTGGGCCTGGCCCGGGCGGGGGAGCTCGTGGCCGTCGTGACGACGAGCGGGACCGCCGTCGCCAACCTGCACCCCGCCGTCCTGGAGGCGCACCACGCCGGGGTGCCGCTCGTGGTGCTGTCGGCCGACCGCCCGCACGAGCTGCGCGGCTCCGGGGCCAGCCAGACCGCCGACGCCCAGGCGCGGATGTTCCTGCCGTCGGTGCGCTACAGCGCCGACCTGCCGGCCCCCGTCGACCCGGTGGCCCAGGCCCCGGCGTGGCGTTCGGTCGTCTCCCGTGCCGTGGCCGCCGCGCGCGGTCTGCGCGGTGACGGCCCTGGCCCCGTGCACCTCGACGTCGGCTTCGCCGACCCGCTCACGCCCTCCCCGGACGTCCTGCCGCCCTCGACGACGGGCCTGACGGTCGTCGCGGAGACCGTTGCGCCGCAACCGGTCGTGCTGGACCGCGGCCCGCGCACGCTGGTGCTCGCGGGCGACGCCCCCGACCCCGCGACCGGCCGGGCCGCACGGGAGCTGGCCGAGCACGCCGGTTGGCCGCTGCTGGCCGAACCCAGCTCGGGGGCCCGCGGCGGCGAACGCGCCGTCGGGCCCTACCGCCTGCTGCTGGACGCCGAGGACTCCCAGGGGCGGCTGGGCGACGTCGACCGCGTCGTCCTCTTCGGTCACCCCACGCTCTCGCGTCCCGTGACGCGGCTGCTGGCCCGCGACGACGTCGAGCTCGTCGTCGTCAGCCCCGACGGGACCTGGCCCGACGCCGGGTTCCGCGCCGCGCGCGTGCTGCCGGCCGCCACGGTGACGGGTCACCCGCAGGCCGGTGAGCAGGACTTCGCCGCCCGCTGGGACCGCGCCGCCAAGCTCGCGGCCGACGCCGTCGACGCCGTCGTGGACGCCGAGACCGCGCTCGCCGGACCGTGGGCCGCGCGCGAGGTCGTCCGCGCCTGCGCCGCCGACGGGTCCGTCCTCGTCGTGGCGGCCAGCAACGCCGTGCGCGACGTCGACCTGGCCGGGCACCCGCGCGGGGTGCGGACGGTGTCGAACCGCGGCCTGGCGGGGATCGACGGCACCCTGGCCACGGCCGAGGGCCTCGCGACCGTCCTCGGCCCGACCCGCCTGCTCGTCGGCGACCTCGCGTTCCTGCACGACGCCAACGCGCTGCTGCCGGTGCCGGGGGAGAGCCGTCCCGACCTCACCGTCGTCCTCGTCAACGACGACGGCGGTGGGATCTTCGAGACGCTCGAGCACGCCGCCGTCGTGCCGCGGCCGACGTTCGAACGGGTCGTCGCCACGCCCCACGGCGTCGACGTCGCCGCCCTGTGCGCGGCCTTCGGCGTCCCGCACGTCCGCCCGCGGACCCGCGCCGAGGCGGCCGCCGTCCTCGCGACCCCGCCGGCGGGCCTGCGCGTCGTGGAGCTGCTCACCGACCGCGCCGCCGTCCGGCCGCGCCTGGAGCGCATCACCGCCGCCGTCCGCGCCGCCGTCCTCGACGCCTGACCTCCCCGGCGGAAAACACTCCTTCCGCCCTTCGACGCCCCTTCGAGGGGCGGAAGGAGTGTTTTCCGCGCGGGGTCCGGGCCGAGGGTCGGGGGGTGTCCGGGATCACCGTCCGCGGCGGGCGACCTGGACGGCGGGATCGCGCACGGCTGCGAGACTGGAGGGGTGGGTACCCCCGACGTGACGACCCAGCGCGAACTGGCCGACCTCAGCAAGCGACCGGCGCAGGTCGCGGGCATGTTCGACGACGTCGCGCAGAAGTACGACCGCACCAACGACGTCCTGTCCGTGGGCCAGGACCGGCTGTGGCGACGGGCCGTCCTGCGGGCCGTCGACGCGCGCCCGGGGGAGACCGTGCTCGACCTCGCCGCGGGGACGGGTCGCTCCAGCGAGCCGTTCGCCGACCGCGGTGTCCGCGTCGTGCCGTGCGACTTCTCCGCCGGCATGGTCCACGCGGGCAAGCACCGCCGCCCCGACCTCGGTTTCGTGGTGGGCGACGCGACCCGGCTGCCCTTCGCCGACGGCGTCTTCGACGCGGCGACGATCTCCTTCGGCCTGCGCAACGTCGTCGACCCCGACGCGGGGCTGCGTGAGATGGCCCGCGTCGTGCGGCCGGGCGGCCGGCTCGTGGTGTGCGAGTTCTCGACCATCCCGAACCCGTTGCTGCGCAAGGCCTACACGACGTACCTGCACCACGGGTTGCCGCGGGTGGCGCGCCTGGTCAGCTCGCACGGGGAGGCCTACAGCTACCTCGTCGACTCGATCGACGCCTGGCCGGACCAGGCCGAGCTGGCCCTGCGCATCGGTGCGGCGGGCTGGGAGCGGGTCGCGTGGCGCAACCTCTCGTTCGGCGTCGTGGCGATGCACCGCGCCGTGCGCTCGGCCGGCTGACGACTAGACTTCGTGAAAGTTTTCACGAGCGGAGGGACCATGGTGACGCAGGACGCGGACGTGCTCGTCGTCGGAGCGGGGCCGGCCGGCTCGACGCTGGCGCGCCACCTCGCGGACGCGGGCCGCAACGTGCTCGTCCTGGAGAAGTCGTCGTTCCCACGCGAGAAGGTCTGCGGTGACGGGCTGACCCCGCGCGCCGTCCACGAGCTCGACCAGCTCGGCCTGCGCACCGACGAGAGCGACGGCTGGATCCGCAACAAGGGGCTGCGCCTGCTCGGCGGCGGCGTCCGGATGCAGGTCCCGTGGCCGGAGATCACCGACTTCCCCTCCTACGGGCTGGTCGCCACGCGGTCCTCCTTCGACCAGACCCTCGTGCAGCACGCCCGCGCCGGCGGCGCGACCGTGGCCGAGCGGACGAGCGTCACCGGCCCCGTCCTCGACGAGCGCACCGGGCACGTCGTCGGCGTCACCGCCCGTCCGGTCGACGAGAAGGGCCGCAAGGCCGGGGACGAGCGCGTCTACCGCGCCCCCGTCGTCGTCGCCGCCGACGGGGTCGGGGGTCGCCTCGCCCTGTCGATGGGGCTGGCCAAGCGGGACGACCGCCCGCTCGGCATCGCCGTCCGCACGTACTTCACCAGTCCCCGTCACGACGACGACTGGATGGAGGCGTGGATGGAGCTGCGCGAGGGCGACAGCTCCACCGGCCCGCTGCTGCCCGGCTACGGCTGGGTCTTCGGCGTGGGCGACGGGACGTCCAACGTCGGCCTCGGGGTGCTCGACCCCGGGTCCGGGGACATCGACTACCGCGACCTGTTGCGGCGCTGGATGTCGAGCCTGCCCGCCGAGTGGCGGTTCAGCGAGGAGGACCAGGTCGGCCCCATCCGCGGCGCCGCCCTGCCGATGGCGTTCAACCGCACGCCGCACTACACGCGCGGGCTCGTCCTCGTCGGCGACTGCGGCGGCATGGTCAACCCGTTCAACGGCGAGGGCATCGCCTACGCCATGCAGTCCGGGCGGCTGGCGGCCCGGGCCGTCGACGACGCGCTGGACGCCGTCGACGAGCGCGCCCGCGAGCGCGCGCTGCAGTCCTACCCCGCTGCGGTTCGCGCGGACCTGGGGGGTTACTACACGCTGGGTCGTGTGTTCGTCTCCCTCATCGGCCACCCCGAGGTCATGCGCATCGCGACCCGGTTCGGGCTGCCGCGCCCCGGCCTGATGAAGCTCGTGGTCAAGCTCCTGGCCAACCTGGCCGACCCGACGTCGAAGGACGCCACCGACCGCGTGGTCGTGGCGCTGAAGCGATTGGCCCCTGCCTCGTGAAAACGACCGTGAACCCGGCCCGGGACACCACCGCCGCGGCGCCAGGTGCCCTGCCGACCACCGACCCCGCCCTCGAGGACGCCCTGCGCGAGGCGCTCGACGCGGTCGAGGTCCGCCTGCGGCACGCCGTCAGCACCACCGATCCCGTCGCCGACGCGCCCTCGCGCCACCTCGTCGAGGCCGGCGGCAAGCGCGTGCGGCCCATGCTGACCCTGCTCGGCGCCCACCTCGCCGCACCCGGCGTGGCGGTACCCGACGAGGTGCTCGAAGCGGCCGTCGTCTGCGAGCTGACGCACCTGGCCTCGCTCTACCACGACGACGTCATGGACTCCGCGCCCACGCGGCGTGGAGCCCCTGCGGCGCAACAGCTCTACGGCAACAACACGGCCATCCTCATCGGTGACCTGCTCTTCGCGCGCGCGTCCAACGTCGTCGCCGCACTCGGCCCGGAGGCCGTGCTGCTGCAGGCCGCGACGTTCGAGCGGCTGTGCCTCGGGCAGCTGCACGAGACCGTCGGCCCGCGGCCCGACGAGGACCCGGTCCGGCACTACCTCGCCGTGCTCAGCGACAAGACCGCCTCGCTCATCGCGACGGCCGGGCGCTTCGGCGCCCTCTTCGCCGGCGGCTCCGAGGACGTCGTGCAGGCGATGGTCCGCTACGGCGAGGACGTCGGCGTCGCGTTCCAGCTCGCCGACGACGTCCTCGACCTCGCCAGCGACGCCGGCGAGTCCGGCAAGCGCCCCGGCACCGACCTGCGCGAGGGTGTGCCGACGCTGCCCGTGCTGCTGGCCCGCCGCGCGGCCACCGAGGGGGACGCCGACGCCCGCGCCGTCGTGGACCTGCTCGACTCCGGCCGCCTCGCCGACGACGACGTCCTCGCCGACGCCGTCGCGGCCCTGCGCCGCCACCCCGCCACCGAGGCCGCCCGCGCCACCGCCCGCGAGTGGGCCCACCGCGCGGCCACGCACCTCGCGGCCCTGCCCGCCTCGCCCGCGCGGGAAGCGCTCGAGGCGTACGCCGCCACCGTCGCCGACCGGGTGGCCTGAGCCGCGCACCGACGGGGACACCCACCGGTGTCACCACGTGGAGCGAGTCGTGGGTGTCCCCGTCGCGTCGTCCTGACGGCGCCGACGGACACCCACGGGTGCACCCCACTCCCGGCCCCACGCCCGGTCCCACGTGGGTACAGGCGTGGGTGCAGGCGTGGGTGCGGCCGTGGGACCGGCTCGCCGGTCGCGGGGACGACGCGGCCCCCGGTCCCACACCCGGCCCCACGCGGCCGCCGCCGGTGGACCGGCTCCGGAACGACTACCTCTTCGGCCGCGCGACGATCCCGGACACCTGCGCGACGACCCGTCGCGGCAGCACCTTCGCCACGACCCCCAGCGCCGTGAACAGCGGTCCGTCGACGACGCTGGGTCCCCCCGACGCCAGCGCGCGCAGCGTCGTCGCGACGACGTCGTCGACGGTGCGGCGGGGCAGGCCCCCGAGCGCGTCCTCGCCGGCGACCTCGAAGAACGGGGTGTCGGTGGGTCCGGGGCAGACGGCCAGGATCCGCACCCCGCTGCCGCGCTGCTCGGCCCACAGCGCCTCGGTGAACGACAGCACGAACGCCTTCGTCGCGGCGTAGACCGCCATCCCGGGAACGGGTTGCAGCGCGGCGACGCTCGCGACGTTGACGACGGCCCCGGACCGCCGCGCGACCATCGCGGGCAGGAACCGGGTCGTCAGGTCGACGACGGCGGAGCAGTTCAACGGGACCTGGGCGACGAGCGCGTCGGCGTCCGCGCCGGCCACGGGCCCGGAGACGCCGAAGCCGGCGTTGTTGACGAGCAGGTCGACGTGGAGCCCGAGCTCGAGGACCCGCGTGTGCAGGTCGCGGCCCGCACCGGGGACGGCGAGGTCGGCGGGGACCACGTCGACGCGGCGGCCGTGCTCCGCGCGCACCTGCGCGGCGAGGTCCTCCAGGGCCGCGGCGCGCCGCGCGACGAGGACGAGGTCGGCCCCGCGGGCGGCCAGCGCGCGGGCCAACCCCGCGCCGATCCCGGACGAGGCCCCGGTCACCAGGGCCGTGCGTCCGGCGTACGTCTGCGACTCGCTCATGCGCCGAGCATGCACCCCGCCGCGGACGGTGAACCCCCGGCACCCACCGTCACCCGGCGACGGCCGATCCGGTGACGGACGTCGCGGGGCAGCTCCGGACGTGCCCGGGCCGACCAGGATGGCCGTTCGTGACGCCCTCCTCCCGGACCGCGACGCGGATCCCCGCCGCCCGGCACCGCAGCCCCGGGCGCGCCACCGTGCCGGCCGGTCCACTGGCCCTGGTCGGGGCCGTGCTGGCGAGCGCCGTCGCGGTGGCCCTGACCCTCACGGGCCACCGCGGTCCCGCGGTCGCCGTGGCGTCCGTCGGGCTGGCGCTCGCCGTCGCGGGCCTGCTGCTGGGTCGCGTCAGACGCGGAAGCGGCCCACGAGGGAGCTGAGCTCGCCCGCCATCCGGTGCAAGTCGTCCGTCGCGGCCCGCGTCCCGGTGACGACCTCGGCCGTGGTGCGCGCCGAGCCGGTGATGCCGCGGATGCCCTCGGAGATCGACTCCGACCCCGCGGCCGCCTCGCCGACGCTGCGGCTCATCTCCGCGGTCGTCGCGGACTGCTCCTCGACGGCCGACGCGATGGTCGTCTGGTGGTTGCTGATCTCGCCGATGACCTCGGCGATGCTCTCGATGGCGCGGACGGCCTCGGCCGTGTCGGCCTGGATGGACCCGACGCGGGCGGCGATGTCCTCGGTGGCGCGGGCGGTCTGGGCGGACAGCTCCTTGACCTCGCCGGCGACGACGGCGAAGCCCTTGCCGGCCTCCCCGGCGCGCGCGGCCTCGATGGTGGCGTTGAGCGCCAGCAGGTTCGTCTGCTCGGCGATGGCGGTGATGGCCTTGACCACGTCGCCGATCTGGGTCGAGCTGACGCCGAGGCGGGCGACGGTCTCGCCGGCGCGGCCGGCCAGGTCGTCGGCGCGGGAGGCGACGGCGGTGGCCTCCGAGGCGCCGGAGGCGATGTCGCGGATGGCGGCCTGCATCTCCCCGGCGCCCATGGCGACGGTGGCGACGCTGGCGGCCACGGTGGCCGCCGTCTCGGCGGCCTCGGCGGCGACGGCGGCCGTCTGGCCGGCCGTGGAGCCGATCCGTTCGCTGTCGGCGGCCAGCTGCGTCGAGGCCGCGGCCAGCGAGGCCGACGACGACGCGATCGCGGCCACCGTGCCGCGCACGCTGTCCCGGGCACGTTCGAGGGAGGCGGCCATCTGCCCGACCTCGTCGCGGCCCTGGACGCGGGCGGGGACGGTGAGGTCCCCGGCGGCCATGGCCTCCAGCGACTGCGACACCTCGCGGAGCGGGCCGGTGATGGACCGCACGACGGCCAACCCGAGGGCCGTGGCCACCCCGAGCCCGACGAGGAGCCCGACGAGGACGAGGTTGCGCGAGCGGGTGGACTCGGCGGCGGCGGCCTGCGCGTTCGCCTTGGCCTCCCCGTCCTCCGCGGCCTCGATGGCGTCGAGGGCGTCGGCGGCCTTGCTGACCAGCGGCTGCGCGGCGGAGGAGTTGGCCGCCGACCAGGCGACGAGGTCACCCTTGTCGGAGGCGGGGATGAGCTGGCTGTCACGCGCCTGGCGCCACTGCGCCCACGTGTCGGTGAAGACCTTCCAGTCCGCCGGGTCCGCCAGGGGCGTCGCGGAGTACTTCGCGGCCCACGTGTCCAGCTCGGCGTCGCTGTCCTTGATCTTCTGCGCGACCTTCGCCTTGCCCTCCGCGTCCGGCGTCGCCGCGTGCTGCGCGACGAGCATGCGCGTCTTGAGCTCCTCCTGGTGCACCCGGCCGAGCGCGGTCAGACCCACGACGCTGTCCTGGTAGAGGGTGTCCGAGCGCGTCGTGCCCTCGTGCAGCGCGGTCAGCGACCCGGCGCTCACGGCGACGGTGACGAGCCCCAGGGCGCCGAGCGCGCTGAGGACCTTGGTGCGGACGCTGCGGTCGGCCAGCAGGGACCGGGTGGGGCGGGTGGAGCGGGCGGCGGTGCTCGACATCGAAGGCTCCCGGGGGTTCTCACCGGTGGCGTGACCGGTCTCACCCTTCCCTGTCGGCCGGTACCCGGTTCCGCTTGAACGCCGACCTCAGGGGTTCCGCGCCCGGGAGGGCTGCACGCGCTGGGGTTCCCCCGGCATCTTCGGGTAGTTCGGCGGGTACGGGAGGTCTCCGAGGCCCGCGTCGCCGTCCGCGTCGGCCAGGGCGAGCAGCGGTTCCAGGGAGTGCGCCCGCTCACCCCGCGCGGCCCACAGGTCCCCGACCTCGGCGTAGCGGGCGGGGAACGTCGTCAGCGTGAAGTCGTCGGGGTCGAGGTCGTCGGTGAGCTCCTCCCAGCTCAGGGGAGCGGACACCGTGGCCCGCGCGGTGCGGCGCAGGGAGTAGGCGCTCGCGATCGTCCGGTCGCGGGCGTTCTGGTTGTAGTCGACGAAGACGGTCTCGCCGCGCTCCTCCTTCCACCAGGCCGAGGTGACGAGGCCGTCGGCCCGCCGCTCCACCTCGCGGGCCAGCGCGATCGCCGCCCGGCGCACCTCGGTGAAGGTCCAGCGCGGCTCGATCGTCACGAACACGTGCAGACCGCGGCCACCGGACGTCTTGACGAACCCCTCGCACCCCAGCTCGGTGAGCAACGGGTGCAGCACGTCCCGCGCCACGGTCCGCGCCTGCGCGAAACCCGTGCCCGGCTGCGGGTCGAGGTCGATGCGCAGTTCGTCGGGGTGGTCGACGTCGGGCGCCGTGCAGTGCCAGGGGTGGAACGTGATCGTCGCCTGCTGGGCGGCCCACACGAGGGTCGCGGCGTTCGTGGGCCGGATCGCGTCCGCGGACCGGCCGGAGGGGAACGTCACGTGGACGGTCTCGACGTGGTCGGGGGCGGACTTCGGGACGCGCTTCTGGTAGACCTCCTCGCCCTCCACCCCGTCGGGGAACCGCTGCAGGTACGTCGGCCGGTCCCGCACGGCGGTCAGCAGGGCCGGTGCCACGAGCCGGTAGAACTCCACGACGTGCCGCTTCGTGCCGGCCTCGCCCAGTGCGGGGTAGTACGGCTTGTCCGGCGAGGTGAGCCGCACGGGGGTGCCGTCGACGTCGAGTTCCTCGGCCGGCGCCTTGGGGCTCACCGCGACGCCCCCGACAGCACGTCGGCGAGGTCGTAGTCGGCCGGGACGTCGAGCTGGTCCAGCCGGCACTGCTCGGGCGTCTTGTCCGGCCGCCAGCGCAGGAACCGCGGGTTGTGCCGGAACCGCCACCCCTCCAGCTGGTCGTACTCGACCTCGCAGACGAGTTCCTGCCGCACGGGGATCCAGGAGTTGTCGACGCGCGCGTTCCAGCGGTTCTTCTCCCCCTGCGCGGGTTCGTCCCCCGTGCGCAGCTCCGACAGCTGCTCGAGGAGTTCCACCCGGCGCGCGGCGGTGAACGCGGCGGCCCCGCCGACGAACGCGACGCCGTCGTCCGTGTGCAGTCCCAGCAGCATCGACCCGATCCCCGGGGAACTCTTGTGCAGCCGGTACCCGACGACGAAGCAGTCCGCGGTGCGCCGGTGCTTGACCTTCGTCATGACGCGCTGCCCCTGCGCGTAGGTCGCGGCCAGGGGTTTGGCGACGACGCCGTCCAGCCCGGCGCCCTCGAACGTCGTGAACCACTCCGTGGCCAGGTCCGCGTCGTGCGTCGCCGTCGTGACGTGGGTGACCGGGCCGCAGCCCGCGAGCGCCTCGACGAGCCGCGCCCGCCGGTCGGCGGTGCTGAGCCCCGTCAGGTCCTCGTCGCCGAGGGCGAGCAGGTCGAACGCGACGAACTGCGCGGGCGTCTCGACCGCCAGCTTCGCGGTGCGGCTCGCCGCGGGGTGGATGCGCTGCGACAACAGTTCCCACGCGAGCCGGCCACCGCCGGGCTGGGGGACGAACAACTCCCCGTCGACGACGCACCGCTGCGGCAGCTCGGCCCGCACCGCCGCCTCGACCTCGGGGAAGTACCGGGTGAGGGGTTTGGTGTTGCGCGAACCGAGGACGACCTCGTCGCCGTCGCGGAACACGATGCAGCGGAACCCGTCCCACTTCGGCTCGTACAGCCAGGCCGGCCCGTCCGCGGGCTGGGCGGGGACTCCGGTCGCCGCCTTGGCCAGCATCGGCGAGACGGGCGGGTTCACCGGCAGGTCCATGCGGCCCACTCTGCCGCACCCGGTGCCGGTGCACGAGAGCGAACGTGCTGGTGCCGCGGGGGGTCTGGTCTACTGCGGAGGGTGAACCACAAGACCGTCGTCCTGGACGACGACCCCACCGGGACGCAGTCCGCGACCGGGGTCCGCGTCCTGCTGCGCTGGGGGGCACCGCACCCGCCGCTGGCGCAGCTCCTGCACGAGACCCTGGCCGGCGCCGACGGGGTGTACGTCCAGACGAACTCCCGCGCCCTCGACGAGGTGGCCGCCGTCGCCCTCGTCACCGAGGTCCGCGACGCCGCCCGCGAGGCCGGTCGCCTCCTGGGTGCCGACGTGCGCTGCGTCCTGCGCGGCGACTCCACCCTGCGCGGGCACGTGTTCTCCGAGACCGACGTGTTCGCCGGCCCCGGGGACGTCGTCCTCTTCGTCCCGGCGTTCCCCGCCGGGGGCCGCACGACGCTCGACGGCGTGCACCTGGTCCGCACCGCGGACGGCGACGTGCCCGCGGGGGAGACGGAGTACGCGGCCGACCCCGTCTTCGGGTTCACCAGCTCCCGGCTCGTGGACTACGTGCGGGAGAAGACGACACGCACCCCCGTGCCCCTCGCCGGCGCGGCCGACCTCGCCCGCGCCCTCGACGAGGCCCCCGCCGGGGCCGTCCTGCTGCCCGACGTCCGCGACGACGCCGACGTCCAGGCCCTCGCGGACGTGGTGCGGGCGTGGAACCCTCCCGCGGGTCGGGACGTCGTCGTCCGCTGCGCCGCGCCCCTGGCCGCCGCGCTCGCGGGGGCGACCAGCACCGGGTTCCTGGACCGGCCCCTGCTGCCGGGCACGCCCCGCGTCCTCGTCGCCTGCGGCTCCCACACCGGCGGCGCCCGGGCCCAGCTCGAGGCGCTCGCGCAGCGGCACGGCCCCGCCCACGTCCTGTCCACCGCCGCGGCGCTCGCCGACCCCGTCGCCGCGGGGGAGGACCTCGCGGCCCGCGCCCGGGACGACCTCGCCGCAGGGCTCGCCGTCGTCGCGACCGAGCGGGTCCGCTCCGGTGAGCACGGCACGCTCGCCCACGGGGAGAAGGTCATGACGGCCCTCGTCACGGCCGTGCGCCGGCTCGTCCCGGACGCCGACGCCGTGGTCAGCAAGGGCGGCATCACGGCGGCCGAGGTCGCCCGGGTCGGGATCGGCGCGGCCACCGCCCTCGTCGAGGGGCAGGTCGCCGCCGGCATCTCGGTGTGGCGGATGGCCGGACCGGACGGCGACGACGTCCTGCAGGTCGTCGTCCCGGGCAACGTCGGCGGCCCGGACGCCGTCGCCGACGCCGTCGCGGCGCTGGGTCGGTGACGGTGCGCCGACCCGTCCTCGTCCTCGCCGTGGTGGCCGCCGTCGTCGCCGCGGTCGCCAACGCGAACTTCCTCCTCGCCCCCGCCGTCGGGGCCCGCATCGACCTCGCGGTCGGCGTCATCAGCGAGCTGTCCGTGCCCTCGGAACCGGGGTCGGTGTGGTTCCGCCTCGGCGACGGCACGAGCGGTGTCCTCGCGGCCGCGCTGGGCGTCGTCCTGTGGCGCGCGGCGGGGAGGTGGGGGTTCCGGCACGCCCGGTTCCGGTCCCTGTGCCTGCTCGCCTTCGGCCTCGGCACGCTCGTCTCGGCCGTCGTGCCCGTCACCTGCGCGCCCTCGCTCGGGCCGTGCCCGCCGTCGTCGGACACCGCCGAGCTCGTCCACGACGGGGTGTCCGTCCTGGCCACGACGGGCGCCGTGCTCGGGGGCGGCGAGCTCGCCTGGCGCGCGCGGGGGCTGCTGCGGGTGCTCGCGGTCCTCACCGCGCTCGTCTCCGCCGGCTGCGGGATCTACGAGGTCGTGACGTTCTTCCAGGGCGGCAACGGCGGGGGCGGGAACTCCCAGCGCTGGCAGGTGCTGTCCGTCTCCGCGTGGCTCGTGCTGGAGGCGCTGAGCTGGGGGCAGCGCGCCACCGCTCAGCCTGCTGCCCCTGCGCCCGCGTCGAGGTAGCGGCTCGCGAACGCGAGGCCGTACGGCAGCAGGTCGCGCGCCGTCGTCCACGTGTGCCCGCCGGGCACGTCCCGGCGCAGCAGCGGCCAGCCGCGGGCGGTGACGAGCCGGGCCAGGTCGTCGGTCCCCGCACGTTCGGGGGCGTCCCGCCCGGTACCGAGGAACACGGGGACCGGCGCCGGGACGGGGACCGTGGGCAGGTAGCGGGCGGGGGAGGCGGCGGCGAAGGCCGCGGCGGACAGCTCCCCGCGCACCGCCGGACCCGGGTCGCCGAAGGGTTCGATCGCGACGAGGGGCCCCCACACGTCCCGGTGCCGCAGCCCCTGGTCCAGCGCGCAGAACGCGCCCGCGCTCTCCCCGCCCAGCAGCCGCGACGACGGCCGGGCCAGCGTGCGGAAGCGCGCGTCGACCGCCGGTACGAGGTCGCGGTAGAGGTACGTCTCCCACTGCGGGCCACCGGGCAGGTCCAGGCACTCGGTGTCCTCGCCCGCCCCGAGCAGGTCGGGGTCCATGTCGGGGGTGACGACGAGGACGGGCGGCAGCAGCCCGTGGTCGACGAGCGCGTCGACCGTCCGGGCGGCCCCACCGGCCGCGAACCAGTCCGTCGAGCGGCCCGGCGACCCCGGCAGCAGGACGACGACGGGGTAGCGGCGGTCCGGGTGCGCGGCGTAGTCGCGGGGCAGCTGGACGTGGACGGTCGTGGTGGCGACGTCGAGGTCCGGGGCGCCGAGGCGGAAGGACACGAGGCGTCCGCCCGGCAGGTCCCCGGTGAGGGCGACGCGCGCGGCCTGCAGGGTCGGGACGTACCCGGTGAGCGCGTTCGCCGTCGTCGCCGCGACGAGGACGGCGGCGACGAGGGAGGCGACGGCCCACCGGCCCCGCGGCCGGCGGCGCACGAGCCGCCCGAGGCAGGCCAGCAGGAGCAGCCCCGCCCCGACGGCCACGAGCGGGGAGTCCAGCCAGGCCCCGGGCAGCCGGGCGGCGGCCAGGACCTCGGGGGTCACGTCTCCTCGGGGATGGCCGGTGACCCGGCGAGCACCACCGAGCAGCCGACGACGACGACCAGCGCCGCGACGGTCGGGACCCACCAGCCCGACCGCACGACGTCACCGAGGAGCAGGAACCCCGCCACGGCCGGGACGACGACCTCGACCGACCACAGCAGCGCCGTCGCGGGGCCCACGGGGCCCTTCTCCAACGCGGCCGCGTACCCGAGGGTGCCCGCGACCCCGGCGACGACGACGGCCCACGCCACGGGTTCCAGCGCGATCCGCCACACCTGGGACCACGCGTCCGGCAGCGCGACGGCCCGCGCCCCGAGCGCGGCGACGGAGTAGCCCAGCCCCGCGAGCACGGCGAACGTCGCCGAGCCGTACCGCCGCAGCACGAGGACGGCGAGGAGCAGCAGCACCCCGGCGACGAGCAGCGCGACCTGCGCGCCCAGCGGCACGGTGGGGGAGGGCTGCTCGGTGCCGGCGCCCCCGACGACACCGAGCGCGGCGACGAGCGCGAGCACGGCCGCGGTGTCCCGTGGCCGCAGCCGCGACCCCAGGAACACCCGCGCCAGCACGACGGTCAGCGCGAGCGACCCCGCGAGCAGCGACTGCACCGCGAACGTCGGCAGCCGCCGCAGCGCGACGAGGGACAGCAGCCAGGCCAGGCCGTCGACCCCGAGACCGGCCAGGTACAGCGGGGACCGCGTGAGGGCGGCGGCCCCGGAACCCCCACGGACCCCGACGGCCTGCAGGATCGACCCGGCCGCGTACCCCAGGGCGGCCAGGACGGCCGCCGCGAGCGCCAGCGCCACCTACGACCCCGTCGTCACGGGGCGGCGGCCGAGGAACCGGCCGACGACCGGCAGTTCGGCCACCCCCTCGGCGTCGGCGATCGTGAACCCCTGCGCCGCGGAGAACTCCACGGAGTCCAGGACGACGTACCGCGGTCGCCACTCCGGGTCGTACTTGGCGTTGAACTTCCACAGCGACTCGATCTGGGCGCTGCGGGACAGGGCGTGCAGCGCGCGGCGGCCCAGGTCGGCGAACGCGCCCTCGCGCTCGCCGGCGACGACCTCGCGCAGGACGGCGAAGTTCAGGCCGAGCCCGCGCATCCCGTTCTCGGCCAGGTGGGCGGCCGTCGCGACGATGAGGGCGTCGGTGAGCCCGTTCGGCACGTCCTCGGCGGTGGAACGGCGCATGACGTCGAGGGAGTAGCCCTCGACCTTCGAGGCCGGCACCCACTGGATGAACCCCGCGGGCCGGCCGTCCTCGAACCGGGCGATGCTCACGAGCACGCCCTCGTCGGCCGGGTCGAACATCCGGGACAGCGTCATCGAGTACCCGCGCTCGCCCTCGCCGTGCCGCGACTCCCCGGAGATCGCCAGGAGCTCCTCCCGGACCTCGGCGGGCAGCGTCGGGCCGTCGTGGAACGTGACCGTGATGCCGGCCTTCGCGACGCGGTTCACGGACCCGCGCAGGCTCTTCATCGAGGAGCCCTTGAGGGAGAACTTCGTGCAGTCCAGGACCGCCTCGTCCCCGAGGTAGACCGGTCGCAGCCCGACGGCCTCGTAGGAGGGCAGCCACTCGGCCGACGCGCCGACGACGGCCACCGACCAGCCCGAGCGTTCGCAGTGCTCGAGGAAGTCCAGGAGCAGGGCGCCCCGGCGCTCCTCGGGACCGATGGGGTCGGGGGAGACGAGGCAGACGCCGTTGCGGACGCTGTGCGCCACCACCCCCTCGCCCTCGGGGAAGGTGGCGAAGAAGAAGTCCTTGTCGTCGCGCAGGGCGAAGAAGTCGAGGGTGTCGCCCCCGTGGGCGGTGACGACCGCGCGGGCGCGCTCCCGCTGGGCCCGGCGCTGCTCGGCGCTGAGCTGCGGGGCCCGGTGCGGGCTGAAGAGCAGCCAGGCCAGGGCGACGAGCAGGGTCAGCCCCAGGGCCAGCAGCGAGGGGTTGAGCAGCGGCAGGAAGACGTGGGTCTCGTCGCCGCGCAACCGCGGCAGCGGGCGGCTCTCGTCGCCGATGAGCCGTTCGACGACGGCCGCCGTCGTCTCCCGCGGGTGCCGCTCCTCCCCGACGGCGACGACGATCGCGGCCGAGACCGCGAGCGTCAGGACCGTCCCGACGACGAGGACGCGCACGGCCCGCCGCGCGCGGGCCGGGCTGGGCAGCACCGGGAACGCGCGGGCGTTGGCGATCAGCCAGACGAGCGCGACGACGTCGAGCGCGGCCTCCTCCACGTCGATGCCCTTGACCAGGTGCAGGACCACCGAGGCCGTGAGCAGGCCGATCGTCGTGCCCCACGCGAGGCGCTGGCCGCGGCGCAGGCCCCCGGCGAGCAGCAGCAGCGCCAGCGAGACGGGCACGAGGACCGTCTTGCTGAGCAGCGGCACGCCGAGGGGGAGCACGTCCAGCAGGGGCGCGAAGCGTTCGCGCGCCGGCGGGGTGACGGCTGACAGGACGCCGACGACCGCCAGGAAGACGACGGCACCCGCGCCGAGGCGGCGGGTGCGGTCGCGGCGGGCGCGGCCGGCGAGGAGCGGGGGGAGCACGAGGAGCAGTCTGCTGGTTCCCCCGGCCTCACCGCAGCGGCACAGGCGGCGGCCGCGCCGGCGGGCGGTGCTCAGCCGGTCGGTGCGGGGACCCGTTGGCGGCGCTGGTGGCGCAGGACGTCGACCGTCAGCAGCAGCAGCGCGGCCCACACCAGGCCGAAGCCGATCCACCGCGAGGCCGGCATCGTCTCCCCGAGCAGCAGCGCCGCGACGAACTGCAGCACGGGCGTGACGTACTGCAGCATCCCGACGACCGACAGCGGCACCCGCGCCGCGGCCGCGGCGAACAGCACGAGCGGGACGAGCGTCGTCGGACCGGCCAGGACCAGCAGCGTCGTGTGCAGGGGCCCCTCGCTGGCGAAGGTGAGCCGGTCGCCCAGGACGGCCAGCGCGACGACGGCCGGCAGCAGCAGCACACCGGTCTCGACGGTGAGCCCGGTGAGCGGGTCGACGCCCGCCCCGCGTCGGGCGAGCTGGTTCTTCAGCAGCCCGTAGCTGCCGAAGGACACCGCGAGCGTGAGGGCCATCCACGGCAGCCGTCCGAGGTCGGCGGTGATGACGACGACGGCGGCCAGCCCGACGCCGACGGCCACCCACTGGCCCGGTCGCAACCGTTCCCGCAGGACGAGGACGCCGAGCAGGACGGTCAGCAGCGGGTTGACGAAGTAGCCCAGGGACGCCTCCAGGACGTGCCCCGTCACCACGGCCAGGCCGTAGACGCCCCAGTTGCCGGCGATGGCCAGCGCGGCCAGGGCCAGCAGGCCGCGCTGGAACGGGTCCCGCAGGACGGTGCGCACGCGGCCCCAGCGGCGCAGGACCGTGACGAGCACCACGGACAGGACGAGGGAGAAGACGATCCGCCAGGCCAGCAGCTCGACGGCGCCCGCCGAGCGCAGCGCGTGGAAGTAGAAGGGGAACAGCCCCCACAACCCGTAGCAGGCGAGGCCGGCGGCCACCCCGGCACGAGTCGTCGCGTTGCGCGGCGTCCGCCCCCGGTGAACGATCCGTGTGTGCCCGGGGCGGGTTCCGCCCCTCGTACCGTCCAGGTGGTCCACAGGACCATCGTGACGACGGTCGTGTCGGCGCACGGCGTTAGGCTCGCCTTCGCACGACGACACCCGTACGAACACCCGCACCAGCACGCCGCTGCGCGCCCCGCGCGAGCGCCACCCGATCGAGAGGGACACCGAGACCTGTGACCGATTCGAACCGTCTGCTGCGCGTCGCCGTCGTCGGAGCCGGACCGGCCGGGATCTACGCCTCGGACATCCTCTCCAAGGCCGACCTGTCCGGGACCGGGTTCGACGGCGTCGGCATCGACCTGTTCGAGCGGCTGCCCGCGCCCTTCGGCCTCGTCCGGTACGGCGTCGCCCCCGACCACCCGCGCATCAAGCAGATCATCGTGGCGCTGGAGAAGGTGCTGTCCCGCGGGGACATCCGGCTCCTGACGAACGTCGACTTCGGCACCGACGTGACGCTGGAGGACCTGCAGCGGTACTACGACGCCGTCGTCTTCTCGACGGGCTCCATCGAGGACGCGAAGCTGGAGATCCCCGGTGTCGACGCCCCGGAGAGCTACGGCGCGGCCGACTTCGTCTCCTGGTACGACGGCCACCCCGACTACCCGCGCACGTGGCCGCTGCAGGCCGAGCGCGTGGCGGTCCTCGGCGCCGGCAACGTCGCGCTCGACGTGGCCCGCATCCTCGCCAAGCACGCCGACGACCTGCTGCCGACGGAGATCCCGGACAACGTCTACGAGGTGCTCAAGGCCTCACCGGTCACCGACGTGCACGTCTTCGCCCGCCGCGGACCGGCCCAGGTGAAGTTCTCGCCGCTGGAGCTGCGTGAGCTCGGTCACGTGCCGGACGTCGACATCGTCGTGGACCCCGAGGACTTCGACTTCGACGAGGGCTCGGAGCAGGCCATCGCCTCCTCCAACCAGACCAAGCAGGTCGTCAAGACGCTCACCGACTGGACCCTCAAGGAGGGTGACGCGACGGCGTCGCGGCGCATCCACCTGCACTTCCTGCACGCCCCGGCCGAGGTCCTCACCGGCCCGGACGGCCACGTCACCGGCCTGCGCACCGAGCGGACGCGCCTCGTCGGCGACGGCACGGTCGAGGGCACGGGGGACTTCCACGACTGGGACGTCCAGGCCGTCTACCGCGCGGTGGGCTACTTCGGCTCGCCCCTGCCCGGTGTCCCCTTCGACGCCCTCGCCGGGGTCATCGCCAACCACGAGGGGCGCGTCACCGACCCCGAGGGCGGGTCCCTGCCGGGCGTGTACTGCACGGGCTGGATCAAGCGCGGTCCCGTGGGGCTGATCGGGCACACCAAGTCCGACGCCTCCGAGACGGTCCGCCACCTCGTCTCCGACGCCGCGGCGCTGCCGGGGGCGAGCGAGCCCGACCCGCAGGCCGTCCTGGACTTCCTGCACGGCAAGGGCGTCGACGTCCTCACCTGGACGGACTGGGAGACCCTCGACGCCTACGAGCGGTCCCTGGGCGCACCCCGAGGCCGTGAGCGCGTCAAGGTCGTCTCCCGCGAGGAGATGATCGAGGCCTCGCGCCGCGCCGGGGCCGGGGAGGCCTGACGTGCGCGTCGTCGTGTGCGTCAAGCACGTCCCCGACATCCAGCAGCCCCGGTCGTTGCGCGCCGACGGCCTCCTCGTGCGCGGCGGCGACGACGACACCCTCAACGAGCTCGACGAGGACGCGGTCGAGGCCGGGCTGCGCACGGCCGAGGCCGCCGGGTTCCCCGCCGAGGGCCACGACGTCACCGTCCTGACGGTCGGCCCGAGCGCGGCCGTGGAGTCGCTGCGCCGCGGGCTGGCGATGGGGGCCTCCACCGCCGTGCACGTCCACGACGACGCCGTGGCGGGCTCCGACGCCATCGCCACCGCGCGCGTCCTCGCGGCCGCGGTCGCGAAGCTGCACGCCGAGCAGCCCGTCGACGTCGTCGTGGCCGGGATGGCCGCCCTCGACGGCCTCACCTCGCTCGTCCCCGCGGCGCTGGCGGAGCTGCTGGGCTGGCCCCAGCTGACGCTCGCGGACCGCATCGAGGTGGCCGACGGGGTCGTGTCGGTGCGGCGCGAGACCTCCACCGACGTCGAGGAGCTCACCGCCCCCACACCGGCCGTGCTGTCCGTGACCGACCAGGCCTTCCGCGCCCGCTTCCCGAACTTCAAGGGGATCATGGCCGCGCGCAAGAAGCCCGTGACGACGTGGACGCTCTCCGACCTGGACCTGGCGGGCACCGCGGTGGGCGCGGCCGGCTCGGCCACGCGCGTCGTGAACGCCGCCGAACGGCCCGAGCGCCCCGACCGCGTCCTCGTCACCGGGGACGCCGAGACGGTGCCCGCGTTGGTGGACTACCTGTCGCAGAAGGGGTTCGTGTGAGCGAGCAGGACGACCGCACCCGAGGGGCCGTCGCGGTCCTCGTCGACCACCTCGACGGGGTCGTGAAGCCGACGGCGCGGGAGCTGCTGACCCTGGCCCGCGGTCTGGACCGTCAGGTCCACGCCGTCTGGGTCCGGGCCGAGGGGGGTCCCGCGGCTCCCACCGCCGAGCTCGCCGCCCACGGCGCCGACATCGTCCACGACGTCGAGGTCACGGGCGCCGACGCGCAGCTGACGGCGTCCGTCGTCGACGCGTTGCAGACCGTCCTCGCCGCCGTCGACACCGTCGGCCTCCTCCTGGTCCCCTCGACGTTCGAGGGGCGCGAGGTGGCCGCCCGCCTGGCGGTGCGCACCGGGGCCGGCGTCGTCACGGGTGCGTCGGGCGTGACCTTCGAGGACGGCCGCTGGAGCGCGCACAAGACCGTGCTGGCCGGGGCCTGGGACACCGCGTGCGCCGTCACCGGACCCCTCGCGGTCGTCGCGGTCGCCCCGCACGCGGTGCAGGCGCTCGCGCAGGACGGGGTTGCGGAGCCGTCCGTCGTCCGGCACACCGCCGCGGCGTCGTCCGCGGCCCGGGCCGTCACCGTCGTCTCGCGCACCCGCCGCCCCACGAGCGAGCGCCCCCCGCTGGCCGAGGCCGAAGTGGTCGTCGTCGGCGGTCGCGGTGTCGAGGGCGACTTCTCCGGGGTCGAGGAGCTCGCCGACGTGCTCGGCGGGGCCGTCGGCGCGACCCGCGTCGCGACCGACGAGGGCTGGATCGGGCACGAGGCCCAGGTCGGGCAGACGGGGGTCACGATCTCCCCGCGCCTCTACCTCGGCCTCGGCGTCTCCGGTGCCGTCCACCACAAGGGCGGGATGGCGGCGTCCGCGACGGTCGTCGCGGTCAACAGCGACCCGGACGCGCCGATCTTCGAGTTCGCGGACTACGGCGTCGTCGGGGACCTCACCGAGGTGCTGCCCGCGCTCACCGCCGAACTGCGCCGCCGCAAGGGCTGACGGCACGGCTGAGCGCCCCCGCGTCCGACCGGCGCGGGGCGTTCGCGTCAGCTCGGGGTGGGGGCGAACCCGTCGAGGTTCTCGCCCAGCCAGTCCAGGGCCTGCGGGACGAACCCGGCCCAGATGCTGGTGCGGTGACCGCCCTGCTGCTGCGTCACGAGCGTGACCTGCAGCGGCCCGTGAGCGGCCGCGGCCAGCGCGGACGTCGAGGGCCACGACAGCGAGTCGCTCTTGGAGGCCAGGGCCCACACGCGCACCGCCGGCGGGCTGACCTTGGCCAGGGTGACGAGGTCGAGCCGCTGGGCCGCGGGGCTGTTCAGCGCGAACGGCTTCCACGACCCGAAGTTCGGCTTGAAGTAACCGCCGAAGGAGATCGTCGCGCCGAACCGGTCCGGGTGCAGCATCGTCATCTGGTTGGCGCACCACGCCCCCATGGACAGGCCCATCGTCGCCCACGACGAGGCCGTGCGGGCGGCCTGGTAGTGGCTCTCCACCCAGTCCGGGACGTCCTTGGACATCCACGTCTCCAGCTGCGACTCACCGGGTCCGCCGTTGACGCACTCGGTGTCGCGACCCGCCGGGATCTCCAGGTCGGGGAAGACGACGATGGGGGCGACGAGCTGCTTGCGGGCGACGGCGCCGTCGACGGCGGGCATGACGTCCATCGCCTCCAGCCACTGCTGCGGGGTGCCCGGGTAGCCGTGGAACGCCTCGATGACGGGGTACCCGCCGGCCGGGGCGGGCTTCGTGCCGTACCCGGCGGGGAGCATCACGAGCACCGTCCCGGTGACCCCGGACGCCGGCCCGGGCACCTGGGCGCGGAACACCCGGCCGTCGTAGCCGGCGACCTGCTCGGCGTGGGGGTCGCTCACGGTCGTCGTGCTGCCGACCCCGCCACCCGACGTCGTGGTGGTCGTGGTCTGCGAGGACTGGATCCCCAGCAGGTCGTCCCAGTCCGAGTAGAGCCCGAACTTGGAGTTGACGACGAGGAAGACGGCCACGAGGACCGTCAGGTTGACCGCGATGAGCGAGGCGGCGCGACCCAGGAGGGCCAGGAACCCCCGTCGCGCCAGCAGCCTCCACCCGACGACGATCGCCACCAGTGCCGCACCCGCGACGGCGATGGCCACCCCCTGGGTGACCGGACTCGACAGACCCACCGTGGAACTCCCCCCGTACCTGCGAACGCCGGTGGGCGTTCCTCCCGATCATCGGCGACGGGAGGGGGTGGTGGGCGCGTTCTCAGCGGATGTTCGGTGAACGTGTGGCGTGCTCCGAGGCGAGCTCGGCGAGCACGGCGTCGGCGATGGCGCGTTGGCCCTGGGCGTTGGGGTGGTCCCCGTCGTCCGCGAGCAGCGGGGTGGGGTCCTCACCACCGGTGGACCCGTGGAACACCGGCCGCAGACCCACGAAACCGACCCGGCCGCCCTTGGCGTCGACGGCGGCCCGGAGCTGGTCGTCGAAGGAGTCGGTGAGCTCGTCCTGCACGGCGCGTTCGGCGGGGGTGTAGCGGGTGGCCGCGACCTCGCCGTCCAGTCCGACGGCCCAGTAGTCCAGGACGACGACCCGCGCGCCCGTCGGCAGGATCCGGTCGACGGTGGCCGAGACGGTGGCCACGGCCCGCGCGGCGGCGCTGTCCACCTCCGCGGGCGTGGGCAGCTGCTGCCCGTCGTCGGCGAGGTCCGCGAGGTCGTTCGCGCCGGCTTCGAGCAGCACGACGTCGGTGGGGGAGAGGTCGTCGAGGTTGTCCTCGACCGTCGCCGCGACGTCCTCGGAGGTGGCCCCGTCCTCGGCGAGCTGGTCGACCCCGACGCGCTGGCCCGGGGCCGCGAGGTCGGCCGCCACGAGCACCGGGAAGGGGGAGCAGTCGCACTCCGCACCCGTCGGGACGGAGTCGCCCAGCGAGACGACCCGGTCGGGCCGCACGGGGCTCCCGGGCGGTGCGCTCGCCACGGCGGCACCGGTGTCCTCGGGCAGGGACGCGGCCATGCTGCCCAACAGGAGCAGCACGACGGCGCCGAAGCGGAGAGGTTTCACGCTCCGCACTCTGACACCACCTCCTGTGCTCACCCCATGAGTGGGCCACGGACCGGCCCCCGTCGATGGTCCGTGCTCCGCTCTCCGCGCGCCAGCCCAACGCCCCCCTTCCGGGGGTGGTGGCCTCGCCGGCCCCCCCGGACGGTGATCGGCCGCGCTGGGCCACCGCGGCAGCAGTCCACCGCGACAGCGAGCTCTGCCGCGGGTTGCGGGACCCGGTGCGGAGTGGGGTACGTTCGGGACAGCCATCCAGAGCGACCGAGAGACCTGGCTCGTCGACGTCGCAGCAACCACCCCTCACCGACCGGTGAGCGGACAGGTGCTTCCGCCAGGACCGATGGGAGAACCCGTGAGCACCCTGCAGTCCTCCGACGTCCTCGCACGCCCCGCGGCCCGGACCGCGCGCCGTGGCGCCGCGCTCGGCAGCTTCGTCGGCACCACGATCGAGTGGTACGACTACTACCTCTACGGCACGGCCGCGGCGATCGTCCTCGGCCCCTTGTTCTTCCCCGACGTCGGCGGTGCGGTCGGCGTCGTCGCGGCCTTCGCCACCTACGCCGCCGGGTTCCTCGCGCGGCCCCTCGGTGGGGCCGTGGCCGGCCACGTCGGCGACCGGGTGGGCCGCAAAGCGGTCCTCGTCGCGTCCCTGCTCGTCATGGGCGTCTCCACGACCGCGGTCGGGCTGCTGCCGACGCACGCGCAGATCGGTGCCTGGGCCCCCGTCCTGCTCGTCGTCTGCCGTCTGCTGCAGGGCTTCTCCGCGGGCGGGGAGTGGGGCGGGGCGGTCCTGCTGGCCGTCGAGCACGCCCCCACCGGTCGGCGCGGCCTCTTCGGCGCCATCCCGCAGACGGGGTCGGCGGCCGGCATGGTGCTGGCCAGCGGCGGGTTCTGGCTGACCCGGTCGCTCACCGACGACGCCGCCTTCCTGTCCTGGGGGTGGCGTATGCCGTTCCTGGCCAGCGCCGTGCTCGTCGTCGTCGGCCTGCTCATCCGCCTCAAGGTCACCGAGTCGCCGGCGTTCACCGCGGTGCGCGAGGCCGACGCGACCGCCCGCCGACCCGTCGCCGACGTGCTGCGGACCAACCGGCGCGGTGTCCTCGTCACGACGGGGATGCGGTTGGGGCAGAACGGTTCCTATGTCCTCTACACGGTGTTCGCCCTCAGCTACCTCACGAACCAGGTGCGTTCCGACGGCGCGGACGTCGGTCTGCTCGCCGTCCTCGTCGCCTCCGTCCTCAGCCTGGCGACGACCCCGTTCTGGGGCTGGTTGTCCGACCGCGTCGGGCGCCGCCCGGTCTACCTCGCCGGGTCGGTCCTCACGGCGCTGTTCAGCGTCCCCGCCTTCCTGCTCTTCGACACGGGGTCGACGGTCCTCGTCGTCGGGGCCGTCGTGGTCGCCGTCAACCTCGGCCACGACAGCCAGTACGGCGCGCAGGGCGCGTTCTTCGCCGAGCAGTTCGACGACCGGACCCGCTACAGCGGCGCCTCGCTCGGCTACTCGATCGGCGCCGTCCTCGGCGGGGGCCTGACCCCGCTCGTCGCGGCGTCGCTGCTGGCGCTCGGCGGCGGCTCGCCCTGGCTCGTGGCCGGGTACCTGTCGTTCCTGGCGGTGCTCACGACGGTCGCGGCCGCCTGCACCCGCGAGACCGCGCACGCTCCCCTGGGTGGGGTGGCCCGGTGAACCCGTTGCGGCTGAACGCCTTCGCCATGGCGTGCGTCGGGCACCAGGCCGCCGGCCTGTGGAGCCGGCCCGAGGACCGCAGCGCCGACTACCGCAGGCTGCGGCACTGGACGGACCTCGCGCAGCTCCTCGAACGCGGCGGGTTCGACGCCCTCTTCCTCGCCGACGTCCTCGGCACGTACGACGTCTACGGGGGATCGCGCGCCGCCGCCGTCCGCACCGCGGCGCAGGTCCCCGTGAACGATCCGCTCGCGGCGGTCTCGGCGATGGCGGCCGTCACCGAGAACCTCGGGTTCGGCCTCACCGTGACGACGACGTACGAGCAGCCGTACTCCCTGGCCCGCCGGCTGACGACGCTGGACCACCTCACGGAGGGCCGCGTGGCCTGGAACGTGGTCACGGGCTACCTCGACTCCGCCGCTCGCAACCTCGGGTTCACCGCCCAGGTCGCCCACGACGAGCGGTACGACGTCGCCGAGGAGTACCTCGAGGTCTGCTACAAGCTGTGGGAGGGCTCCTGGGAGGACGACGCCGTCGTGCGCGACGCAGTCCGCGGGGTCTACGCCGACCCCGCCAAGGTCCACGACATCGACCACCACGGCCGGTACTTCGACGTGCCCGGTGCGTTCCTCTGCGAACCCTCTCCGCAGCGCACACCCGTGGTGTTCCAGGCCGGGTCGTCCCCGCGCGGGCAGGAGTTCGCAGCCCGGCACGCCGAGTGCGTCTTCGTCATCGCCCCGACGGCCGCCATCGCCCGCAGGTCGGTGGACTCGTTGCGGCGCAAGGTGGCCGAGGCCGGCCGCGACCCCCGCTCGGTCGCCGTCTTCGCCGGGCTCACCGCGGTCGTGCGCAGTTCCGACGCCGAAGCGCGCGCCCTGCTCGCCGACTACCGCGAGCACGCCAGCCGGGAGGGCGCGCTCGCGCTGTTCGGCGGCTGGACCGGTGTCGACCTCGCGGGGGAGGCTCCGGGGGAGACGCTGCAGCACGTGACGACGGACGCGAACCGGTCGGCCCTGCGCAGCTTCACCGACGACCCCGACCGGGAGTGGACGGTCGACGACCTGGCCCGCTTCGTGGCCGTCGGCGGCCGCGGTCCCGTGCTGGCCGGGTCACCGCAGACGGTGGCCGACGAGCTGGAACGCTTCGCCGAGGAGGCCGACGTCGACGGCTTCAACCTCATGTACGCGACGCTGCCCGGGACCTTCGCCGACGTCGTGGACCACCTCGTCCCCGAGCTCGCGCGCCGCGGCCGGACCGCCCCGCCCCCGCCGCCGGGGACGACGCTGCGCGAACGCCTCGGCACCGGTGACGGACCGCGGCTGGCGGCCACCCACACCGGCGCCGCGTACCGGCGCTGACGGCGCCGGATCACCCCACGTCGCGCACGGCGAGCACCGCGCAGTCGTCCTCGGAGTTCGCGACGTGCTGCGTGACCAGTTCCCCGAGCAGCGTCTCGAGGGGTTCGGTGTGGGTGCGTTCCAGGCTCGCCCGCAGGACGAGGATGCCGTCGCCGACGTCCCGGCCGCGGCGTTCCACGAGCCCGTCGGTGTAGAGGACGAGCGTCCCCCCGGCCGGCCAGGGGCGGACGTGGTCGTGCCGGGGCCGCTCGGGGGCCACGCCCAGCGGCAGGTCCGGTTCCTCCTCCAGCGCCGTGCTGCGGCCCGCCGCGTCGACGAGCAGCGGCGGCGGGTGACCGGCGGTCGTCCACCGCACCCGCCGGTCCGGACCCGGCGGGTCCAGCCGGACGACGGCCATCGTCGCGAGGGTGTGGTCGCCCAGGGTGTCGAGCACGTGGTCCAGGCGCTGCACCAGCGCGGCCGGGTGCTCGTCGGGACGGTCGACGGCCAGGGCCCGGAACATCGACCGGACCCGGCCCATCCTCGCCGCGGCCTCGATGTCGTGGCCGGCGACGTCCCCGATGAGCAGGAGCACCCCGCCGTCGGGCAGTCCGATCGCGTCGTACCAGTCGCCCCCGACCTGCTCGTCCGTCGGCGACCACGGCAGGTAGCGGCTCGCGAGCTGCACACCCGGCAGGGCGGGCAGTTCCGGGAGCATCGCGGCCTGCAGGGTGTGGGCGACGTCGCGGCGCTCGCGGTAGAGCTGCGCGCGGCGGGCGGCCTGCGCGGTGGCGTCGGCGACGGCCGCCACGAGCACCGACTCGTCCTCGCGCAGCGTCCGCTCGACGTCCCAGGCGATCGTGAGGGCGCCGATGCGGAACCCGCCGGAGATGAGCAGCGGCAGCACGACCCCGGACCGCAACCCTGTGCGCCGGAACACGTCCGCGGTCCCGGGGAACGTCTGCAGCAGCTGCGCCTGGTGGTGGAAGACGAGCGGACGCCCCGTCCGGGAGACCCGGTGGGCGGGGGAGTCGACGTCGAGCGGCAGTCGCAGCCAGCGCTGCTCGGTGTCGTCGTCGAGCTGGCCGAGCGCGGGGGTCGTGAGCCAGGGGCCCTCGATCATCGACACCGACGTGTAGGCCGCGTCGAGGTCCTGGCGCATGAGGTCGCGGACGGCGAGCGCGACGTCCTCGACGCTGTCGGTGGCGGCCAGCGCCGTCGCCAGGCCCAGGAGGGTCGTGTCGCGCCGGGCGGTCGTCCCCGTCCCGCTGGCGTCCACCCGGCTCGCTCCGTCCTGCCGTGCTGGTCTCCCTGCACGTCCCCTCGACGCGCCCTGAGAGTCACTCACAGCCTGGTGTCGTCACGCAACTGCCTCGGAGCACCCCGCGGCCCTACAGTCGGGCGCGTGCCCCTGACCGTCGACCAGGTCCTCGCGCTCGGTGCCACGTGCGCCGTGATCATCCTCGTGCCCGGCCCCAGCGTGCTGTTCATCGTCGGCCGCGCACTGGCGCACGGCCGTCGGACCGCACTCCTGAGCGTCCTCGGCAACGCCGTCGGCAGCCTCCTCGCCGCCCTGGTCATCGCCGTCGGCCTCGGGCCGGTGCTGCAGCGCTGGGACGTCGTCCTCGAGGTCGTCAAGGTCGCCGGGGCCGCCTACCTCGTGTGGCTCGGGGTGCAGGCCCTGCGGGGGGCGGGCCACGCGGCGGCCCCCCAGGAGCCCGCGGACCCCGCCGTCGCCGTCGACCGGCCGCGCCGCGCGCTGCGCGACGGGGTCGTGGTCGGCGTCAGCAACCCCAAGGTCTTCGTCATGTTCGCGGCCGTGCTGCCGCAGTTCGTCGACCCGGCCGCCGGGTCCGTCCCGGCGCAGATGGCCCTGCTCAGCCTCGTGCCCGTCCTGCTCGGCCTCGTCTGCGACAGCGGCTGGGGTCTGGCGGCCGCGAGGGTGCGGACGGCGTTCGTGGGGCGCCCGTCGCGGCTGCGGACCGTCACCCGGGTCGGCGGCGTCTCGATGATCGGGCTGGGTGTGGTGACCGCGGTGACCGGCCGCCACCGCTGACCCACCGGAACGCGCACGCGGGCTGCTGCGTTCACCAGGCAGGTCCACCACGAAGGCTCTGCGGGGAAGGGACGGCATGCACCGGCACCACAACGGCGTCAAGACGGCCGTGCTCTTCGGCGCGATCTGGGCCGTGCTGCTGCTCATCGGCGGGTTGCTGGCGTCCTCGTTCCGGGCGCCCGTCATCCTCCTGGTCTTCGTCCTGCTGGGGATCGGGACCTCGGCCTACGGCTACTGGAACTCCGCGACCCTCGCGCTGCGGGCCATGCGGGCGCGCCCGGTGTCGGAGGCCGAGCAGCCCGGCATGTACCGGATCGTGCGCGAGCTCTCCACGACGGCCCGTCAGCCCATGCCGCGCCTGTACGTCTCCCCGACGATGGCGCCCAACGCGTTCGCCACGGGACGCAACCCCGAGAACGCCGCGGTCTGCTGCACCGAGGGGATCCTGCAGATGCTCGACGAGCGCGAGCTGCGGGGCGTGCTCGGGCACGAGCTCATGCACGTCTACAACCGCGACATCCTCACCAGCTCCGTCGCGGGGGCGCTCGCCGGCGTCATCACCTCGATCGCGCAGTTCGGGCTGTTCTTCGGCTCGATCTTCGGCGGGGGCCGTGACGAGGACCGGCCGAACCCGATCGCCCTGCTGCTGCTCTCGCTCATGGCTCCGCTGGCCGCGACGGTCATCCAGCTGGCCATCTCGCGCACCCGCGAGTACGACGCGGACGAGGACGGCGCCAAGCTGACGGGTGACCCGCTCGCGCTCGCCTCGGCGCTGCGCAAGCTCGAGCTGGGGACGCGGCAGTTGCCGCTGCCGCCCGAGCGCGAGCTCGTGAACTCCAGCCACATGATGATCGCGAACCCGTTCCGCGGGCAGGGGGTGGCGAAGCTGTTCTCCACCCACCCGCCCATGGCCGAGCGCATCGCGCGGCTGGAGGCCCTGGCCGGGTACCGCCGCTGAGCGGTCAGCCCAGCCGGCCCTCCAGCCAGGTCCGGAACAGCGGGACGATGGGGCCGCCCGGTTCCTTGCCCGCCACGTGGTTCGCCCCGGGGACGAGCTGCTCCTCGACGGTGTCGCCCGCCGCGCGGACGGTGTCGCAGAAGAACTGCGTCTGGGAGTAGGGGACGACCTCGTCGGACGTGCCGGCCCCCGCCCACAGCGGCATCCGGTAGGGGGCCCGGCGCGAGGGGTCGCCGATCGCGAACCGGTCGGGGAAGTCGGTGGGGGACCCGCCGAACAACCCGGCGACGTTGGCGTCCTCGCCGTAGGCGACCGAGGGGTGCAGCACGCCCGAGAGCGACGCGGCGATCGCCGGCGTGACCCGCGGGTCGGCGCCGGGGGCGCCCTGGGGCAGGCCCCGCCGGGCCGCGGCCCACATCGCGAGGTGACCACCGGCGGAGTGGCCGACGATGCAGACGCGGTCCATCGGCAGCGAGAACTGCGATCCCGCGACGGCCGCCAGGTCGACCGCGGTCGCCGTGTCCGTGAACGTCGACGGCCAGCCGCCACCGTCCCCGAACCCGCGGTAGTCGACGTTGAGGACGGGGTACCCGCGGCCCACCATGTCGCCGACGAAGTCGTTGATGTCGCGCCGGTCGTACCCGGCCTCCCAGCCGCCGCCGTGCACGACGACGAGGAACACCGCACGGCGGTCCCCCGTCGGCAGCCACAGGTCCGAGACCTGCCGGTAGTGCTCGCCGTAGCGGTAGACGGTCCGCTGCGTCGAGCTCAGCCCGTTCGGGACGAACGAGGGGTCGGTGTCGGCGTCGGGGGTGCCGGTCGCCGTGGGGGACGGGGTCGCGCTCGTCGTCGGCGCCGGGGACGTCGAGGTCGCCGACGGCTCCGCGTCGCCGCCGGAACAGCCGGCGAGCACGCCGCCGCTCAGGGCCAGGCCGAGCAGCGCGCGACGGTCGATCCCGGCGCCGGGCCGGGGGTTCGTGGTCACGTCAGCGGTAGTTGACGAACTGGAGCGCGACGTCGAGGTCGGAGCCCTTGAGCAACGCGATGACGGCCTGCAGGTCGTCGCGGTCCTTGGAGCTGACGCGCATCTCGTCGCCCGTGATCTGCGACTTGACCCCCTTGGGGCCCTCGTCGCGGATGATCTTGCCGATCTTCTTCGCGACGTCCTGGGCCAGGCCCTCCTTGAGGGTCGCGGTGATCCGGTACTCCTTGCCGGACTGCGCGGGCTCGGAGCAGTCGAGGGCCTTGAGCGAGACCCCGCGCTTGATGAGCTTGGTCTGCAGGACGTCGAGCACGGCGTTCACGCGGTCCTCGGAGCTGGCGACCATGACGATCGACTCCCCGCTCCAGCGGACGTCGGCCCCGACGCCCTTGAAGTCGTAGCGCTGGGCGATCTCCTTGGCGGCCTGGTTGAGGGCGTTGTCGACCTCCTGGCGGTCCACCTTGCTGACGACGTCGAACGACGACTCGCTGGCCACGACGGGGGTCCTCCTGGTGCGGTTCGGTGTCTCGGTTTCCGAGCAGTGCCTCGGGCTTGCTATCGTCTCACCCGTCGCCAGCTCGCTGGTGGCACTGGCGGGTTGCCCGAGCGGCCAAAGGGAGCGGATTGTAAATCCGCCGGCGTAGCCTACGTTGGTTCGAATCCATCACCCGCCACGTCGCGAGTCGCGACCCGGTGCTCCGCGCGGAGCACCGGGTCGCGCCGTGTAAGGTCGTCACCGGCCGCGCACGCGACGGCACGGCCAGCAACACCCTTCAGCAGGACAGCACCGCCCCGATAGCTCAGTGGTAGAGCACTTCCTTGGTAAGGAAGAGGTCTCGAGTTCAATCCTCGATCGGGGCTCGCAGCCGGCGGCCTCCGCCGGACGCACGGCGGGGTAGCTCAGTTGGTAGAGCAAGCGGCTCATAATCGCTGTGTCGCCGGTTCAAGTCCGGCCCTCGCTACGGCCCACGACGCGCTCCGAGCGGTCACCGTCCCGGTGGCCGCTCGTCGCGCGTCCGGGCGTCGTGCGCTGATCGCGTACCCTGGTAGGCAGTTCGGCGGCGCAGTCCTGGACACCGCCCGCAGTTGACGACACGAAGTCGCAGAGACCGAGGAAGAGGCACCCGCCGTGGCCAAGACCACCGACGTCCGCCCGAAGATCACCATGGCTTGCACCGAGTGCAAGGAGCGGAACTACATCACCAAGAAGAACCGTCGGAACGACCCCGACCGTCTCGACCTGGCGAAGTTCTGCCCGCGCTGCGGCAAGAAGACCACGCACCGCGAGACCCGCTGACCCTCTCGTCCCGACCGGGGAGCCGCACCGCTGTGACCGTCACCGTCGACGAGTCCTTCGCGGGGCGCGTCTACCCGCCCACCGGAACGACCCTGGTGACCGCCGACACGGTCCGGGCCTTCGCCCGGGCCGTGCGGGCGGCGCACCCCAGCCACCACGACCCGGGGGCCGCGCGCGACGCCGGCCACGCCGACGTGGTCGCACCCCCGACGTTCGCCGTCACCCTTGCCCAGGCCGCCGAGCAGCAGTTCGTCGCCGACCCCGCCGCGGGCATCGACTTCTCCCGCGTCGTGCACGGTGAGGAGCAGTTCACCCACCACCGCCCGATCGTCGCCGGCGACGAGGTGGCCGCCGAGCTGCACGTCGACCGCGTCCGCGTCGTGCGGGGCAACGCCATGGTCACCACCCGCGTCGAGCTCACCCTCGCCGACGGCACCCCGCTGACGACGGTCGTCTCGATGCTCGTCGTGCGCGCCCCCGAGCCCACCACGGAGGCCCTCGCGTGAACGCCGACGTGCGCGTCGAGGTCGGCACGGAGCTGCCGACCGCCCGCTACGAGCTCTCCCGCGACGACCTGCGCGCCTACGCCGAGGCGTCGGGGGACCGCAACCCCATCCACCTCGACGAGGCCACCGCGCGGTCCGTCGGCCTGCCCGACGTCATCGCCCACGGGATGCTGACGATGGGGCTGGCCGGCACCGTCGTCGCCGACTGGGTGGGTGACCCCGCACGCGTGCTGTCCTTCGGGACGAAGTTCACCGCCCCCGTCGTCGTCCCGGCCGACGCCCCCGCCGTCGTGGAGGTGTCCGGGACGGTCGTCGCCCGCGACGAGGCCGCCGGCACCGCCGAGGTCGACCTCGTCGTCACGAGCGCAGGAGCCAAGGTCCTCACCCGGGCCCGCGCGGTCGTCGCCCTTCCGTGAGCTCCCCGACCGCTCCCGCCGCGGCGCTGCGGGCGCGGACGGCGGTCTACGCCGCCTTCGTCCTCAACGGCGCGTTCGTCTCCGCCTGGGTCTCCCGCATCCCCTCCGTCCGCGACACCCTCGACCTGTCCAACAGCGGGATGAGCGTCCTGCTGCTGGCCCTGTCCGCGGGCTCGGTCGTGGCGATGCCGCTGGCCGGTGCCGTCGTGCTGCGCATCGGCCCGGCCCGCACGGTCTTCCTCGGCTCGGTCGCGGTCGCGACGGGGCTGTCCGTCGTGGCGGTCTCGGTCGACGGGTTGGGGCTGGTCGCGCCCGCTGCGCTCGGGCTGTTCGTGGCCGGGGCCGGCACGGCGAGCTGGGACGTCGCGATGAACGTCGAGGGCTCGGCCGTCGAACGCCGGCTGGACCGCGCGATCATGTCCCGCTTCCACGCGGCCTGGAGCCTGGGCACGGTCCTGTCCGCGGGGCTCGGCGTCCTGCTCCTGCGCCTCGGCGTCCCGACCTGGGCGCACCTCGCCGGCTTCGCCGTGCTCGTCGTGACGGGCACCGCGATCGCGACCCGGTCCTTCCTCGTGGGCGCGGCCCCGGCGGCGGGGGAGGAGCGGCCCGCGGGCAGCATCACCCTGCGGCAGGCCTGGCGCGAACCCCGCACCCTCGTCATCGGCGTCCTCGTCCTGTGCATGGCGTTCGTCGAGGGGACGGCCAACGACTGGTTGGCCCTCGGCATCGTCGACGGGCACGCGGCGACCCACTCGGTGGGCGTCGCCGGCTTCACCGTCTTCGTCGTCGCCATGACCGCGGGCCGGCTCAGCGGTCCCTGGCTGCTGGGGACCTTCGGCCGGGTGCGCGCCCTGCGCCTGAGCGCCGCCGTCGCGGCCGTCGGCATCGGGGTCTTCGTGCTGTCGCCGAACGTGGGGGTGGCGATGGCCGGGGCCCTGCTGTGGGGGCTCGGGACGGCGCTCGGCTTCCCGACCGGCATGAGCGCGGCCGGCGACCAGGAGGTCAACGCGGCCGTCCGCGTCAGCGTGGTGTCCTCCGTCGGCTACACCGCCTTCCTCGCCGGGCCGCCCCTGCTCGGGCTGCTCGCCGACCACATCGGCGTCATGACGGCGGTCACCGCCGCGGCCGTCGCCGCCGTCGTCGGGCTGTTCGTCGCCTCGGCCACCGCTCCGCACTCCGACGGTGTGGCCCTCGGGTCGGCCCGCGCCCGGCCGGAGGGCAAGCTGTCCTCGTGACGACCACGCTGGCCAGCCTCACCACCCTGCGCGTCGGGGGACCGGCCCGCCGGTTCGTCCGGGCCGCCACCGAGGCGGAGCTGGTGGCCGCCGTGTCGCAGGCCGACGCGGCGGGGGAGCCGCTGCTGCTCGTCGCCGGCGGGTCCAACCTGCTCGTCGCCGACGAGGGCTTCGACGGCACCGTCGTCCACGTCGCCACCGAGGGCGTGCAGGTGGCCTCCGAGGACGCCTGCGGGGGTGGGATCGTCACGGTCGCCGCGGGCCACCGCTTCGACGACTTCGTCGCCACCGCCGTGCAGCGCGGCTGGGCCGGTGTCGAGGCCCTGTCCGGGATCCCCGGCAGCGTCGGCGCGACGCCCGTGCAGAACGTCGGTGCGTACGGCCAGGAGGTCGCGCAGACGGTCGAGACCGTCCGGACCTGGGACCGGGTGGAGCGGCGGCAGCGCACGTTCGTCGCGGCCGAGCTGGAGTTCGACTACCGGACGTCGCTGCTCAAGCGTTCGCGGGTGGCCCTCAACGGCCGCCACCCCGAGAGCCGCTACGTCGTGCTGGCCGTGACGTTCCAGTTCCCGTTGCGCGCCAACGCCTCCGAGGTCCGCTACCCCGAACTGGCCCGGCGTCTCGGCGTGGCGGTGGGGGACCTGGCCCCCGCCGCGGACGTGCGCCGAGCGGTCCTGGAGCTGCGCAGGGGCAAGGGCATGGTCTGGGACCCGGCCGACCGGAGCGACCACGACACGTGGAGCGCCGGCTCGTTCTTCACCAACCCGGTGCTGAGCACGGAGGAGGCCGCGGCGCTCCCCTCCGACGCGCCGCGGTTCCCCGCCGGGGACGGACGCGTCAAGACGTCCGCCGCCTGGCTCATCGACCACGCCGGGTTCGGCAAGGGCTTCGGCGCCCCCGGCCCGGCGACCCTGTCCACGAAGCACACCCTCGCGCTGACCAACCGCGGGTCCGCCACGGCCGCCGACCTGCTCGACCTCGCGCGCACCGTCGCCGACGGGGTCGAGGAGCGGTTCGGCGTGCGGCTGGTCAACGAACCCGTCCTCGTCGGCGCCTCCCTCAGCTGACCCGGCCCTCGCGCGGCCGTCCCCGGCGGGACGGCACGGAGACGAGGGCGGCGCGCACGACGTCGAGGGCCTGGTCAGGGGTGAGCCCCGACGCCAGCGCTCGTTCGACGAACCCCTCCGCGGCCCACCGCACGTCCTCCTCGACGCTGACCCCCGCCGCGACGACCGTGCCCGTCCGCCGACGCGAGACGACGGTCCCGGCCAGTTCGAGCTCCCGGTACGCCCGCTGCACGGTGCCGACGGCCAGCCCGAGGTCCGCCGCCAGCGCCCGCGCGGCCGGCAGCCGGTCGCCCTCTCGCAGCGCGCCGGTCGTCACGAGGGTCGTGACCTGCTCGCGCAGCTGCTCGTAGGCGGGGACGGCCGACGCCGTGTCGACGAGGACCCGCAGCTCGCTCACGGACGGACCTGCACGAGGCCCGGTTCCCGGCGCAGCCCCCGGGCGGGAACGAGCAGCACGGCGAGGGCCAGGAGGACGAGCGGGACGCCCGACAGTGCGACGGCCGCCGCGACGGCGTCGAGGACGGGGGGCAGGCCCGCGTCGTGCCACACGATCCGGCCGGCCACCTCCTCGCCGACCTGCCCGCCGACACCGTTGACGCTCATCCCCCCGACGACGACGAGGGCCGCCGTCGTGAGGAGCAGGGCCGCGGTGGTGGCCCGCAGCGCGCGGTGGGCGGCGGCCCGCCGCAGGGTGCCGTCCGTCCCTGCGTCGGCGCCGGGGACGGCCGGTCGCCGAGGCACCGCCACGAGGACGGCGACCGTGAGCGCCACGGCGAGGGCCCCCGCGAGGGCGACGGGGCCGGCGTAGAAGGCGCCGGGGAACGGCGAGGCGCTGCCGGAACCGTAGGTCGAGGTGACGGTGAAGGCCCGCGCCGAGTCGTCGGCGAGCGCGGTGCCGACGACGCAGACGACCCAGAGCAGTCCGGTGGCCACGGCGAACAGCGCGACCATCCCGCGGGGAGCCTCCTGCCGCACGGTCCGCACCACCAGCCGCGCGGACCGCAGCCGGTGGGCCGGTCGCGGCCAGGTGAGCTCCCCGGCGAGGAGGATCCCCGCGTGCAGGGCCGCCGCGGCCAGGGGAGTGACGGCCACGAGCTGCGTGCGCCGCAGCGACGTCTGGGGCAACGACAGGCCGACGACGAGCAGCGCCACCGCGAGGGTGATCGCCACGCCGGCGACGACGGTCCCGCGCCGGCGGGCCCGTGCCACGGGTGCGGTGAGCTGCGACGACGGGGCGTGCCGGGCGAGCAGCACGCACCCCACGACGATCCCGCCGAGCAGCAGGAGCGTCAGCGGAAGGGCGATGACGAGCGGTCCGAACACGACGGCCTCCTCGGCTCAATGAACCAACTCATTGAGTCAATCACACCGCGACGTCCCGCGTCCCGCGTTCCGCCACCTCCGCCGGCCGCGCGAGCCAGTCGTCGACGGCCGCGTGCAGCTCGCGCTGCGTCGCCGCGGGAGTGCGCGAGGCGCTGATCGAGGCCTTCGCCAGCCCGGCGAGCCCGGCGTCGTCGAACCCGTGGTCCTCGCGGGCGCTGCGGTACTGGGCGGCCAGGCGCGGCCCGAAGAGCAGCGGGTCGTCGGCCCCCAGGGCGACGGTCGCCCCAGCGGACACCAGCTGGCGCAACGGGACCCGGGACAGGTCCGGGTACACCCCGAGCGAGACGTTGCTCGTCGGGCAGACCTCCAGGGCGATCCCCGCCTCCACGAGCCGGGCCAGCACGGCGGGGTCCTCCCCGCTGCGCACCCCGTGCCCCAGGCGGTCCGGCTGCAGCGTGCGCAGGGTCGTCTCCACGTGCTGCGGTCCGAGCAGTTCACCGGAGTGCGGCACGCAGGCCAGGCCCGCGGCGCGCGCGATCTCGAAGGCGCCGGCGAAGTCGGCCGTGTCCCCGCGCCGCTCGTCGTTGGACAGGCCGAACCCGACCACGGTCCCGGCGCCCTCCCCGGCGTACCGGGCGGCGAGCCGGGCGAGCGTGCGGGCGTCGAGCGGGTGCCGGATGCGGCTGGCCGCGACGACGACCGCCACCTGGGTCCCCGTCAGCGCCGTCGCGTCCCGCGCGGCCTGCAGGACGATCTCCAGGGCCGGGGTGATGCCCCCGACGTGGACCGCGTAGGACGTCGGGTCGACCTGCAGTTCCAGCCACCGCGACCCCTCCGCGGCGTCGTCCGCCGCGGCCTCCAGGACGATGCGCCGCATGTCGTCCGCCGTCCGCACGCACGCGCGGGCCGCGTCGTAGAGCCGTTGGAACCGGAACCAGCCCCGCGCATCGGGGGACAGCGTGATCATCGACTGCGAGCTCAGCGTCGCCGGCAGCCGGATGCCGTGCTGCTCGGCGAGCTCGAGCAGCGTCGACGTCCGCATCGACCCGGTGAAGTGCAGGTGCAGGTGGGCCTTGGGGAGGGTCTCGACTCCGCGCGTCACGCTCCGTGAGTCTGCCAGCACACCCGGCTCCGCGCGGGGTCGGATCGTTGAACCCTCGCTCTCGTTGAAGGAGAGCGAGGGCCCCACGATCCGGCCCGGGGCGTCGTCAGTCGGGCGTCGTCAGTCGGGCACCGTCAGTCCGGCGGCGACAGCAACCCGCGCTGCAGCGCGACGGTCACGGCGTGCGTCCGGTCGTCCACGCCGAGCTTGGCGAAGGCGCGCAGCAGGTGCGTCTTGACGGTCGCCTCGCCGATGAACAGCTCCCGGCCGACCTCGGCGTTCGTAGCGCCCCGCGCGACGGCCCCGAGCACCTCGAGCTCGCGGGGGGTCAGCGTCTCCTGCGCCGGTGCCCGCAGCCGGGCCATGAGCCGGGCGGCGACCGGCGGGGCCAGCACGGTCTCGCCGCGCGCCGCGGCGCGCACGGAGTCGGCGAGCTGCGCGAGGGGTGTGTCCTTCAGCAGGTAGCCCGTGGCGCCGGCCTCGACGGCCCGCACGATGTCGGCGTCCGTCTCGTACGTGGTGAGCACGAGCACGTGCACCGACGGGTGCTCGCGGCGGATCCGCTCGGTGGCGCTCGCCCCGTCCAGCCCGGGCATGCGCAGGTCCATGAGGACGACGTCGGGCTGCAGCGCCGCGACGAGCTCCAGGGCCTCCAGGCCGTCCCCGGCCGTGCCCACCACCTCCAGGTCACCCGCCGTCGCCAGCAGCGCCTCGATGCCGCCGCGGACGACCGGGTGGTCGTCGACGACGAGGACGCGCGTCACCGGGGGCCCTTCCCGGACCCGTGGCCTGGCGCGCCGGTGGGCACGGCGATCCGCAGCCGGGTGCCGGCACCCGGCTCCCCGGCGACCTCCAGGACGCCGCCGGCCTCCTCGACGCGCCGGCGCATGCCCGCCAGCCCGAACCCCGTGCTCCCCGTGAGGTCGGCGACGACGAGCCCGGCGCCGTCGTCGCGGACCTCCAGCGACGCGGTCCCGTCGGCGCTCGACAGCACCACCTGGGCCCGCCCCGCCCCGGCGTGCTTGCGGACGTTCGCGAGCGCCTCCTGCGCCGCTCGCAGGAGCACCACCTGCTGGGCCTTCGGCAGGGTCACGGGGTCCTGCCCGGTGACGGTGACCTCGACGCGCACACCGCTCTCGCGCGAGACCCGCTCGGCGAGCCGGTGCAGCGCCTCGGCCAGCGTGCTCGCGTCCTCGAGCCCGACGGGGCTCATCGCGGCGACGAGCGTGCGCGCCTCGGCGAGCCCGGACCGCGCCGCGCCCTCGATGAGACCCAGCGCCCGCCGCGTCGGCTCCTCCCGGGCCACCGCGGCTGCGGACTGCGCGAGCAGGACGATGCCCGTGAACCCCTGCGCGAGGGTGTCGTGGATGTCGCCGGCCATCCGCGCCCGTTCTGCGGCGACGCCTGCGTCGTGGTGCGCCGCAGCCAGTTCCGCCCGTGTCTCCTCCAGTTCGGCGATGAGCTGGGCGCGGCCGGCGCTCTGCTCGATGACGAAGGAGATCCAGACGCCGAGCACGCACGTGAACCCGACCGAGACGAGCATCGACACGGCGATGTCCATCGTGGCGGCCTCCGGGCCGTGGCCCGTGGACATGCCGACGAGCCCGGCCGCCGCCGTGGCCACCGTCCACAGCACGCCCTCGCGCCGGGTGTCGGTGAGGAACCACGTCTGCGGGAAGGCGATGAACAGCAGGAAGCTCAGCTGCGGGTCCGCCGCGTAGGCGGCGCCGAGCCCGAGGACCGCGACGGCCAGGTACGCCCGCGCCCGCCAGTCCCGTCGCCGGGCGCCGGGCACGGCCAGCGCGACGTACACGAGCGTGACGACCCCGACGGCCAGGGCCGCGCGTCCCCGGTCGGGGTCGTGCGAGGTGAGGACGACGACCGCCGCGATGACGACGAAGAGGCCGAAGGCGCCGTGCCAGCCGGGCACGCTGCGCACCCACCAGGACGACGAACCCTGCGGGCCTGTCGTCGACCAGCGCTCACGGGGTGTCGGCACGGTCCCCATGGTGCCGCCTGTGCGTCCCCGGCCGGCCCGCGTCGGGCTCAGCGCACCTCGGCCAGGAGCCGCTGGATGCGCTCGACCCCCGCGACGAGGTCGGCGTCGGCGAGCGCGTAGGACAGCCGCAGGAACCCGCTGGGGCCGAACGCCTCACCGGGGACGACGGCGACCTCGGCCTCGGTCAGGACCAGCTCGGCCAGCCGGGCCGAGGAGGTGATCTCGTGGCCCCGCAGCGTCTTCCCGATGAGTCCCTCGACGCTGGGGTAGGCGTAGAAGGCCCCCTGAGGCAGCGGGCAGTCCACGCCGTCGATCGCGTCGAGCATCGAGACCATCGTGCGGCGACGGCGGTCGAAGGCCTCCCGCATCTGCGCGACGGCCGTCAGGTCGCCCGTGAGGGCCTGCACCGCGGCGCGCTGGGACACGTTGGCCACGTTGGAGGACAGGTGCGACTGCAGGTTGCCCGCGGCCTTGACGACGTCGGCCGGCGCGATCATCCAGCCCACCCGCCAGCCCGTCATCGCGTAGGTCTTGGCCACGCCGTTGAGCACGATCGTGGTGTCGGCGAGCTCGGGGACCTCGACGGGCATCGACGCCGCGCGCACGCCGTCGTAGACGAGGTGCTCGTAGATCTCGTCGGTGACGACCCACACGCCGTGCTCGAGCGCCCAGTGCCCGATGGCCCGGACCTCCTCGGGGGTGTAGACGGCGCCCGTGGGGTTGGACGGGGAGCAGAACAGCAGCGCCTTGGTGCGCGGCGTCCGCGCCGCCTCGAGCTGGTCGACGGTCACCTTGTACCCGGCCTCGAGGCCCGCGAACACCTCGACGGCCACGCCCCCGGCGAGCCGGGCGGCCTCGGGGTAGGTCGTCCAGTACGGCGCAGGCAGCAGGAGCTCGTCGCCCGGGTCGAGGATCGCCGCGAACGCCTCGTAGACGGCCTGCTTGCCCCCGTTGGTCACGAGCACCTGGCCGGGGGAGACCTCGTACCCGGAGTCGCGCAGCGTCTTGGCCGCGATCGCCTCCTTCAGCACGGGCAGCCCGCCGGCGGGGGTGTACCGGTGGTTGGCGGGGTCCTGGCAGGCAGCGACGGCCGCGTCGACGATGGGCTGCGGGGTCGGGAAGTCCGGTTCGCCCGCGCCGAAGCCGATGACCGGCCGGCCGGCGGCCTTGAGCGCCTTGGCCTTCGCGTCCACCGCGAGGGTCGCGGACTCGGCGATCCCGCCGACGCGGGCCGAGACCCGGTTCCGGGTCTGCTCGGAGGCGGTGGGCTGGGGACTCGTCTGCGCGGTCACACCGGTCATCCTTCCACCCCGCCGGGGAGACGGTTCGACTCACGGGGCCGCCGTCACCTATGGTGGTCGCGGCGGTCCCCGTACCGCTGTGGTGACGCACGCCTCACGGCGGGCCGACCCGCGAAGGGCAGTGGCGCAATTGGTAGCGCACCGGTCTCCAAAACCGGCGGTTGTGGGTTCGAGTCCCTCCTGCCCTGCGAGCACCACCCGTGGGCCGGTCTCCCGGCCCACGTTCCCAGGAGGCGAGCACAGGAGCGGGGCAGCCCACGTGAGCCAGACGACGAAGGCCGTGGCCGAGCCCGGTGAGTCCAAGCGGCGCACCGGTCTGCTCTTGTTCCTGCGGCAGGTCGTCGAGGAGCTGCGCAAGGTCGTCTGGCCGAGCCGCCGTGACCTGCTGAGCTACACGGGCGTCGTGCTCGTCTTCGTCGTGGTGATGATGCTCTTCGTCTCCTTGCTGGACTACGGCATCGGCAAGCTCATCCTGCTGGTGTTCGGGTCCTGACGAGCGTCGGCGCGTCCCCGCCTGGGGCGCGTGAGTCCCGTACCCCGAAGGAAGCAGGTCAGCACGTGTCGGAGCAGTGGGGTCGTCCCTCGGACGACGAACGGTCGGACGAGCAGTTCGACGCGACCCAGTCCTACGACGCCGAGGACGTCCGCGACGACGCCGAGGCGGACGTCGAAGCCGACGACGAGCAGTCCGCTGACACCCCTGACACGCCCGTGGGCGACACCCTGGGTGCCCCCGAGGCCGACGCGGACGGCGCCGAGGCCGACGCGGACGGCGCCGAGGCCGGCGACCTGAGCGCGGAGGCCGTCGAGGCCCTGGCCGAGGACGGCCCGGACGAGGCCCAGGGCGAGAGTGACAGCGAAAGCGACGACGAGGGCGCGGACGCGCCTGCCGCCGAGGTCCTGGACGCCGGCGAGGGCGAGGTCGACGAGGCCGAGGAGTTCCGCAAGAAGCTGCGGCGCATGCCCGGTGAGTGGTTCGTCATCCACTCCTACGCCGGCTACGAGAACCGCGTGAAGACCAACCTCGAGACGCGCATGACGTCCCTCAACATGGAGGACTACATCTTCCAGGTCGAGGTGCCCATGGAGGAGGTCGTCGAGGTCAAGAACGGCCAGCGCAAGAACGTGCGCCGCGTCCGCATCCCCGGCTACGTCCTCGTCCGCATGGACCTGACGGACGAGTCGTGGGGCGCCGTCCGGCACACGCCGGGCGTCACGGGCTTCGTCGGCAACACCCACCAGCCGGTCCCGCTGTCCCAGGACGAGATCTTCTCGATGCTGGCCCCGACCATCGCCCCCAAGGCGCAGGCGGGGGAGAAGGGCACCGGCGGCGCCGGTGGCACCGCGACGGCGACGGCGACCAAGGTCGTCGACTTCGAGGTCGGCGAGTCGGTCACCGTCATGGAGGGCCCCTTCGAGACCCTCCCGGCGACCATCTCGGAGATCTCCGCGGACCGCCAGAAGCTCACCGTGCTGGTCTCGATCTTCGGCCGCGAGACGCCCGTCGAGCTCAACTTCAACCAGGTCGCCAAGATCTGAGTCGTCTCTGCACGGACGAACCCCCTGCCCCGCAACGGGTCAGGGGGTTCGTCCGTTCTCCGGCCCCGAGCTGGTCGGGACCGGGGGAGCCGACGTCGTAGACTGGACGACGGCCTCCAACCACTCGTCGCCCGATCCGCGGGCACCGAAGGGCCGTTCTCGCACCCGAGGAAGGGATCGCTCATGCCCCCCAAGAAGAAGGTCTCCGGGCTCATCAAGCTCCAGATCAAGGCCGGCCAGGCGACCCCGGCTCCGCCGATCGGCCCCGCGCTCGGTCAGCACGGCGTGAACATCATGGAGTTCTGCAAGGCGTACAACGCCCAGACCGAGGCCCAGCGCGGCAACGTCATCCCGGTCGAGATCACGGTCTACGAGGACCGCTCGTTCACCTTCATCACGAAGACCCCGCCGGCCGCCGAGCTCATCAAGAAGGCCGCCGGTGTGGACAAGGGCTCGGGCGAGCCCCACGTGAAGAAGGTCGCCAACCTCACCCAGGCCCAGGTGCGCGAGATCGCGGAGCAGAAGCTCCAGGACCTCAACGCCAAGGACGTGGACATGGCCGCGCGCATCATCGCCGGCACCGCCCGTTCCATGGGCATCACCGTCTCCGACTGAGCACCCGCTCGGCCGGTCCCAGTGGCAGGGCCCGCGCGGCCCGTCCGACCACGACTCCCCGCAACGAAGGAGCAGCTGTGAAGCGCAGCAAGGCCTACCGCGCCGCCGTCGAGAAGATCGACGGCGACGAGCTCTACGCCCCCCTCGACGCCGTGAAGCTGGCGCGCGAGACGTCCACCGTGAAGTACGACGCGACCGTCGAGGTCGCGTTCCGCCTCGGGGTGGACCCGCGCAAGGCCGACCAGATGGTCCGCGGCACCGTCAACCTGCCGCACGGCACCGGCAAGACCGCCCGCGTGCTGGTCTTCGCCGTCGGTGACCGGGCCGCGCAGGCCGAGGCCGCCGGCGCCGACATCGTCGGTGGCGACGAGCTCATCGACGAAGTGGCCAAGGGCCGCCTCGACTTCGACGCCGCCGTCGCGACGCCGGACCTCATGGGCAAGGTCGGCCGTCTGGGCAAGGTGCTGGGCCCCCGTGGCCTCATGCCGAACCCGAAGACCGGCACCGTGACCATGGACGTCGCCAAGGCCGTCACGGAGATCAAGGGCGGGAAGATCGAGTTCCGCACCGACAAGCACGCCAACCTGCACTTCATCATCGGCAAGGCGTCCTTCGACGACACCCAGCTCGTCGAGAACTACTCCGCTGCGCTCGACGAGGTGCTGCGCCTGAAGCCGTCCTCCTCCAAGGGCCGCTACCTGCGCAAGGCCACCATCACGACGACGATGGGCCCCGGCATCCCCGTGGACCCGGCGCTCACCCGCAACCTGACGGGCGAGGCCACCTCCGCCTGAGTCCAGGCGGTCGGCACCTGCCGGCCGGGGCCAGGCACCACCGTCCGCAGGGGCGGGACCCCGTCCGGGGTCCCGCCCCTGCGGCGTTCCCGGGGGCGGCGTTCCCAGGCACGGCGTTCCCGCGGCGCCGGGCACACGCGTGGTCGGGACCATCCCGTCACGACGTGTAGGCTGGTCCAGTACCGAAGACCGCCGGTCGCCGCTCCTCCGGGAAGCGGCCGAAGGCCCCGTGCACACGGGCGACCTGCGCAGGTGAGCAAGAGCTTCGAGAGTCCAGACCTTCGACGCCCCGTGCCGCGCCTGCGCCGGGGCGTTTCGTGCGTCCAGGGCCCGACCGGCCCCCCCGAGACGAAGGAAGGAGGGCACCCGTGCCGAAGCCCAGGAACATCGCGGCCGTGAAGCAGCTCACGGCTCTGTTCGAGGCGTCCAACGCCGCCGTGCTCACCGAGTACCGGGGGTTGTCCGTCGCGCAGATCACCAACCTGCGCCGGACGCTGGGTCCTGACACGACCTACGCGGTCCTCAAGAACACGCTGACCAGCATCGCAGCGAAGGAAGCCGGCGTCACGGCTTTCGAGGGGCAGCTGTCCGGCCCCTCCGCGATCGCCTTCATCACCGGTGACCCGGTGGAGGCGGCCAAGGGTCTGCGTGACTTCGCGAAGGCCAACCCCCAGCTGATCGTCAAGAGCGGCATGCTCGACGGTCGCGCCATCTCTGCCGATGAGGTCAAGGCGCTCGCCGACCTGGAGAGCCGTGAGGTCCTCCTGGCCAAGGTCGCCGGTGTCCTCAAGGCGTCCCAGTCCAAGGCCGCCGCGCTGTTCCAGGCGCCGCTGTCGAAGACCGTCCGCACCGTGGAAGCGTTGCGGGAGAAGCAGGCCGGTTCCGAAGCCGCCTGACCGGCGACCGACGAGCTCGACCACACCACCCGCCCGCAGGCGCCCACCTGCGGATCACCCCAGCACAGGAAGGACCGCCACCATGGCGAAGCTCAGCACCGACGAGCTCATCGACGCGTTCAAGGAGCTCACGCTCATCGAGCTCTCCGAGTTCGTGAAGCAGTTCGAGGAGACCTTCGACGTCACCGCGGCCGCCCCCGTGGCCGTGGCCGCTGCCGGTGGTGGCACTGCCGCCCCCGAGGCCGAGGAGGAGAAGGACGAGTTCGACGTCGTCCTCACCGCCGCCGGTGACAAGAAGATCGGCGTCATCAAGGAGGTCCGCGCGCTGACCTCCCTCGGCCTCAAGGAGGCCAAGGACCTCGTCGACGGCGCCCCCAAGCCCGTCCTCGAGAAGGTCAACAAGGAGACCGCCGAGAAGGCGAAGGCGCAGCTCGAGGGCGCCGGCGCCACCGTCGAGCTCAAGTGATGCACGCCCCGGCCTGACCGGGGCGCACCACGCCGCAGGGGCGGTCGGACCACGGGTCCGGCCGCCCCTGCGCGCGTTCGGGGCCCCCGAGGTGTCCATGGGTGGGTGCGTCCGGGTGACGCGCCCTCCACAGCCTCGGGGAGTCGCCTTGACGGGACCGGCACGGCGGAGCATTCTCGTCACCGGTCGTCCCTGGAGCTCGCACCGTCACGACACCGTGGTCGTCGGTGCAGCGGGGTCCGGCCCGGGTTCGCCGTGGGCCGGGGTTGGACTTGCACGCCTGCGCACGCTATGCTGCTGTTTTGCGCTGCCCAAAGTCATATAGCCGGTCGTCGCCGTGGGAACGACCGAGTGGGGCGGGGAGCGCGCAACGTTCGCAGGCCCGTGGAAGGACCCCTCTTGGCTGCCTCGCGTCCAGCGTCCGCACCGAACAGCACCAGCACCGGCACCCTCTTCGTCGGCAACCAGTCGCCGCGCACCGTCTCCGGACGGTACTCCTTCGGCAAGATCCACGAACCGCTTGAGGTCCCCGACCTCCTGGCGCTGCAGACCGACAGCTTCGACTGGCTGCTCGGCAACAAGCGCTGGCAGGACCGGGTCGAGGCGTCCACCAACGGTGGCCTCGCCGTCCCGACGACCTCCGGTCTGGAGGAGATCTTCGAGGAGATCTCGCCGATCGAGGACTTCTCCGGCTCCATGTCGCTGTCGTTCCGCGACCACCGGTTCGAGCCGCCGAAGTACACCCTCGACGACTGCAAGGAGCGCGACCTCACCTACGCCGCCCCGCTGTTCGTCACGGCGGAGTTCATCAACGGCAACACCGGTGAGATCAAGTCCCAGACGGTCTTCATGGGCGACTTCCCGCTCATGACCGACCGGGGCACCTTCGTCATCAACGGCACCGAGCGCGTCGTCGTCTCCCAGCTCGTCCGCTCGCCCGGCATCTACTTCGAGCGCGTCCCGGACAAGACGTCCGACCGCGACACCTGGACGGCGAAGATCATCCCGTCCCGTGGTGCCTGGCTCGAGTTCGAGATCGACAAGCGCGACACCGTCGGCGTCCGCGTCGACCGCAAGCGCAAGCAGTCCGTCACCGTCCTCATGAAGGCCCTGGGCTGGAGCGAGTCCCAGATCCGCGAGGAGTTCGCCGACTACGAGTCGATGATCTCCACGCTGGAGAAGGACCACACCGCGGGCGTCGAGGACGCGCTGCTGGACATCTACCGCAAGCTGCGCCCGGGCGAGCCGCCGACGCAGGAGGCCGCGCGCAACCTGCTCGACAACCTCTACTTCAACGGCAAGCGCTACGACCTCGCCAAGGTCGGCCGCTACAAGGTGAACAAGAAGCTGGGCATGGAGGAGCCGCTGAGCTCCAGCGTGCTCTCCGTCGACGACATCGTGCGCACCATCAAGTACCTGGTGAAGCTGCACGCCGGCGAGGTCACCATGCCGGGCGTCAAGAACGGCCAGCCGGTCGACGTCCGCGTCGAGGTCGACGACATCGACCACTTCGGCAACCGCCGCCTGCGCAGCGTCGGCGAGCTCATCCAGAACCAGGTCCGCACCGGCCTGTCCCGGATGGAGCGCGTCGTGCGCGAGCGCATGACGACGCAGGACGTCGAGGCCATCACGCCGCAGACGCTCATCAACATCCGTCCCGTCGTGGCCTCCATCAAGGAGTTCTTCGGGACGAGCCAGCTGTCGCAGTTCATGGACCAGACCAACCCGCTCGCGGGTCTGACCCACAAGCGCCGCCTGTCCGCGCTGGGTCCGGGCGGTCTGTCGCGTGAGCGCGCCGGCATGGAGGTCCGTGACGTCCACCCGTCGCACTACGGCCGCATGTGCCCGATCGAGACCCCCGAGGGTCCGAACATCGGTCTCATCGGGTCGCTGTCGTCCTACGGGCGCATCAACCCGTTCGGCTTCATCGAGACGCCGTACCGCAAGATCGTGGACGGCCGCGTCTCCGACGACGTCGACTACCTGACGGCCGACGAGGAGGACGCCTTCGTCATCGCGCAGGCGAACGCCCCGCTGAACCAGGACGGCTCGTTCGCCGAGGCCCGCGTCCTGGTGCGCGCCAAGGGTGGTGAGACGGAGTTCGTCCCGAACTCCGAGGTCGACTACATGGACGTCGCCGCGCGCCAGATGGTCTCCGTCGCGACCGCGATGATCCCGTTCCTCGAGCACGACGACGCGAACCGCGCGCTCATGGGCGCGAACATGCAGCGTCAGGCCGTGCCGCTGGTCAAGACGGAGGCCCCGCTCATCGGGACCGGCATGGAGTTCCGTGCCGCCGTCGACGCCGGTGACGTCGTGGTCGCGACGAAGGCCGGTGTCGCCACCGAGGTGTCCGCCGACCTCGTCACCGTGTCCAACGACGACGGCACGACGACCTCCTACAAGGTCGCCAAGTTCCGTCGCTCCAACCACGGCACCGCGTACAACCAGCAGGTCGTCATCGACGAGGGCGCCCGGGTCGAGGTCGGCACCGTCCTCGCCGACGGTCCCTCCACCGACGGTGGCGAGATGGCCCTGGGCCGCAACCTCATGGTCGCGTTCATGCCGTGGGAGGGCCACAACTACGAGGACGCGATCATCCTGTCGCAGCGCCTCGTGCAGGACGACGTCCTGTCCTCGATCCACATCGAGGAGCACGAGGTCGACGCCCGCGACACCAAGCTGGGCCCCGAGGAGATCACGCGGGACATCCCGAACGTGGCCGAGGAGGTGCTGGCCGACCTCGACGAGCGCGGGATCATCCGCATCGGCGCCGAGGTCCGTGACGGCGACCTGCTCGTCGGCAAGGTCACGCCCAAGGGCGAGACCGAGCTGACCCCGGAGGAGCGACTGCTGCGCGCCATCTTCGGCGAGAAGGCCCGCGAGGTCCGCGACACGTCGCTCAAGGTCCCCCACGGCGAGACCGGCACCGTCATCGGCGTCAAGGTCTTCGACCGCGACGAGGGCGACGAGCTGCCCCCGGGCGTGAACCAGCTGGTCCGCGTCTACGTGGCCAACAAGCGCAAGATCACCGACGGTGACAAGCTCGCCGGCCGTCACGGCAACAAGGGCGTCATCTCCAAGATCCTGCCCGTCGAGGACATGCCGTTCCTCGAGGACGGGACCCCGGTCGACGTGATCCTCAACCCGCTCGGCGTGCCGAGCCGGATGAACGTCGGTCAGGTCCTGGAGCTGCACCTGGGCTGGATCGCCAGCCGCGGGTGGCAGATCGAGGGCGAGCCGGACTGGGCCAAGCTCATCCCGGAGGAGATCCGCTCCGCGCCGCCGGGCTCCCGCATCGCGACGCCCGTCTTCGACGGTGCCCGCGAGGAGGAGATCACGGGTCTGCTGAGCTCCACGCTCAAGACGCGCGACGGCGACCGCCTCGTCCAGGGCGACGGCAAGGCGCGGCTGTTCGACGGCCGCTCCGGCGAGCCGTTCCCGGACCCGGTCGCGGTCGGCTACATGTACATCCTGAAGCTGCACCACCTGGTCGACGACAAGATCCACGCCCGCTCGACCGGCCCGTACTCGATGATCACCCAGCAGCCGCTCGGTGGTAAGGCGCAGTTCGGTGGTCAGCGCTTCGGCGAGATGGAGGTCTGGGCCCTGGAGGCCTACGGCGCCGCCTACGCCCTGCAGGAGCTGCTCACGATCAAGTCCGACGACGTCCTGGGCCGCGTGAAGGTCTACGAGGCCATCGTCAAGGGCGAGAACATCCCCGAGCCGGGCATCCCCGAGTCCTTCAAGGTGCTCATCAAGGAGATGCAGTCGCTGTGCCTGAACGTGGAGGTCCTCTCCTCGGACGGCATGGCCATCGAGATGCGCGACAGCGACGAGGACGTCTTCCGGGCGGCCGAGGAGCTGGGCATCGACCTGGCGCGGCGCGAGCCGAGCAGCGTCGAAGAGGTCTGACGGAGGAGCGGGTGGGGGCCGGAACCCCCACCCGCCTCCGGCTGGACAACGGAGCCCCTCACCGGGGGTTCCTCGGACGAGTCAGACCTCGGAAGAACCTAGAGAAAGAAGATCACGTTGCTCGACGTCAACTTCTTCGACGAGCTGCGCATCGGGCTGGCCACTGCGGACGACATCCGCACGTGGTCGCACGGTGAGGTCAAGAAGCCGGAAACCATCAACTACCGCACCCTGAAGCCGGAGAAGGACGGGCTCTTCTGCGAGAAGATCTTCGGTCCGACCCGCGACTGGGAGTGCTACTGCGGCAAGTACAAGCGCGTCCGCTTCAAGGGCATCATCTGCGAGCGCTGCGGTGTCGAGGTCACGCGGGCCAAGGTCCGTCGTGAGCGCATGGGGCACATCGAGCTCGCCGCTCCCGTCACGCACATCTGGTACTTCAAGGGCGTCCCGAGCCGGCTGGGCTACCTGCTCGACCTGGCTCCCAAGGACCTCGAGAAGGTCATCTACTTCGCGGCCTACATGATCACGTGGGTCGACGACGAGGGTCGCCAGCGCGACTTCTCCTCGCTCGAGGCCCAGATCGAGGTCGAGAAGCGCGAGGTGGAGAACCGTCGCGACTCCGACGTCGACGCCCGCGCCAAGACGCTCGAGGCCGACCTGGCCGAGCTCGAGGCCGAGGGTGCGAAGTCGGACGTGCGCCGCAAGGTGCGCGAGTCGGCCGAGCGCGAGATGGCGCAGATCCGTCGTCGCGCGGACACCGAGATCGACCGTCTGACGACGATCTGGGACCGGTTCCGCACCCTCAAGGTCCAGGACCTCGAGGGTGACGAGGTGCTCTACCGCGCCATGCGCGAGCGCTTCGGCATGTACTTCGAGGGCGGCATGGGTGCGGCGGCGCTGCAGAAGCGGCTCCAGAGCTTCGACCTCGAGGCCGAGGCCGAGTCCCTGCGCGAGACCATCGCGACGGGCAAGGGCCAGCGCAAGACGCGTGCCCTCAAGCGCCTCAAGGTCGTCTCGGCCTTCCTCACGACGCGCAACTCGCCCGACGGCATGGTCCTGGACTGCGTCCCGGTCATCCCGCCGGACCTGCGGCCGATGGTGCAGCTGGACGGTGGCCGCTTCGCGACCTCCGACCTCAACGACCTGTACCGCCGCGTCATCAACCGCAACAACCGGTTGAAGCGCCTCCTCGACCTCGGTGCGCCCGAGATCATCGTCAACAACGAGAAGCGCATGCTGCAGGAGGCCGTCGACGCGCTGTTCGACAACGGCCGCCGCGGCCGGCCGGTGACGGGTCCGGGCAACCGCCCGCTGAAGTCGCTGTCCGACATGCTCAAGGGCAAGCAGGGCCGGTTCCGCCAGAACCTGCTGGGCAAGCGCGTCGACTACTCGGGCCGTTCGGTCATCGTCGTCGGCCCGCAGCTGAAGCTGCACCAGTGCGGTCTGCCCAAGCAGATGGCGCTCGAGCTCTTCAAGCCCTTCGTCATGAAGCGGCTCGTGGACCTGTCGCACGCGCAGAACATCAAGTCGGCCAAGCGCATGGTCGAGCGCGCCCGCCCGGTGGTCTGGGACGTCCTGTCCGAGGTCATCACCGAGCACCCCGTGCTGCTCAACCGCGCGCCCACGCTGCACCGCCTCGGCATCCAGGCCTTCGAGCCCCAGCTGGTCGAGGGCAAGGCCATCCAGATCCACCCGCTCGTCTGCACCGCGTTCAACGCGGACTTCGACGGTGACCAGATGGCCGTGCACGTGCCGCTGAGCGCGGAGGCGCAGGCCGAGGCCCGCATCCTCATGCTCTCGTCGAACAACATCCTCAAGCCGGCGGACGGCCGTCCGGTGACCATGCCCACCCAGGACATGATCATCGGGCTGTACCACCTGACGGCGGACCGGGACGACGTCGACGGCGTGGGCCGCCAGTTCTCCTCCCTCGCCGAGGCGATCATGGCGTTCGACGCGCGGCAGCTGCACCTCAACGCGAAGGTGCGGATCCGCCTGCAGGGCGTCGTGCCGGCCGAGGGCTGGACGCTGCCCGAGGACTGGAACGCCGGGGACGACCTGACGGTCGACACCACGCTGGGCCGCGCGCTCTTCAACGAGACGCTCCCGGTGGACTTCCGGTACGTGAACACGGCCGTGGACAAGAAGCACCTGTCCGCGATCGTCAACGAGCTGGCCGAGAAGTACCCCAAGGTCCAGGTCGCGGCCGCCCTCGACGCCCTGAAGGAGGCCGGCTTCCGCTGGGCCACCCGCTCGGGGACCACCGTGTCCATCGCGGACGTCGTGGCGCCGCCGAACAAGCTGGCGATCCTCGAGACCTACGAGGCCAAGGCCGAGAAGGTCCAGCAGCAGTACGAGCGCGGTCTGATCACCGACGACGAGCGCCGTCAGGAGCTCATCGAGATCTGGACCCAGGCCACGAACGAGGTCGCCAAGGACCTCGAGCTGGCGATGCCGAAGCACAACACGATCCACCGCATGGTGAGCTCGGGTGCGCGAGGCAACTGGATGCAGATGCGTCAGCTCGCCGGGATGCGTGGCCTCATGGCCAACCCGAAGGGCGAGATCATCCCCCGTCCGGTGAAGGCCTCGTTCCGCGAGGGCCTGACCGTGGGTGAGTTCTTCATCACCACGCACGGCGCCCGCAAGGGGCTGGCGGACACCGCGCTGCGGACCGCCGACTCCGGGTACCTCACCCGTCGTCTCGTGGACGTCTCCCAGGACGTCATCGTGCGTGAGGAGGACTGCGGCACCAGCCGTGGCCTCGCCATGCCGATCGCGGAGAAGGGTGCCGACGGCACCCTGCGCCGCCACGACGACGTCGAGACGAGCGTCTACGCCCGCACGCTGGCGACGGACGTCGTCGTCGACGGCGAGGTCGTGCTCGCGGCCGGGGCGGACCTCGGGGACGTCGTCATCGACGCCCTCGTCGCCCAGGGCGTGGAGTCGGTCAAGGTGCGCTCGGTGCTGACGTGCGAGTCGCGCGTCGGGACCTGCGCCCACTGCTACGGCCGCTCGCTGGCGTCGGGCAAGCTCGTCGACATCGGTGAGGCCGTCGGCATCGTCGCGGCGCAGTCGATCGGCGAGCCCGGCACCCAGCTGACGATGCGCACCTTCCACACCGGTGGTGCCGCGTCCGAGTCCGGTGACATCACGCACGGTCTGCCGCGTGTGGTCGAGCTGTTCGAAGCCCGAACCCCCAAGGGGAACGCGCCGATCTCCGAGGTCGCGGGCCGTGCCCGGATCGAGGAGACCGACAAGGGCCGCAAGATCGTCGTCACCCCCGACGACGGCGCCGAAGAGGTCGAGTACCCCGTCACGCGTCGTCAGCGGCTCCTCGTCGAGGACGGCACGCACGTCGAGGTCGGGCAGAAGCTCGTCCAGGGTGCGGTCGACCCCAAGCAGGTGCTGCGCATCCTCGGCCCGCGCCGGGTGCAGATGCACCTGGTCGACGAGGTGCAGGAGGTCTACCGCTCCCAGGGCGTGTCGATCCACGACAAGCACATCGAGGTCATCGTCCGCCAGATGCTCAAGCGGGTGACGATCATCGAGCAGAACGGCTCCGAGCTGCTGCCCGGGGAACTCGTCGAGCGCGCGCGCTTCGAGGAGGAGAACCGTCGGGTCATGGCCGAGGGCGGGCAGCCGTCCTCCGGTCGTCCGGAACTCATGGGGATCACGAAGGCGTCGCTCGCGACCGACTCGTGGTTGTCCGCCGCCTCCTTCCAGGAGACGACCCGCGTCCTGACGAACGCGGCCATGGAGGGCAAGAGCGACCCGCTGCTCGGGCTCAAGGAGAACGTCATCATCGGCAAGCTCATCCCGGCCGGCACGGGGCTTCCCCGCTACCGCAACATCCGGGTCGAGCCGACCGAGGAGGCCAAGGCGCAGATGTACTCGGTGCCCGGCTACGACGACGTGGACTACGCGCAGTTCGGCGTCGGCTCCGGCCAGGCCGTGCCGCTCGAGGAGTTCGACTACGGCAGCAGCGACTACCGCTGATGCTGCTCCGGGTCGCCCCCTCCTCCCTCACCGGGGGAGGGGGCGGCCCCCTGCGGGCCCTCGCCGCTGGCGATCGCCCGTTTTGACCACTCAGCAACCGCGCGGGTAGTCTCGTGTCCGCTTGACACGAGCGCGCCCGCGACCAGGTGACAGGACGTCACTCCTGCGGGACCTCGACCGAACGACACGCCCGACCTCGTGGGTCGGCGGGGGTCGAGCGCCGGCCCATGACGGGCGACGCGTTCCCAGGACAGCCGAACCACCAGATCGAGACAGACGGAGACAGGGTGCCCACCATCCAGCAGCTGGTCCGCAAGGGCCGGGAGGACAAGGTCGTCAAGACCAAGACGCCCGCCCTCAAGGGCAGCCCGCAGCGCCGTGGCGTGTGCACGCGTGTGTACACCACGACGCCGAAGAAGCCGAACTCGGCGCTGCGCAAGGTCGCTCGCGTGAAGCTGACCAGCGGCATCGAGGTCACGGCCTACATCCCCGGCGTTGGTCACAACCTGCAGGAGCACTCGATGGTGCTGGTGCGCGGTGGCCGCGTGAAGGACCTCCCGGGTGTTCGTTACAAGATCGTCCGCGGGTCGCTCGACACGCAGGGCGTGAAGAACCGCAAGCAGGCGCGCAGCCGCTACGGCGCGAAGAAGGAGAAGAGCTGACATGCCGCGCAAGGGCCCCGCACCCAAGCGTCCCCTCGTGGTGGACCCGGTCTACCAGTCCCCGCTGGTGACGCAGCTCGTCAACAAGATCCTCCTCGACGGGAAGAAGTCCGTCGCCGAGTCCATCGTGTACGGCGCCCTCGAGGGTGCCCGCGACAAGACCGGTGGCGACCCCGTCGTCGTGCTGAAGCGCGCGCTCGACAACGTCAAGCCCGCGATCGAGGTCAAGTCCCGCCGCGTCGGTGGTTCCACCTACCAGGTCCCGATCGAGGTGCGCCCCAGCCGTTCCACGACGCTGGCGCTGCGCTGGCTCGTCGGCTACGCCCGGCAGCGCCGCGAGAAGACGATGACCGAGCGTCTGCTCAACGAGATCCTCGACGCCTCGAACGGCCTCGGTGCCGCGGTGAAGCGCCGCGAGGACACGCACAAGATGGCCGAGTCGAACCGGGCCTTCGCGCACTACCGCTGGTGACCCCGGCGGTGAGCAGCGCTCGCCGTTCCACCCCCTCGATCCCAGGGAAGAGGCAGTAAACCGTGGCACAGGACGTGCTGACGGACCTGACCAAGGTCCGCAACATCGGCATCATGGCGCACATCGACGCCGGCAAGACCACGACGACGGAGCGGATCCTCTTCTACACGGGGATCAACTACAAGATCGGCGAGGTCCACGACGGCGCGGCCACGATGGACTGGATGGAACAGGAGCAGGAGCGGGGGATCACCATCACCTCCGCCGCCACGACCTGCTTCTGGGAAGGCACCCAGATCAACATCATCGACACGCCCGGCCACGTCGACTTCACGGTCGAGGTCGAGCGGTCGCTGCGCGTCCTCGACGGTGCTGTCGCCGTCTTCGACGGCAAGGAGGGTGTCGAACCCCAGTCCGAGACCGTGTGGCGGCAGGCGGACAAGTACGACGTCCCGCGCATCTGCTTCGTCAACAAGATGGACAAGCTGGGTGCCGACTTCTACTTCACGGTGAAGACCATCATCGAGCGCCTCGGCGCCGAGCCGCTGGTCATGCAGATCCCGATCGGGGCGGAGAACGACTTCCTCGGCGTCATCGACCTGGTGTACATGCGCGCCCTCACGTGGCGCGGCGACACCGCCAAGGGCGAGGCGTACGAGAAGGAGGACATCCCGGCCGACCTCCTGGAGAAGGCCGAGGAGTACCGCACCAAGCTCATCGAGCGCGTGGCGGAGACCGACGAGTCCCTCCTGGAGAAGTACCTGGGCGGCGAGGAGATCTCCCCCGAGGAGATCAAGGCGGCCGTCCGCAAGCTGACGATCTCCAGCGAGGTCTACCCGATCTTCTGCGGTTCCGCGTTCAAGAACAAGGGCGTCCAGCCCATGCTCGACGCGGTCCTCGACTACCTGCCCTCGCCGCTCGACGTGAAGCCGATGATCGGCCACAAGGTCGGCGACGAGTCGGTCGAGATCATCCGCAAGCCGGACGCGTCGGAGCCGTTCTCGGCCCTCGCGTTCAAGGTCGCGGCGCACCCGTTCTTCGGGAAGCTCACCTACGTGCGCGTCTACTCGGGCGTCGTCTCCGCCGGCTCGCAGGTCGTGAACTCGACCAAGGGCAAGAAGGAGCGCATCGGGAAGCTCTTTCAGATGCACTCCAACAAGGAGAACCCGGTCGACGAGGCTCGCGCGGGCCACATCTACGCGATGATCGGCCTCAAGGAGACGACGACGGGGGACACCCTGTCCGACCCGGCGCAGCAGGTCGTCCTCGAGTCGATGACCTTCCCGGAGCCCGTCATCTCGGTCGCCATCGAGCCGAAGACGAAGGGCGACCAGGAGAAGCTGGGCACCGCGATCCAGCGCCTGGCCGAGGAGGACCCGACGTTCCAGGTCGAACTCGACCAGGAGACCGGCCAGACCATCATCAAGGGGATGGGCGAGCTCCACCTCGACATCCTCGTGGACCGCATGAAGCGCGAGTTCAAGGTCGAGGCCAACGTCGGCAAGCCGCAGGTCGCGTACCGCGAGACCATCCGCCGCGCAGTCCTCAAGGAGGACTACGTGCACAAGAAGCAGACCGGTGGTTCCGGCCAGTACGCGAAGGTCCAGGTCTCCATCGAGCCCCTGGACACCACCGACGGGACGTTCTACGAGTTCGTCAACGCCGTCACCGGTGGTCGCGTGCCCCGCGAGTACATCCCGTCGGTGGACAACGGGATCCAGGAGGCGATGCAGGAAGGCGTCGTCGCCGGGTACCCGCTCGTCGGCATCAAGGCCTCCCTCATCGACGGTGCGGCGCACGACGTCGACTCGTCGGAGATGGCCTTCAAGATCGCCGGCAAGATGGTCCTGCGCGAGGCTGTCCGCAAGGCGCAGCCCGTCCTGCTGGAGCCGGTCATGGCCGTCGAGGTCCGCACCCCCGCGGACTACATGGGCGAAGTCATCGGCGACCTGAACTCCCGCCGTGGGCAGATCGAGTCCATGGAGGACGTCAGCGGGGCCAAGCTCGTCAAGGCCTCCGTCCCGCTGTCGGAGATGTTCGGCTACGTCGGGGACCTCCGGTCCAAGACCCAGGGCCGCGCGGTCTACTCGATGCAGTTCTCGAACTACGCTGAGGTTCCGCGGAACGTGGCGGACGAGATCGTGAAGAAGGTCCGCGGGGAGTGACCCGCCCCTGACACACCCGGGGGAGCGGTCCACGTGGACCGCTTCCCCAACGGTACGACCCCTGGACCACCACCGTGTGGGCCAGTGACCAGCCAGGTCACCCACCCACCCGTTGAACCGGGTCGGGAAGAAACGACAGTCCGAGGAGGACCCCCAGTGGCGAAGGCGAAGTTCGAGCGGACCAAGCCGCACGTCAACATCGGCACGATCGGTCACATCGACCACGGCAAGACGACGTTGACCGCGGCGATCACGCGCGTGCTGCACGACAAGTTCCCCGAGCTCAACAAGGCTTCGGCGTTCGACCAGATCGACAAGGCCCCTGAAGAGCGTCAGCGCGGCATCACGATCTCGATCGCGCACGTCGAGTACCAGACCGAGGCGCGTCACTACGCCCACGTCGACTGCCCGGGCCACGCGGACTACATCAAGAACATGATCACGGGTGCGGCGCAGATGGACGGCGCCATCCTCGTGGTCGCGGCCACCGACGGCCCGATGCCGCAGACGAAGGAGCACGTCATCCTGGCCCGCCAGGTCGGCGTCCCCTACATCGTCGTCGCGCTGAACAAGGCCGACATGGTCGAGGACGAGGAGCTCCTCGAGCTCGTCGAGATGGAGGTGCGTGAGCTCCTCTCGTCGTACGAGTTCCCGGGCGACGACGTCCCCGTGGTCCGCGTCTCGGCGCTCAAGGCCCTCGAGGGCGACGCCGAGTGGGGCGACAAGCTCATGGAGCTCATGGACGCGGTCGACACCGCGATCCCCGAGCCCGAGCGCGCCGTCGACCAGCCCTTCCTCATGCCGATCGAGGACGTCTTCACGATCACCGGCCGCGGCACCGTCGTGACCGGCCGCATCGAGCGTGGCGTCCTGAACGTCAACCAGGAAGTCGAGATCGTCGGCATCAAGCCGACCTCGCAGAAGACCACCGTCACCAGCATCGAGATGTTCAACAAGATGCTGGACACGGGCCAGGCCGGCGACAACGCCGCCCTGCTGCTGCGTGGTCTCAAGCGTGACGACGTCGAGCGCGGCCAGGTCGTGACCAAGCCGAACTCGATCACCCCGCACACGGAGTTCGAGGGCCAGGCCTACATCCTGTCCAAGGACGAGGGTGGCCGTCACACGCCCTTCTACAACAACTACCGTCCGCAGTTCTACTTCCGGACGACCGACGTCACGGGCGTCGTCTCGCTGCCCGAGGGCACCGAGATGGTCATGCCCGGTGACAACACCGAGATGAAGGTCGACCTCATCCAGCCCATCGCGATGGAAGAGGGCCTGAAGTTCGCGATCCGTGAGGGTGGCCGCACCGTCGGCGCCGGCCGGGTCGTCAAGATCCTCAAGTGAGTCGACCCGCCGCGGGGCTCTGACCCCGCGGCGGACCGCTCGCCGCACGGCGAAGGGGCGGGTCCTCCAGGACCCGCCCCTTCGTCGTGGGTGAGCTCGCCCACCACCGATGCTCCGCTGCTCGATTCGCCAAGGGGCGCCTCCGTCTGGCAGACTGTCGGGGTTGCTGCGCCGCTGGACCGCGCCTGGATCACGATTCCACCCGATCCGGGGACCGGGCCAGACCACCGGCCGGCAACCGCGAACGTCGAACGTCTCGGACGGGCGGCGAACGGTTCACCTGGACCCCCAGGGCAACCTGAACAGGACGACAGGACCACACCGGGCAACCGGGAGCGGGCGCAGTTCGTGCGAGAGCGCGACACGCCCGACCTCGGGGGTCGGAGCACCACCACACAGGGGCTCCGCGCCGCGCGCGAGTCAGTAGCGGTACGAAGAGAGAGAGTCAGACGACGCCATGGCGGGACAGAAGATCCGCATCAGGCTCAAGGCCTACGACCACGAGGTCATCGACAGTTCGGCGCGCAAGATCGTCGACACGGTGACCCGGACTGGTGCTTCGGTCGCAGGGCCCGTGCCGCTGCCGACCGAGAAGAACGTCTACTGCGTCATCCGCTCGCCGCACAAGTACAAGGACAGCCGCGAGCACTTCGAGATGCGGACGCACAAGCGTCTCATCGACATCATCGACCCGACGCCGAAGACCGTCGACTCGCTCATGCGACTCGACCTCCCGGCCGGTGTCGACATCGAGATCAAGCTCTGAGGGACTGCACACGATGAGCGACAGGCAAGTGCGAGGGGTGCTCGGCACCAAGCTCGGCATGACCCAGCTGTGGGACGCGGACAACCGCGTCGTCCCGGTGACGGTCGTCAAGGTCGAGCCGAACGTCGTGACCCAGATCCGCACCACTACCACCGACGGCTACGAAGCCGTCCAGCTGGCCACCACGGCGATCGCGCAGCGCAAGGCCAACAAGCCCGCTGCCGGTCACTTCGCGAAGGCGGACGTCGCGCCTCGCCGTCACCTGGTGGAGCTGCGCACGACCGACGCCGGTGAGTACCAGCTCGGTCAGGAGGTCACCGCCGAGGTCTTCGAGACCGGCACGACCGTCGACGTGGTCGGCACCACCAAGGGCAAGGGCTTCGCCGGTGTCATGAAGCGTCACGGCTTCCACGGCGTCGGCGCCTCCCACGGTGCGCACCGCAACCACCGCAAGCCGGGGTCCATCGGCGGCTGCGCCACCCCCGGTCGCGTGTTCAAGGGCATGCGGATGGCCGGGCGCATGGGTGCTGCCCGCCAGACGACCCAGAACCTGACCGTGCAGGCCATCGACGCGGAGAAGGGGCTGCTGCTCATCACGGGCGCCATCCCCGGTCCCCGCGGCGGGCTCGTGCTCGTCAAGAGCGCGTCCAAGGCGCGCGTGAAGGAGGCCTGAGCCAGATGTCGACCGAAACTCACGCCACCGAGAACGTCACCGTCCCGCTGCGGACGGCTGACGGTGGCACCAACGGCACCGTCGAACTGCCGGCGAAGGACTTCGCCCGTCAGGCGAACATCGCCCTCATCCACCAGGTGGTGACCGCGCAGCTCGCCGCGGCCCGCCAGGGGACCCACTCGACCAAGCGTCGTGGCGAGGTCCGTGGTGGCGGCAAGAAGCCGTACAAGCAGAAGGGCACCGGCCGCGCCCGCCAGGGTTCGCTCCGCGCCCCGCAGTTCACCGGTGGTGGCATCGTCCACGGACCCAAGCCGCGTGACTACTCCCAGCGCACCCCCAAGAAGATGATCGCCGCCGCCCTGCGCGGTGCGCTCTCCGACCGGGTGCGCCACGACCGGCTGCACGTCGTCGAGGGTCTGGCCGCCGGTGCGGCGCCCTCGACCAAGACGGCGCGCACGCTCATCGCGACGCTGTCCGGCCGCAAGAACGTGCTGGTCGTCCTGACCCGCGACGACGAGGTCTCGCAGAAGTCCCTGCGCAACCTCGACAACGTGCACGTCCTGCCGGCGGACCAGCTCAACACCTACGACGTCCTGAAGAGCGACGACGTCGTCTTCACCCGCGCGGCCCTCGACGCCTTCGTCGCCGGCCCGCGCAAGGGTCGCACCGCGACCGCGGTGGCGGCGGAGTCCGAAGGGAGCACCCTGTGAGCGCGCTCGGCGGAACCCAGAAGGACCCGCGCGACATCCTGCTCGCGCCGGTCGTCTCGGAGAAGAGCTACGGGCTCATCGACGAGGGCAAGTACACGTTCCTGGTGGACCCGCGGGCCAACAAGACCGAGATCAAGATCGCGGTCGAGAAGGTCTTCGGCGTCAAGGTCTCCGCGGTGAACACCGCGAACCGTCAGGGCAAGAGCCGGCGCACCAAGTTCGGTACTGGGAAGCGCAAGGACACCAAGCGGGCCATCGTGACGTTGCGCGAGGGCACGATCGACATCTTCGGCGGCTCGGTCGCCTGAGCCCGGTAGGGCTCGCACGACTGCCGTAGACAACCTTCGAACCCGAGGAAACGCTGCAATGGGAATCCGCAAGTACAAGCCGACGACGCCGGGCCGCCGTGGCTCGTCCGTCGCCGACTTCGTCGAGATCACGCGGAGCGAGCCGGAGAAGTCGCTCGTCCGCCCGCTGTCCAAGACCGGTGGTCGCAACTCGTCCGGTCGCATCACCACCCGCCACATCGGTGGTGGCCACAAGCGCGCCTACCGCGTCATCGACTTCCGTCGCCACGACAAGGACGGCGTCGTCGCGAAGGTCGCGCACATCGAGTACGACCCCAACCGCACCGCGCGCATCGCGCTGCTGCACTACGTGGACGGCGAGAAGCGCTACATCATCGCCCCCGCGAAGCTGAAGCAGGGCGACCGGATCGAGAACGGCCCCGAGGCCGACATCAAGCCGGGCAACAACCTGCCGCTGCGCAACATCCCCGTGGGTACGGTCATCCACGCCATCGAGATCCGTCCCGGTGGCGGCGCGAAGATCGCCCGCTCCGCGGGTGCGAGCGTCCAGCTGGTGGCCCGTGAGGGTCGCTTCGCTCAGCTGCGCATGCCGTCCGGCGAGATCCGCAACGTCGACGTGCGCTGCCGCGCCACGGTCGGCGAGGTGGGCAACGCCGAGCAGTCCAACATCAACTGGGGCAAGGCCGGCCGCATGCGCTGGAAGGGCAAGCGCCCGACCGTCCGTGGTGTCGCCATGAACCCCATCGACCACCCGCACGGTGGTGGTGAGGGGAAGACGTCCGGTGGGCGTCACCCCGTCAGCCCCTGGGGCAAGCCTGAAGGCCGTACGCGGCGTCCGGGCAAGGAGAGCGACAAGCTCATCGTCCGTCGCCGCCGCACCGGCAAGAAGCGCTGATAGGGAGCTAGAGCCATGCCTCGCAGCTTGAAGAAGGGCCCGTTCGTCGACGACCACCTCCAGAAGAAGGTGGACGCTCAGAACGAGGCCGGTACGCACAACGTCATCAAGACGTGGTCCCGCCGTTCGGTCGTCACGCCGGACTTCCTGGGTCACACGTTCGCGGTGCACGACGGCCGCAAGCACGTCCCCGTCTTCGTCACCGAGTCGATGGTGGGGCACAAGCTCGGCGAGTTCGCTGCCACGCGGACGTTCAAGGGCCACGAGAAGGACGACCGCAAGGGTCGTCGCCGCTGAGCCACCGGCTCACGCGACACAACCTTTCGAGACCGAAACCAGGAAGCAGGACAGGGATGGAAGCCAAGGCGCAGACGCGGCACCTCCGCGTCACGCCCCAGAAGGCGCGCCGAGTCGTCGACCTCGTCCGGGGCAAGCAGGCCACCGAAGCCGTCGCCGTGCTCTCGTTCGCCCCGCAGGCGGCGGCCGAGCCCGTGCGCAAGCTCGTCGAGAGCGCCATCGCGAATGCGAAGTTCCTCGCGGACAAGCACTCCGAGGCGTTCGACCCGAACGAGTACGTCGTCAAGGCGATCCACGTCGACGAGGGTCCGACCATGAAGCGCTTCCGTCCGCGGGCCCAGGGCCGCGCCGGACGCATCCTGAAGCGCACGAGCCACATCACCGTGGTCGTGGCCCCCGCCGTCGCCGGCGCCAAGAAGACGAGGAGGACCCGCTGATGGGACAGAAGGTCAACCCGCACGGGTTCCGACTGGGCATCACCACGGACCACAAGAGCCGTTGGTTCGCCGACTCCACCAAGACCGGTCAGCGCTACGCCGACTACGTCAAGGAGGACGTCGCGATCCGCCGCCTCATGTCCAAGGGCATGGAGCGGGCCGGCATCTCGAAGGTCGAGATCGAGCGCACCCGCGACCGCGTGCGCGTCGACATCCACACCGCCCGGCCGGGCATCGTCATCGGCCGTCGCGGCGCGGAGGCCGACCGCATCCGCGGTGAGCTCGAGAAGCTCACGGGCAAGCAGGTCCAGCTGAACATCCTCGAGGTCAAGAACCCCGAGACCGACGCGCAGCTGGTTGCCCAGGGCATCGCCGAGCAGCTCGCGAGCCGCGTCTCGTTCCGTCGCGCCATGCGCAAGGGGATGCAGACGTCGCTCCGCTCCGGTGCCAAGGGGATCCGGGTGCAGTGCGCCGGCCGCCTCGGCGGCGCCGAGATGAGCCGCTCGGAGTTCTACCGCGAGGGTCGCGTTCCGCTGCACACGCTGCGCGCGAACATCGACTACGGGTTCTACGAGGCCCGCACGACCTTCGGCCGCATCGGCGTGAAGGTCTGGATCTACCACGGTGACGTCACGAGCCGTGAGCTCGCCCAGTCGCAGGCCGCCGCTCCGCGCGCTCCGCGTCGCGGTGAGCGTCCGGACCGCGGCGAGAGCCGCGGGCGTCGTCGTCCCACCGGCGAGCAGCCAGCAGCCGAGGCTGCCCCCGCTGCGGCGCCGGCCAGCACCGGATCGGAGGCCTGAGTCGTGCTCATCCCACGGCGAGTCAAGCACCGCAAGCAGCACCACCCCACGCGGCGTGGTGCGGCGTCCGGCGGCACCCGCGTCACGTTCGGTGAGTACGGGATCCAGGCCGTCGAAGGTGGCTACGTCACCAACCGGCAGATCGAGTCGGCCCGTATCGCCATCACCCGCCACATCCGTCGTGGCGGCAAGGTCTGGATCAACATCTACCCGGACCGGCCGCTGACGAAGAAGCCCGCCGAGACCCGCATGGGTTCCGGCAAGGGTTCGCCGGAGTGGTGGATCGCGAACATCAAGCCAGGACGCGTCATGTTCGAGCTGTCGTTCCCCAACGAGAAGGTCGCTTCGGAGGCGCTCACCCGCGCCATCCACAAGCTGCCCGTCAAGTGCAAGATCGTGCGCCGCGAAGGTGGTGAGTGAGTTGGCCATCGGGACCAAGGGCCTGAGCGCCGACGACCTGCGTGAGTTCGACGACGCGAAGTTGGTCGACGAGCTCAAGAAGGCGAAGGAAGAGCTGTTCAACCTGCGCTTCCAGTCCGCCACCGGCCAGCTGGAGAACAACTCCCGGCTGAAGGCCGTCAAGCGGGACATCGCCCGCATCTACACGACGATGCGCGAGCGCGAGCTCGGCATCACCGAGGCGCCGATCACGAAGGAGGCTGCGAAGTGAGCGAGCAGGACACCGCCAAGACGTCCGACGCGAGCACCGAGCGCGGCTACCGCAAGACGCGTCGCGGGTACGTCGTCAGCGACAAGATGCAGAAGACCGTCGTCGTCGAGGTCGAGGACCGCGTGAAGCACCCGCTCTACGCCAAGGTCATCCGCCGCACGACGAAGGTCAAGGCGCACGACGAGGTCGAGACGGCCGGTGTGGGCGACCTCGTCCTCATCGCCGAGACCCGGCCGCTGTCGGCGACCAAGCGCTGGCGCGTCGTCGAGGTCCTCGAACGCGCGAAGTGACGCTCGCGTCCTCGGACGCGTTCGACCGAGGGCGGGCCGCTCGTGCGGCCCGCCCCCAGAATCCATGTCCGTTCGGCCAGGCTCGCCCCCACGCGGGTGGTCGAGAACCGGCGCGACGAAGGAGTAGAGAGTGATCCAGCAGGAGTCGCGGCTCAAGGTCGCCGACAACACGGGTGCCAAGGAGATCCTTTGCATCCGCGTGCTCGGCGGCTCCGGCCGCCGCTACGCCGGCATCGGTGACGTGATCGTGGCCACGGTCAAGGACGCCATCCCCGGTGGGAACGTCAAGAAGGGCGATGTGGTCAAGGCCGTCATCGTCCGCACCAAGAAGGAGCGTCGGCGCGCCGACGGTTCGTACATCCGTTTCGACGAGAACGCCGCGGTGATCCTCCGTGCTGACGGCGACCCGCGCGGTACCCGCATCTTCGGGCCCGTCGGTCGCGAGCTGCGTGAGAAGAAGTTCATGCGGATCATCTCGCTGGCGCCGGAGGTGCTGTGAAGATGAGTGCGAAGACGCCGAAGCTGCGCATCAAGAAGGGTGACCTGGTCCAGGTCATCACCCGTGTTCGCGGGCGCAAGAACGAGGACGGCACCAAGACGTCCGACCTCGGCAAGCAGGGCAAGGTGCTCGAGGTGAACGCCGAGACGCAGCGTGTCCTGGTCGAGGGTGTGAACCGCATCAAGCGCCACACCAAGGCCCGTCCGGGTGTGGAAGGCGGCATCGTCGAGCGCGAGGCCCCGATCCACATCAGCAACGTGCAGCTCGTCGACCCGGAGACCAAGAAGCCGACGCGCGTCGGCATCCGCGAGGAGAAGGTCGAGCGCGACGGTCGCACCAAGACCAACCGCATCCGCGTCGCCAAGCGTTCCGGCAAGGACATCTGATGACCACCACCACTGAAGCGCCCGCCCTGCCTCGTCTGAAGCAGCGCTACCGCGAAGAGATCAAGGGTCAGCTGCACACGCAGTTCTCCTACCCGAACGTCATGCAGATCCCCGGCCTGGTCAAGGTCGTGGTGAACATGGGTGTCGGCGAGGCTGCGCGTGACTCCAAGCTGATCGACGGCGCCGTCCGCGACCTCACGGCCATCACCGGCCAGAAGCCGCAGATCACGAAGGCGCGCAAGTCCATCGCCCAGTTCAAGCTGCGCGAGGGCATGCCGATCGGCTGCCACACCACCCTTCGCGGGGACCGGATGTGGGAGTTCCTGGACCGTCTCCTGTCGCTCGCGCTGCCGCGCATCCGCGACTTCCGCGGTCTGTCGCCGAAGCAGTTCGACGGCAACGGCAACTACACCTTCGGTCTCACCGAGCAGTCGATGTTCCACGAGATCGACCAGGACCGGATCGACCGCGTCCGCGGCATGGACATCACGGTCGTGACGACGGCGAAGACCGACGACGAAGGCCGTGCGCTGCTGCGTGCTCTGGGCTTCCCGTTCAAGGAGAACTGACCGTGGCGAAGACCGCTCTGATCCACAAGGCCGCGCGCAAGCCCAAGTTCAAGGTGCGCGCCTACACCCGTTGCCAGCGTTGCGGTCGCCCGCACGCCGTGTACCGCAAGTTCGGCCTGTGCCGTGTCTGCGTGCGCGAGATGGCGCACCGCGGCGAACTGCCCGGTGTGACCAAGAGCAGCTGGTGACCCACCACTCCTTCACGACCCTGATCACTGAGACGCCGAAGGTCCTGCCCGCACAGCGAGGCACGGAAACCGCGGCGAGGAAGGGCGGACGAGCCCGATGACCATGACTGACCCCATCGCGGACATGTTGACGCGTCTGCGGAACGCCAACTCGGCGTACCACGACACCGTCGCCATGCCGTACAGCAAGCTGAAGTCCCACATCGCCGAGATCCTCCAGGCGGAGGGCTACATCGCCTCCTGGACGGTCGAGGACGCCGAGGTGGGCAAGAAGCTGACGCTGAACCTGAAGTTCGGCCCCAACCGCGAGCGTGCGATCGCCGGCCTGCGCCGCGTGAGCAAGCCCGGTCTGCGGGTCTACGCGAAGTCGACGAACCTGCCCCGCGTTCTCGGTGGCCTCGGCGTGGCGATCCTGTCCACGTCCTCGGGGCTGCTGACCGACAAGCAGGCCAACAAGAAGGGCGTGGGTGGGGAAGTCCTCGCCTACGTCTGGTGAGGGAGGAGAACTCATGTCGCGCATCGGTCGACTCCCGATCACCGTCCCCTCGGGCGTGGACGTGACCATCGACGGCTCCGCCGTCACGGTCAAGGGCCCCAAGGGCGAGCTCAACCACACGATCGCTTCCCCCATCGCGGTGGAGCGCTCCGAGGACGGGCTCCTGTCGGTCACCCGTCCCGACGACGAGCGCACCTCGCGCTCGTTGCACGGCCTCACCCGCACCCTGATCTCGAACATGGTCGAGGGTGTGACCAAGGGCTACGAGAAGAAGCTCGAGATCGTCGGCACGGGGTATCGCGTCACGGCCAAGGGCTCGGACCTCGAGTTCGCGCTCGGCTTCAGCCACCCGGTCCTCGTCAAGGCACCGGCCGGCATCACCTTCGCGGTGGAGAGCAACACCAGGTTCTCCGTCGCGGGGATCGACAAGCAGCAGGTCGGCGAGGTCGCTGCCAACATCCGCAAGCTCCGCAAGCCCGACCCGTACAAGGGCAAGGGCGTGCGATACGCCGGCGAGCAGGTCCGCCGCAAGGTCGGAAAGGCTGGTAAGTGACGATGGGACTCTCCACCCAGAAGACCCAGAAGGGCACTGCGCCGGCGCGCAAGCGTCGTCACACCCGCGTGCGCAAGAAGGTCGTCGGCACCGCCGTGCGTCCTCGTCTCGTGGTCACGCGGTCCACGCGTCACGTGTTCGTCCAGGTCATCGACGACGCCGCGGGTCACACCCTGGCGTCGGCCTCGACCATGGAGGCGGACCTGCGCGCCAGCGGCGACGACAAGTCGGCCAAGGCGAAGGCCGTCGGCGTCCTCGTCGGCGAACGGGCCAAGGCGGCCGGCATCGAGGCCGTGGTCTTCGACCGCGGCGGCAACCGCTACGCCGGGCGCGTCGCGGCGATCGCGGACGGCGCTCGTGAGGCGGGGCTGTCCCTGTGACCTACGAAGTCGATGAGATGAGGAACGTCTGATGCCTGGACCCCAGCGCCGAGGCGCCGGTGCGGCCGGCGGCGGCGACAACCGCAACGACAACCGTGGCAGCAACGACCGCGGTCGTGGCGGCCGTGACGGTGGCCGCGACAACCGTGGACGTGGTGACGCGGGCGACCGCAGCAACTTCGTCGAGCGCGTCGTGACCATCAACCGCGTCGCCAAGGTCGTCAAGGGCGGGCGTCGCTTCAGCTTCACGGCCCTCGTGGTCGTGGGCGACGGCGACGGCACCGTCGGTGTCGGCTACGGCAAGGCCAAGGAGGTGCCCGCGGCGATCGCCAAGGGTGTCGAGGAGGCCAAGAAGAACTTCTTCCGGGTGCCCAAGATCCAGGGCACCATCCCGCACCCCGTGCAGGGCGAGAAGGCGGCCGGCGTGGTCATGCTGCGTCCGGCCTCCCCGGGTACCGGCGTCATCGCCGGTGGTCCGGTGCGCGCCGTGCTCGAGTGCGCGGGCATCCACGACGTGCTGTCGAAGTCGCTCGGCTCCGACAACGCGATCAACATCGTGCACGCGACGATCGAGGCCCTCAAGGGTCTCGAGCGCCCGGAGCAGGTCGCGGCCCGCCGTGGTCTGCCGGTCGAGCACGTCGCCCCGGTCGCGCTGCTGCGCGCCCAGGCCGCGGGGGTGACCTCCTGATGGGTCGCATCAAGGTCACCCAGGTCAAGTCCGGCATCGGCGGCAAGCAGAACCAGCGCGACACGCTCCGCAGCCTCGGGCTCCACAAGATCGGGCAGTCGGTCGTCAAGGACGACAAGCCCGAGTTCCGTGGGATGGCCAACACCGTCGCGCACCTCGTGACTGTTGAGGAGGTCGACTGATGCCGAACCAGGGTGAGCACGTCCTGAAGCTGCACCACCTGCGCCCTGCCCCGGGGTCGAACACGGCGAAGACCCGTGTCGGCCGCGGTGAGGGCAGCAAGGGCAAGACGGCCGGTCGCGGCACCAAGGGCACGAAGGCCCGCTACCAGGTGCCCGAGGCGTTCGAGGGCGGGCAGATGCCCCTCCACATGCGCCTGCCGAAGCTGCGCGGGTTCAAGAACCCGTTCCGCGTCGAGTACCAGGTCGTCAACCTCGACAAGCTCGCCACCCTCTTCCCGGAGGGCGGCACCGTCGGTGTCGACGAGCTCGTCGCCAAGGGCGCGGTCCGCAAGGGCCAGCTCGTCAAGGTCCTCGGCACCGGTGAGGTGTCCGTGGCCCTGCAGGTGACGGCCGACAAGTTCTCGACCTCGGCGTCCGAGAAGATCGTGGCTGCGGGCGGGTCCACGACCGTCCGCTGACGCCCAGCACCACCGCCCACGGCGGTAGCGGCGAGTGATCGCCCGCTACCGCCGTGTGTGCGTTGGGGGGACGGTAGGGTCTACCAAGGTCGCCCGCGTCCCGCGCGGGATGTCCCCACAGCAACAGCAGCACCACCCGCTGTGCTCGAAGTACCCTGTTCGGCGCAACCGTCCGACCAGTCAGGAACGACTCCGGCTCCTCCGGGAGCGCGGTGCAGGAGGTCGTAGTGCTCACCGCAATCGGTCGCGCCTTCCGGACGCCCGACCTGCGCCGCAAGATGCTCTTCACGGTCGGGATCATCGTCCTGGTCCGGCTGGGCTCCTTCGTGCCGGCGCCCGGGGTCTCCTACTCGGCCGTGCAGCAGTGCATCGACCTGGCGCAGACCGGGAACGACCTGCTCGGCCTGGCGAACCTCTTCTCCGGCGGCGCGCTGCTCCAGCTGAGCATCTTCGCGCTCGGGATCATGCCGTACATCACCGCGAGCATCATCATCCAGCTGCTCACGGTCGTGATCCCGCGCTTCGAGGACCTCAAGAAGGAGGGCCAGCAGGGGACCAGCAAGCTGACGCAGTACACGCGCTACCTGACGATCGGTCTCGCGGTCCTGCAGTCGACGACGTACGTGACGATCGCTCGTGAGCCGTCGCGCCTGTTCGGCACCTCGTGCAACGCCCAGGTCCTGCCGGACCAGAGCGTCCCCACCATCCTGCTGATGGTCCTGACGATGACCGCCGGGACCGGGCTCATCATGTGGCTGGGGGAGCTCGTCACCGAGCGCGGTGTCGGCAACGGCATGTCCCTGCTGATCTTCGCCCAGATCGCCGCGACCTTCCCGACCTCCCTGCTCGCCATCGGCCGCGAGCGCGGCTGGCTGACCTTCGGCGGCGTCGTCCTCGTGGGTCTCGTCGTCGTGGCGGCCGTCGTGGCGGTCGAGCAGTCCCAGCGCCGGGTGCCCGTGCAGTACGCCAAACGGATGATCGGTCGGCGCATGTACGGGGGCACCTCCACGTACATCCCGCTCAAGGTCAACATGGCCGGGGTCATCCCCGTGATCTTCGCCTCGTCGCTGCTCTACCTGCCCGCCCTCGTGGCCCAGTTCAACGACCCGAACGAGGCCTGGGTGGCCTGGATCACCGACCACTTCACCAAGGGTGACCACCCGCTGTACATGGCGGCGTACTTCCTGCTCATCATCTTCTTCGCGTACTTCTACGTCGCGATCACGTTCAACCCGGACGAGGTCGCCGAGAACATGCGCAAGTACGGCGGGTTCATCCCCGGTGTGCGCGCCGGACGGCCCACCGCGGAGTACCTCGACTACATCCTCACCCGCATCACCCTGCCAGGATCGCTGTACCTGGGGCTCATCTCGCTGCTTCCCCTCATCGCGTTCGTGCTCTTCAATGCGAACACGAACTTCCCCTTCGGGGGCACGTCGATCCTGATCATCGTCGGGGTCGGGCTCGAGACGGTGAAGCAGATCGAGTCCCAGCTCCAGCAGCGCAACTACGAAGGGTTCTTGCGATGACTCGTCTCGTCCTCCTCGGTCCGCCCGGTGCGGGCAAGGGCACCCAGGCCAAGCTCCTGTCCTCCCGCCTCGGCGTCCCCGCCATCTCGACCGGCGACATCTTCCGCGCGAACGTGGCGGAGGAGACCGAACTGGGCAAGACGGTCAAGGAGTACCTGGACGCCGGCAAGTACGTGCCGGACTCCGTCACCAACGCGATGGTGCGGGACCGCCTGCAGCAGCCCGACGCCGCCGACGGGTTCATCCTCGACGGCTACCCGCGCACGACGGACCAGGTCCGCGAGCTCGACGACATGCTCCGCGAGATCGGCGCCAAGCTCGAGCACGTCCTGGAGATCACGGCCGACACGGACGAGCTCGTCCGCCGGCTGTCCCAGCGCGCCGTGGAGCAGGGGCGCAGCGACGACGGCGAGGACGTCATCCGCACGCGCCAGCAGGTCTACCTGGACCAGACGGCCCCGCTCGTGGAGGTCTACTCCGAGCGCGGGCTGCTGCGGTCCGTGGACGGGCTGGGGGAGATCTCGTCGGTGACCGAGCGCCTCGTCAAGGCGCTCGACCTCCCCGACGCCTGAGGCGCCCGTGGTGTTCGGACGTGAGCGGGTCGAGTACAAGACCCCCGACCAGGTGCAGGCCATGCGCAAGGCCGGTCTCCTGACCTACGCCGCGCTGGAGAGCGTGCGCGGTGCCCTCGCCCCCGGCGTGACCCTCGCCGAGCTGGACGCCCTCGGCGCGGAGGTCATCCGCGCCGGCGGCGGCACGTCGAACTTCCTCGGGTACCACGGGTACCCGAAGACGTTGTGCATCTCAATCAACGAGGTCGTGGTCCACGGCATCCCGGGCGACCAGGTCCTCGCCGAGGGGGACGTCGTGTCCGTCGACGGCGGCTGCGTGGTCGACGGCTGGCACGGCGACTCCGCGTTCACCGCCATCGTGGGCGAGCCCGCGGACCCCGGGGACGTCGACCTCGTGGAGATCACCCGGCAGGCGCTCTGGGCGGGCATCGCGGCCCTGGACGCGCGCGGACGAGTCGGGGACGTCGGGGGAGCCGTGGAGGACGCCGTCGACGGCCGTCTGGGCATCGTCGACGGGTACACGGGGCACGGCATCGGCACGGCCATGCACATGGCCCCGGAGGTCCTGAACTACCGCGTGCGCGAGAAGGGCCCGAAGGTGAAGCCCGGGCTGGTCCTGGCCATCGAACCGATGTGCACGCGCGGGGGCATCGAGACCGACGTCCTGGCCGACGACTGGACCGTGGTGACGTCCGACGGGACGCGCGCGGCCCACTGGGAGCACACGGTCGCCGTCCTCGAGGACGGCCTGTGGGTGCTGACGGCGCCCGACGGGGGAGCCTCCGAGCTCGCCGCGTACGGCGTCACCGTCCCCGGGGACTGAACCGCGCCACCGCGCGATCGGTTGCGCTGCAGGGCGGACCAACGGCATGATCGGCCGATTTCGCCCTCGGCGCGCCGTCCCGTAAGCTTGACCGTCGGTCCGCCATGCCTCCCGTTGGTTCCTCCAACGGGGCCGGGCTGACTCCACCCGACACTTGATGAAAAGCGGAGGACATGCCGAAGAAGGACGGCGTCATCGAGATCGAAGGCACCGTGATCGAAGCCCTGCCGAACGCGATGTTCCGCGTCGAGCTGAGCAACGGTCACAAGGTGCTTGCCCACATCTCCGGGAAGATGCGGCAGCACTACATCCGCATCCTCCCCGAGGACCGGGTGGTCGTCGAGCTCAGCCCGTACGACCTGTCCCGCGGGCGCATCGTCTACCGCTACAAGTGACCACCCACTGGCCGCCGGCTCGCCCCGACTCCGGGGTGGGTACTGCACGACCGGAGACACGATGAAGGTCAAGCCGAGCGTCAAGAAGATCTGCGACAAGTGCAAGGTGATCCGCCGTCACGGGCGGGTCATGATCATCTGCGACAACCTGCGCCACAAGCAGCGCCAGGGCTGACGCAGCGGGTCACACCGCCGCACGGATCCGCAGTCCTCGCCGAGGACGCGCACCACCCATACGCAGGACCCGCCGACCGCGCCCGTCAGGGGCGGTCCGGTGACACCCCCGGTCGGAGGCCGGGGACCCGCTCGAGACGGCGGGACCGGTCCTGTGGCAGACCTCCGCGACAGAAGAGGGACCATCCCGCATGGCACGTCTCGTCGGCGTCGACCTCCCCCGCGAAAAGCGGCTGGAGATCGCGCTCACGTACATCTACGGCGTCGGTCGCACGCGAGCCCAGGAGACCCTGGCCGCGACGGGCGTGAGCCCGGACCTGCGCGTCCGCGACCTCACGGACGACGACCTGGTCGCCCTGCGCGACCACATCGAGGGCAACTACCGCGTCGAGGGTGACCTCCGCCGCGAGGTGGCCGCCGACATCCGCCGCAAGGTGGAGATCGGTTGCTACGCCGGTCTGCGGCACCGCCGCGGCCTGCCCGTGCGCGGGCAGCGCACCAAGACCAACGCGCGCACCCGCAAGGGCCCGAAGCGCACCGTGGCCGGCAAGAAGAAGGCCGGTCGCAAGTAAGCAGTGCGCGGCCCCCCACCGGGTCGCCTCGCGAACCCCAGGGTTCGCCCTCGAAGCCAGTCGTCGCAGTCCACCAGGAGTCCGGAGAGCATGCCTCCCAAGAGCCGTCAGGCCAGTGCGACGCGCAAGCCGCGTCGCAAGGAGAAGAAGAACGTCGCGCACGGCCACGCGCACATCAAGTCGACGTTCAACAACACCATCGTCTCGATCACCGACCCGACGGGCGCGGTCATCGCGTGGGCGTCGGCCGGTCAGGTCGGCTTCAAGGGGTCCCGCAAGTCGACCCCGTTCGCCGCGCAGATGGCCGCCGAGGCGGCCGCTCGTCGTGCGCAGGAGCACGGCATGCGCAAGGTCGACGTCTTCGTCAAGGGCCCGGGTTCGGGCCGCGAGACCGCGATCCGCTCCCTCCAGGCCACCGGCCTGGAGGTCGGCGCGATCCAGGACGTGACCCCCAGCCCGCACAACGGCTGCCGGCCGCCCAAGCGTCGGCGCGTCTGACGAGGGTGCGGCCCTGACCCCCACCGTCGTGGTGGGGGTCGGGGCCGTCCCGATCGGAACCCAGTTCTAGCAGTCAGACCCCGTCGGCGGACCGATGTCGACGGGCGTGCGGGGCGTCATATGGCGGACGCCCGCGGGAAGGAACCTCCGTGCTGATCGCACAGCGCCCCACCCTCACCGAGGACGTCGTCGACGAGTACCGCTCGCGCTTCGTCATCGAGCCCCTCGAGCCCGGCTTCGGGTACACCCTCGGCAACTCGCTGCGCCGCACCCTGCTGTCGTCCATCCCGGGCGCTGCGGTGACGAGCCTGCGGATCGACGGTGTCCTGCACGAGTTCACCTCCGTGCCGGGTGTGAAGGAGGACGTCACCGAGATCGTCCTCAACGTCAAGAACCTCGTCGTCTCCTCCGAGCACGACGAACCCGTCGTGATGTACCTGCGCAAGCAGGGCCCGGGCGCGGTCACCGCGGCCGACATCGCCCCGCCCGCCGGGGTCGAGGTGCACAACCCCGACCTGCACATCGCGACGCTCAACGGCAAGGGCAAGCTCGAGCTGGAGCTGACGGTCGAACGCGGCCGCGGCTACGTCTCGGCTGCGCAGAACAAGTCCGGCGAGCAGGAGATCGGCCGCATCCCGGTCGACTCCATCTACTCGCCGGTCCTGAAGGTGACGTACAAGGTCGAGGCCACGCGCGTCGAGCAGCGGACGGACTTCGACCGCCTCGTCGTGGACGTGGAGACCAAGCACGCCATCACCCCGCGCGACGCCGTCGCCTCCGCCGGCAAGACGCTCGTCGAGCTGTTCGGCCTGGCGCGCGAGCTCAACGTCGAGGCCGAGGGCATCGACATGGGGCCCTCGCCGACCGACGCCGCGCTCGCGGCCGACCTCGCGCTCGAGATCGAGGCGCTGGACCTCACCGTCCGCTCCTACAACTGCCTCAAGCGCGAAGGCATCCACTCCGTCGGCGAACTGGTCTCGCGCAGCGAGGCCGACCTGCTCGACATCCGCAACTTCGGGCAGAAGTCCATCGACGAGGTCAAGGCCAAGCTGGTCGGCATGGGCCTGCACCTCAAGGACTCCCCGCCCGGGTTCGACCCGAGCGCCGTCGTCAACGACTTCGAGGACGACGACCAGTCGTTCGCCGAGGACGAGCAGCTCTGACCGTCCGCAGCCGCGCGCTCTGAGATCGCGCGCGGCAACACCGAGGAGACAAGACAATGCCCACCCCCACCAAGGGTCCGCGGCTCGGCGGCGGGCCGGCCCACGAGAAGCTCATCCTCGCCAACCTGGCGACTGCGCTCTTCGAACACCGCAGCATCACCACGACCGAGGCCAAGGCCAAGCGGCTCCGTCCGCACGCCGAGCGCCTCATCACGTTCGCGAAGAAGGGTGACCTGGCGGCCCGCCGCGAGGTCATGAAGACGGTGCGCGACAAGTCCGTCGTGCACTTCCTCTTCACCGAGATCGCTCCGGCCATGGCCGAGCGCAACGGTGGCTACACCCGCATCGTGAAGATCGGTCCCCGCAAGGGCGACAACGCCCCCATGGCCGTGATCCAGCTCGTCATGGAGCCGGTCAGCGCCAAGCAGGGCGTCGTCCGCGAGGCCGAGCAGGCCGCTGCGTCGTCGGCTCCCGCCGAGGAGACCCCGGCCGAGGACACCGCCGCGACCGCGTCGACCGAGGACACCACCTCGGACACGACGTCGGACGCCGTCGAGGTCGACGCCGCCGAGGCCGACCCGAGCGACGAGAACACCGAGAACACCGAGAACACCGAGAAGAAGGACCAGGCCTGAGCGCCTCCCTTCCCGCTGACGAGCCCGTCCGCCCCGACACCGGGGAGGGCGGGCTCGTCCGCGTCGGGCGCCTGGCGGTTCGTCCTGGAGCAGACGGTCCACCCGTCACCAGCCCCTAGCATCAGCCCATGGACGCGCGCCGCTTCGACGTCACAGCGCTGCGGTTGCGCAACTTCCGCAGCATCGGATCCTGCTCCGTCTCCCTGGGCGCGCTGACGTTCCTGGTCGGCCCCAACGGTGCGGGTAAGAGCAACGTCCTCGACAGCCTCCGCCTCACGGCGCAGGCGCTCAACGAGAACATGGACAACGCACTGCGCGAGCGGGGTGGTGTCGCGGAAGTGCGCAGGCGGTCGACAGGCCACCCGACGCACTTCGGTGTGGCTCTCGACTTCCGGGGGCCAGACTTCGCGGGCACGTTCAAGTACGAGGTCGGCAAGGTGGGCGACGGCGACTTCCGCATCACCCGTGAGGAGTGTCGGGTGGTCCCTTCGAGCTTCGGGGCCGAGCCGGCGCACTACGACGTCCGCAACGGCGATGTGCTGGAGTCGAGTGAACCGGTGTTGCCGCGCGCGAGCGACGACCGGTTGCTCCTCGTCGCGGCGTCCGGTCTGAGCAGCTTCCGCCCCGTCTTCGACGGGCTGTCGACGATGAACGTCTACAGCTTGAATCCGCAAGCCATGCGGGTGCCGCAGACCCCGGACCCCGGAGGCCTGCTACGCCGCGACGGCTCCAACATCGCCAGTGTTCTGTCTCGTCTCGCTCGCGAGCGGCCCGGTGTCAAGCAGGACATCCAGGACTACCTCGCCGCCGTGGTCCCGGGCATCGTCAGCGTCGACCGCTCTCCGCTCGGAACGTACGAGAGCCTCCGCTTCCGTCAGGAGGTCGAGGGTGCCGCCAGCCCGTGGACCTTCGAGGCAACGTCCATGAGTGACGGGACTCTCCGCGCGTTGGGCTGCCTTGCTGCCCTCTTCGCATCGTCCACCCCGGTGGCCGGTCCCATCGGCATCGAGGAACCGGAAGCTGCTCTGCACCCGGCAGCCTCGGGGATGCTGCTCGAGGCACTGAGAGATGCGTCGGGCCAACGGCAGATCCTTGCGACGAGTCACAGCCCCGATCTGCTCGACTCGGAGTCCATCACCGCTTCCGAGCTCTTGGCGGTCACGTCCGAGGCGGGCGAGACGAGCGTTGCGCGTCCTGACGCCGCCAGCGCCGAGGCTCTCAGGACTGGGCTCTACACCGCAGGTGAGCTGCTCCGGGTGGACCAGCTGCGCCCCTCGCCCCAGGACCGCGGCGAGCAGTTGCGGCTGTTCGCCTCATGAGACGGCTGGCGCTCATCGTCGAGGGGCACGGCGAGGAGAAGGCGTTGCCTGTGCTGGTTCGCCGCATCCTGAACGAGGAGGTCGAAGGATCGCCCGTGGTGGAAGTCCTCCGGCCCCACCGTTTGCCCCGGGGCCGCATGGTGAAGCCCGAGCACCTCGGACGCGCGGTGGCCCTGCAGTCGAGCCGAGTGGCGGGGGTCGGAGGCGTCCTGGTCGTGGCCGATGCGGACGACGACGACCCAGCGGTACTGGCCGCAGACATCACAGCGGCCAGCGGTGCCGAGCACCCCGTCCCGGTCATCGCCGTGCGTGAGTACGAGGCGTGGCTGCTCGCTGCTCTGCCGTCGCTCACGTCCCACAGGAGTGTCCGCACGGGCGCCAGTTGGGAAGGGGATCCGGAATCGGTGCGGGGAGCCAAGGAGCGGCTCTCTGCAGCGATGGTCGAGCCCTACCGGGAGACCCTGCACCAGGCCTCCTTCTCCGCGATCGCGGACCTCGGAATGATCGCCGGCCGGTCTCCGTCCTTCCGGAACCTCGTGGCTGCGGTCAGCCGGCTGGCAGTCGAGTGACGGTCGGCGAACGAGAGTACGTACGCGTCCGGCTCGACCTCGGCTACGACGGCACGCACTTCGCCGGCTGGGCCGAACAGCCGGGCCTGCGCACCGTCCAGGGGGAGCTGACCGCCGGCCTGGGTCGGGTGCTCCGTCTCGACCCGCCCCCGCGGCTGACCGTCGCCGGGCGCACCGACGCCGGGGTCCACGCGAGCGGCCAGGTGGCGCACGTCGACGTCCCGGGGCCCGCCTGGGCCGCCGTGCCCGGACGGTCGGACGCAGCGCCCGGGACGGCCCTCGTGCGGCGCCTGGCGGGGGTCCTGCCGCCCGACGTGCGCGTCCACGGGGCCAGGCAGGCCCCCGAGGGTTTCGACGCGCGGTTCGGCGCCCTGCGGCGCCGCTACGCCTACCGCGTCTGCGACGACCCGGCCGGCGTCCCCCCGCTGCGCCGGTTCGACGTCCTGCACCACCGCCGACCGCTCGACGTCACCGCGATGGACCTCGCCGCGCGCAGCCTCGTGGGCCTGCGGGAGTTCGCGGCGTTCTGCAAGCCGCGCGACGGGGCCACGACCGTCCGCACGCTCCTCGCCTTCTCCTGGCGACGCACGGACGACGGGCTGCTCGTCGCCGACGTCCAGGCCGACGCCTTCTGCCACTCCATGGTCCGGGCGCTCGTGGGGGCCGCCCTGGCCGTCGGCGACGGCCGCCGGGACGTGGACTGGCCGCGCCTCGTGCAGGACCGCGCCGAGCGCGACCCCGCCGTCGCCGTCGTGGGGCCCCGGGGCCTGACGCTGGAGGAGGTCGTCTACCCGCCCGACGCCGACCTCGCCGCCCGCGCCGAGCAGTCCCGCGCCGTCCGCACCCTCCCCTGAGCGCCCCGCCCTGCCGGCGGAAAACACTCTTTCCGCCCTCCGGGAACGATCCCGGAGGGCGGCCCGCCAACGTGCAGTCACCGGCGCCGACGGTGCTCAGC
>NZ_JBFBND010000015.1:0-109148 GCF_040702905.1 Kineococcus sp. NPDC059986 | reverse complement strand
GGAAAACACTCTTTCCGCCCTCCGGGAACGATCCCGGAGGGCGGAAAGAGTGTTTTCCGCGAAGGGGGTGACGCAGTGTGGCCGCCCGGTCCGAGGGGGCCGGGGACGTCAGGGGCGGGCGAGGGCCGCGACGGCGGGGCCGAGGTCGAGCTCCTCGACGCGCACGGCCTGCCCGGTCTCCAGCGACCGGTTGCCGGCGATCCCGACGACGACGGACCGCACCCCGTCACGCCAGGACGCCGTGCGGTGCAACGGGTCCGGGACGGGACCGGCGAAGACGTCACGCAGCAGCAGCGCGTCGCCGCCGCCGTGGCCGCCCTCCCCCACCGGGATGTCGACCTCGTGGGCCGGTTCGAAGTGCCGCTGCACGAGGAGGCGTTCGGAGACGGGCCGGACGCTCTTCTCCGACCCCTCGCCTGAACCGGCGGCGACGTCCTCGGGGTGCATGCTCGGGTCGACCTGCCGGCGTCCCTCGGTCAACGGCACCTCGCCGCGTTCGACGACGGTCAGCTCGGCGCGGCCGAGGGTGCCGTTGACGGCCACGACGTAGCCCTCCCACGGCGAGTGCGCGTTGAGCGCGTAGGACAGCGTGGCGGTCCCGCCGGGCACGACGGAGTCGACGACGAGGGCGAGGTTGTCCTCGATGGTGATGCCGTCGTCGAAGACGTCGCGGTCGCGCAGGTAGCCGTCGTGCTGCTCGTTCTCGAGGTAGAGGGCGCGCAGCTTGGGGTCGGCGGCGAGGTCGAGGGAGAACGCGTCGGCCCGTCCGGCCTCGGACGTGCCGCGCTCCGGACGCGGGCCGAGCCCGCGGGCGGCCGCGTTCGCGGCGCCGTAGAACCGCAGGCCGCCGCTGGCGAAGACGCGCTGCGGAACGCCCTGCGTCCACCAGTTGACGAGGTCGAAGTGGTGGGAGCTCTTGTGCACGAGCAGCCCGCCCGAGTTCTCCTTCTGCCGGTGCCAGCGGCGGAAGTAGTCGGCGCCGTGGGCGGTGTCCAGGACCCACTCGAAGTGCACCGACGTGACGGTCCCGATGCCGCCGTCGGCGATGACCTGACGCAGCGCGGTGTTCCGCGGGGCGTACCGGTAGTTGAAGGTGACGAGGACGTCGCGTCCCGTGCGCTCGACGGCCTCGGCGATGCGGCGCACCCCCTCGGGGCTCGTCGTGAGGGGCTTCTCGACCACGGCGTCGGCGCCCGCGTCGAGCGCCGCGACGACGAGGTCGGCGTGGGTGTGGTCGGGCGTGGTGACGATCACCCGGTCGACGCCCAGGCGCTGCACGGCCTCGGCCAGCTGCGCGGGCTCCAGCAGCTCGGGCGCGCGACGGCCGGCGTCGACGTAGCGGCGGGCGTGCAGGGCGGCCCGGCCGGGGTTCGTGTCGGCGACCGCGACGAGGTCGCCGTCGGCGGCGTGCGGTCCGGCGAGCGCGTCGACGTACATGGTGGCGCGGGAACCGGCGCCCACCAGGGCGTAGCGACGGGGGGTGGGCACGGACGTCCTCCTCGACGAGGGTCGGCACGGGCTGCGCGGGCCTGACCCGACGGGCAAGCGCTTTCCGGCACACCCTCCCACCGCCGGGGGTCGGGGTCAAGGTGCCCCCGTACCCTGGACCCATGCCCGACACCCCGCCCGCACCTGGTCCCGAGAGCGTGCGCGCGGAGGTCCTGCAGGCCCTGCGCACCGTCGACGACCCCGAGCTGCACCGCCCCATCACCGACCTCGGGATGGTCGACGGCGTCGACGTCGACGAGACCGGGCACGTCGACGTCCGGGTGCTCCTCACCACGGCGGGTTGCCCCATGAAGGACACGCTGACGCGCGAGGTCACGGGCGCGACGCGGACGGTCGCGGGCGTGACCTCGATCCGCGTCCACCTCGGCGAGATGAACCCCGAGCAGCGCCGGGAGCTCACCGCGAAGGTGCGGGGCACGACGGGGGCTGCCCCGACGATCCCCTTCAACGACCCGGGCAACCTCACGCGCGTCTACGCCGTGGCCTCGGGCAAGGGCGGGGTCGGGAAGTCCAGCGTCACCGTCAACCTCGCGGCCGCCATGGCCGCCGACGGCCTGCGCGTCGGCCTCCTCGACGCCGACGTGCACGGCTTCTCCGTGCCGCGGCTGCTCGACGTTCAGGGCACCCCGACCAAGGTCGCCGACATGATCATCCCGCCCGTCGCGCACGGCGTCCGGGTCATCTCCATCGGCATGTTCGTCCCCGGCAACCAGCCGGTGGCCTGGCGCGGGCCGATGCTGCACCGTGCGCTGCAGCAGTTCGCCTCCGAGGTCCACTGGGGCGACCTCGACGTCCTGCTGCTGGACCTGCCGCCCGGCACGGGCGACATCGCCATCAGCGTCGGGCAGCTGCTGCCGAAGGCGGAGGTCCTCGTCGTGACGACCCCGCAGGTGGCGGCGGCCGAGGTCGCCGAACGCGCCGGGTCGGTGGCCTCCCAGACCGAGCAGCGCGTCGTGGGCGTCGTGGAGAACATGAGCTGGCTGGAGCTGCCGGACGGGCAGCGCCTGGAGGTCTTCGGCTCCGGGGGCGGTCAGGCCGTGTCGACGTCGCTCACCGAACGCCTCGGGACGCCCGTGCCGCTGCTGGCGCAGGTGCCGATGGACGTCGTCCTGCGCGAGGGCGGCGACGCGGGGATGCCGGTCGTCCTGTCGCACCCGGACTCGCCCGCCGCGGTGGTCCTGCGCGACCTCGCGCGGACCCTGGCCCAGCGGCCCCGCGGCCTCGCGGGTCGCCGCCTGGGCGTCAGCGTCGCCTGAGGGGCCACCCCGCAGCCCGGGGCGGCCCTAGGGGGACGTCAGGTGGCGTCCTCGTCGTACGGCGCGGGCGCGACCGTGGCCGGCTCGGCCGACTTCTTGCCGAGGTCGACCCCACCGCCCGTGGCCGCCGCCGGCGTCGACTTCTTGACGACCGGTTCGTCGTCGTCGTCGTTCCAGGCCTCGGTGAGGGCCTCGCGGACGATGCGCCGGGGGTCGTACTGCCGCGGGTCGAGCTTCTGCCAGTCGATGTCGTCGAACTCGGGTCCGAGTTCTTCGCGCATCTGGGCTTGAGCCCCCTTGGCGAAGCGACGTGCGGACTTGACCAGACCTGCCAGTTGCTCGGCGTAGTGCGGGAGTCGCTCAGGACCGAGGACCACCAGCGCCACGACGAGGAGGACGAGGAACTCGCCCCCGTTGATGCCGAACACGGTGCGATCCTAACCGTCGGCTTCGAGGGTGACCGGAACGTCCACGGTCTCTCCACTCCTGCGGACCGACAGGGTCACCGTCTCGCCGGGTTCGCGGGCCCGGATGTCGACGATGAGCTCGGACGGTTCGGTCACCGGACGGCCGTCGATGGCCAGGACGACGTCCCCCGGCTGCAGGCCCGCCCGATCCCCCGGACCGCCCGCCGTGACGGCCCCGGGCTGGTCGAGGATGCGGACGCCCTGACCCGAGTAGGTGCCGTCGAGGGACACCTTGATGACGGGGTGGACGGCCCGGCCCGTCTGGATGAGCTGCTCGGCGGTGCGCCGCGCCTGCTCGGAGGGGATGGAGAACCCGAGCCCGATGCTGCCGGTGGGGGCCTGTCCGCCGGCGCCCGGCAGGGCGGCGATGGCGGAGTTGATCCCCACGACCTCGCCCGCGGCGTTGAGCAGCGGTCCGCCGGAGTTGCCCGGGTTGATCGCGGCGTCGGTCTGGATGGCCTGGATGTAGGAGGTGTCGTCCTGCGACTCCCCCGCGGTGACCGGCCGGTTGAGGGCGGAGACGATGCCCTCCGTCACGGTGCCCTGCAGGCCGAGCGGTGCCCCGACGGCGACGACGGGGTCGCCCACGACGACGCTGCCGGAGTCGCCGAACGGCAACGCCCGCAACCCGGTCCGGTCCACGCGCACCACCGCGAGGTCGTACGACGCGTCCGCACCGACGACGCGGCCCGCCGCCTGCTGGCCGTCCTGGAAGACGACGACGACGCCGTCGGCGAAGGCCCCGGCGACGACGTGGTTGTTCGTGAGGATGAAGCTGCCACCGTCGGCCGGGGCGTCGAGGACGAACCCGGACCCGGTGCCGGCCCCCTGCGAGCCCTGCACCTGCAGCGCGACGACGCTCGGCAGCGCGGCGGCGGCGATGCCGGCCACGGACCCGGCGGGACGGTCCGTCGACCCGGCCGAGGGCGAGGGCAGCGACACACCGGGGTACGTGCCACCGCCGGCGTCGGACAGCTCGTCCTGCAGCAGGCCGCCCGCGAAGCCACCGACGACCCCCAGGACGAGGACGAGGGACCCGGCCCCGATCCAGCGCGCGGGAGAACGGCGGGGGCGCGGGGACGGTGCCCACGAGGGGTCGGCGGACCCGGGGTACGGGCCACCGGGGTAGGGGCTGCCGGGGTAGGGGCTGCCGGCGGACGACGCGTCCTGGTGCGGGGGGCCGGGGTAGGGCGGGAACACCTCGGTGCGACCGGCGTCACCGGGGCCGGCGCGGTACGGGTCGTAGGGCGGCGGGAAGGCGTCGTGCCCGGCGGGCTGCGCCGGGGCACCGCTGCCCTGACCCCAGGACTCCGCCCAGCTCCCGCTGGAGGCGCGGTCGTCGTGACCGGGGGCGGCCCAGGGGTCCGTCGCGCCCGCGGGGCGCTCGTCGGGGTCGGGCCGGGACCCGTCCCCGTCGTGAGGACCGTTCACGGAGCGGTCGACGTCGGACTCGCGCTCGGCGAGGCCGGCGCGGACGTCGGCCCGGAGGTCGTCACGTGGCTGACCTGGGTCGTCCCGGACACCGGCGGAGCCGAGGTCGCGGGGGCGCTCGACGGGGTGGTCCGCAGCTCCGCGACGGGCGCCTGGGCACCCCCGGGGAGCCCGCCGAGGACGAGGACGCCGGCGATGCCCGCCCCGAGCAGCGAGAACGTGCCCGCGAGCGCGGCGGCCACGGGACGGCGGCGGACGCGACGGACCGCACGACCTGCCGGACCGCGCGAGGAGCCGGACCGCACCGGGTCCGTGCGCGAGGGCGGGGCCGTCCCGACGACCGGGCGCGCGGGGTTGGCGATCGGGGCGTCGCGCGGACGCAGCGGCCCGGAGGGACCGCCGATCTCCAGCAACCGCGTGACGAGGTCGTCGGACAGCTCGGGCTGGCCGAGGGCGTGCAGCCGGGCGCGGACGAGGCGCTCGGCCTCCAGCGCGTCGGAGCAGTCCCCGCACGCGCGGGCGTGGTCGTGCGCGCGGGCTTCGGCGTCCGCCGCGAGCCGCCCGTCGACGAGTGCGGTCACCCGCGCGCCGAGGTGCGGTCCGCTCACGGTCGCTCCTCGCCGTAGGCGAGCTGCGGGGTCGTGCCCGGACGCGGGGCCCGGTGGGCCAGGGCCGCGCGCAGCTGCGCACGACCGCGGTGGATGCGGGAGCGGACGGTCCCGAGCTTCACGCCCAGCGTCGCCGCGATCTCCTCGTAGGACAGGCCCTCGATGTCGCACAGCACGACGACGGCCCGGAAGTCCGGCGGCAGCGCGTCCAGCGCCCGCTGCACGTCGTCGTCGAGGTTGCGGTGCTCGTAGGCCCGTTCGGGGCCGACGTCCGTGCTCGCGAGCTTCTCGCCCGCGTCCTCGGCGAGCGCGTCGAACCGGATGCGCTGCTTGCGGCGGACCTGGTCGAGGAAGAGGTTCGTCGTGATCCGGTGCAGCCAGCCCTCGAAGGTGCCGGGCTGGTAGTTCGACAGCGACCGGAAGACGCGGACGAACACCTCCTGCGTGAGGTCCTCGGCGTCGTGCCGGTTGCCCGTGAGGCGGTAGGCGAGGCGGTAGACCCGCGCGGAGTGGTCGCGGACGACCTCCTCCCACGTCGGAGGGACCCAGGTCGAGGCGGCGAGCGCCGGGGACAGCGTCGCGTGGTCCTCGACGTGCGGCAGCCCGGGCACCACGGGTGCCGGGCGACCGGCGGTGTCGCCGGTGTCGTCGCTCACGGGGTTCCTCCTGGAACGGGCGGGGAAGGGAGCCGCGAACGGCACCGCCACTGCACCCATCGTCTCCCACTCCCAACGTCTCGGCCAGTCACCCCCGGCAGGTCCAGCCGGTCGGCGTCGAAGGGTCCAACGGAGGTCTGACCTGCGCGGTTCCCGTATCGACCCCCCGAACCGCCGGCCGGGTGACCTGCACAGCTCCTGCGCACTCCCGGCACCCCGGACGCACCGCCACACGCCCCGGTCACGACGAGCCACGGAACGACCACCAGGCGTCACGGGGCGGGTGCTCTACAGTGCGCACGTGCCGACGCCCCCGTCTCGCCCGTCCAGCAAGCAGCCCGCCAGCTGGGCCTACGCCGAGCAGTTCGTCCCCGAGGACGAGGTGCTGCAGCGGGCCCGGGCCCGGGCCGCCGACCTGGGCGTCGAGCCCGTCTCCCCCGGTGTCGCCGCCACCCTGACCGTGCTCGCCGCCGCGAGCCGGGCCCGCACGGTCGTCGAGGTCGGCACCGGCACGGGCGTCGCCCTGCTGAGCCTGCTGCGCGGCACGGGCGAGGACGGTGTCGTCACGACCATCGACCCCGACGGGGAGGCGCAGCGCGCGGCGCGCGAGGCCGTCACCGACGACGGCATCCGCAGCAACCGCGCCCGCTTCATCAACGGCCGGGCCTTGGAGGTCCTGCCCCGCCTCACGGACGCGGCCTACGACCTCGTCCTGCTCGACGGCGACGAGCGCGAGAACAGCGCCTACCTGGAGCAGGCGCACCGGCTCCTGCGCCCGGGCGGCCTGCTCGTCGTCGACGACGCCCTCTGGAAGGGGCGCGTCGTCGACCCCGCCGCCCGCGACGCCTCGACCGTCGCCCAGCGCGAGGTGGCCCGCGTCGTCCTGGAGGACGGCCACTGGTTCCCCACGCTCGTGCCCTCGGGCGACGGGCTGCTGCTGGCCGTCAAGAACAGCTGAGCGCGCCGCGTCAGCGGCCGGCGGCCACCGACGTCTCCAGCCACTCCAGGAGCAGGCGCGCGCCGTAGCCCGTGGCGCCCTTGACGACCTCGTGCTCCGGGCCGTCGGCCCGTCCGGTGCCCGCGATGTCGAGGTGCACCCAGCGCCGGCCGCCCGTGAAGGGCCGCAGGAAGAGGGCGGCGACGATCGACCCGCCCCCGAGCCCGGGGGTCGTCGTCACCTGACGTGCGTCGGCGACGTCGGAGTCGAGCGCGGCCACGTAGTCCTCGACGAGCGGCATGTGCCACACGCGCTCCCCCGAGGCCGCGGCCGCCGCCTCGAGCTGGGTGACGAGCTCGGCGTCGGCGGAGTACAGCGCGGCGTGCCGCTTGCCAAGGCCCAGCGTCGCCGCGCCCGTGAGGGTGGCGACGTCGACGAGGACGTCGGGGCGCAGGACGGCGTCGGCGTAGGCCAGCGCGTCCGCGAGGACGACCCGGCCCTCGGCGTCGGTGTTGTTGACCTCGGTCGTGCGCCCGCCGTAGTGGGTCACGACGTCACCGGGGCGGTAGGCGTCGGCCCCGAAGGCGTTCTCCGCCAGGGCGAGCAGCCCCGTGACCTTGACGGGCAGCTTGAGCTGCGCGGCGGCGGCCACGACCGCCAGCACGGCCGCCGAACCGGCCATGTCGGTCTTCATGGCGACCATCGACTCGCGGGGTTTGATGCCCAGACCGCCGGTGTCGTAGGTGATGCCCTTGCCGACGAGGACGACGTGCGGGACGTCGGGGCGGGCCCGCGGCGTCCACCCGACCTGGACGAGGGCGGGGGCGGACGACGAGCCCGCGCCGACGGCGAGGAGACCGCCGAAGCCCTCGCGCCGCAGCCGGTCCTCGTCGCGGACGTCGACCTTCAGGCGCAGCCCGGCGGCGATCTCCAGGGCCTGCGCGGTCATCCACTGCGGGTCCTTGAGGTTGGACGGCGTGGCCGCGAGGTCGCGCGTGCGCACCGTCGCCCCGGCGCTCACCTCGGCGTGCCGCACGTCGGCGGCCTCGACCGCGCCGAGCAGGACGAGCCGGCGCGCGGCCGGCTCGGTCGCGGCCCGCTTGCCGCTCACGGGCGGGGCGTAGGAGGCGAGGAGGAAGCCCTCCACGAACGCCCGCGTGCCCGCGCTGCCCGTCCCGTCCGCGAGGGTCGTCGCGACCGCAGCCGCGCCGGCGCTGGCCCGGGCCAGGGCGGCCCCGCTGCGGCGCAGCGCCGTGGGCGAGGAGTCGCCGACGCCGACGACGAGGAGCCGTCGGGGGCTGCCGTCGGGCGCGGGCACGGGCAGGCGCGTCGCCTGCGCGGCCCGGCCGGTGACCCCTTCGGCGGCGCAGACGGCCGCGAGGTCGATCCCGTACCGGACGGCGGCGTCGGCGGCGCCGGGCCGCGGCTGGAGCGGGGCGTCGACCCCCTCCCCCGCGGCGACGGGCACGGCCAGGACGTCGACCCCTGCGAGGTCCGCACCCACGACCCCGCCGCGGCGCACCTCGACGGTCGGCGGGCTCCAGCGGCGCAGCTCGGGGGCGGCGGCGGTCACGGTCTCGGTGCTCACAGGGGGTTCCTGACTCTCGCGGGCGACGGCGGGGGCGCGGTGCGGTCGGGCGGGGAGACGGGTCGGGGCGGGTACCCGTCCGGTACCCGCCCCGTTCCGTCCCTCAGCCCACGACCGAGGTGATGGCCTCCCCGAGGGCCTTGGCCTCGTCGGGCGTCATCTCCACCACGAGCCGGCCACCACCCTCCAGCGGCATCCGCAGGACGATGCCACGTCCTTCCTTGGTGACCTCCAGCGGACCGTCTCCGGTCCTCGGCTTCATGGCCGCCATCGGCGTGCTCCTTCTCGTCGTCGCGTGCGCGCGTCAGTCGCGGCCGGGTGCCGCGGACAACGTGTTGACGTACATCATCCCCCACCGGAGCGGCACGACGGGCGCAGGGGCTCGCCGGAGGATCACCGACAGGTCACGGTGCGGGTGCACACCGGTCACGGTGGCCAGTCGGCGGGCGGTGAGAAGCGCCACAGCCACGCGGTCCAGACCACCTGCAGGGCCAGGCAGCAGACCACCCACCCGGTGAGCGGCACGCGACGGCCGGGGCGCAGCGCGACGAGCGCACCGAGGGGGAAGAGGAAGACGAGGTAGCGGAACAGGCTCGTGAACGGGTCGAGCACGAGCAGCAGGTACCCGACGTACGCCAGGCACCACGCCCGCAGCTCCGGCCCCAGGGCCCGGGTGCGACGCGAGAGCAGCCAGACACTGTAGACGGCCACCGCCGCGACGAGCACGAGGGGCCCGAAAGGACCGAGCACGTACTGCGAGATGCCCCACCACGGCTCGAGCGGCACGACCTCGCCGCCGGCCCGCCAGGCCCCCATGGTCGCCGTGTAGGCGTCCGGCTGCCCCGTGAGCTGCCAGGCCAGGAACGGCCACAGCAGGCCGGCCGTCCCCGAGGCCGCGAGCAGGCCGAGGCTGCGCACGGCCTCGCGCCCGCCCAGGACGGCGCCGGCCCGGTGCCCGGCCCACGCCCGCACGACGAGGTGCACCACGACGACGACCGACAGCGGGACCGCGACGGGCCGCGTCAGGCCCAGCAGCAGCGCGAGCAGCGCGGCCGGCAGGTAGCGGCGCCGGTGCAGGCACAGCAGGAAGGCCACGAGCAGGGCCAGCGCCGGCCCCTCGGTGTACGGGACCTGGTAGACGAGGGAGGGCGGCGTCACGCAGAAGAGGACCGCAGCGCTCCAGGCCCCGCGGCGGGCCAGGGTCGCGCTGACGCGCTCGCGCAGGACGCGGCGCAGCAGGGCCTCGATCCCGACCGCGGCCGCGGCGCCGCCGAGGAGGGACACCAGCGCACCGGCCGCCGGGAAGGACAGCCCCGTCGTCATGAGCAGCCGCGCCAGCAGCGGCGCCACGGGGTAGAACGCGAGCGCCGACTGCTGCGGGTCGCCCGCCGACCCCAGCGGCACCGCGCTCGGGTACCCCTCGGTGGCGATCTTCTCGTACCAGGTCGCGTCCCAGAGGCCGAGCATGTCGCCGTAGCCCGGGTGCTCGGGCGTCCACGTGCTCGCGGACTGGAAGCGCGCAACCTCCGCGAGCACCAGCGCGGAGAACAACCGGGCGAGCGCGTAGACGGCCAGGACCCGCACGGCGACGGGCAGCCGCAGCCAGCGCAGCAGCACCCGGTGGCGCACGGACAGGCGCGTGCCGCCGCCGGCGTCCAGGGCCGTCACGAGGGACCGCGCAGGTCGTCCGAGGCGGTCCGCAGCACCGCCTCGAAGGCGAGCTTGCCGACGAACCCCGGCAGCGGTCCGCCGAGGGCGGCGAGCCGGGCCAGCCAGCGCGGCCGGACGACGATGCGCTCGGTCCACTCGACGCGGACCCGGCCCGACCCCGCGGGGGCGACGACGATCACGACGTCACCGCCGAGGACGTCACCGGTCTTGACGATGCGGACGCGTCCGCGCGACCCCGGTCCCTCAGTGCGCTCCGGCGCCCGGCGCTCGACGACCTCCATGGCGTCGACGAGGACGAACGGGCCGAGCGTCGTCGTGCCGACGAACCGTTCCCCGACGGCGGCCACGGGGCTGTCCTGCGCACGGGCCACGACGGTGGCCGGCACCCAGGCGCTCTGCCGCGGCCAGTCCGTGAGGACGTCGAAGACGTGCCCGACGCGCCCCGTGACGACGGCCGACGCCGTGAACTCCACGACCCGTCCCCCGTCCACCCCTGCGCTCACTCCTCGGCCGTGCGCCACGCCGCCAGCTCCTCGTCGCGTTCGCGGATCTCCTCGCGCAGCCGGTCCAGCACCGCGTCGACCTCGTCCATCCGGTACCCGCGCAGGCCGAGGGAGAACCGCACGGCGTCGACGTCCGAGGCCAGCACCGGCCCCTCCGGCAGTCCGCGGTGCGGGCGCGTCGAGGTGGCCGGGCCCAGGCCCCCGCCGATGCGGCCGGTGACGACCGCGACGACGGCGCCGACCGCGAGCAGCACGAGGACGAGCAGGAACAGGGTCACTCGTCCTCCCCGTCGGTCGGGAAGACGGCGAAGGACCCGACGATCTCCGAGCTCGGCAGCTGGACCCGTTCCCGCGGAGCGCTCTCGAGGTGGTCCAGGGCCTCCTCGGGATCGTCGGTCCAGCAGACGCAGTCGAAGACGAGGGGGCGGGCGAAGCCGGAGTCCACGAGCGTCTCCAGCCACGTCTTCAGCCCGGCGTAGTGGCCCGCGCTGTCGAGGACGGCGAGGGGTTTGGTGTGCAGGCCGATGGTCCGGGCGACCCAGATCTCGAAGAGCTCCTCGAGGGTGCCGAGGCCACCGGGCAGCACGATGAAGGCGTCGGAGCGGACGTCCATCTGCGCCTTCCGCTCGCGCATGTCGCTCGTGACGACGAGTTCACCCAGCCCCGGCGGCGGCAGCTCGAGGTCGAGCAACGCCTGCGGCATGACGCCCGTCGTGCGGGCCCCGGCGGCGCGGGCGGCGGCCTCGGCGGCCCCCATGACCGACGTCCCGCCGCCGCCGTAGACGAGGTCGTGGCCGCGTTCGCCGATGCGCCGGCCCACGGTCGCGGCGAGCTCGACGTGGGCGGGGTCGATGCCGCCGGACGCGCTGCCGTACAGGCAGATCGTGCTCACCGGGCCCCCTCCAGCAGCCAGCCGGTGAGGACGTCGAGGCACTGCTCGACCTCGACCGTGCGGCACCGTTCGTCGTCGGCGTGCGCCGTGGCGTTGTCGCCGGGGCCGTAGTTCACGGCCGGCACCCCGAGGGCGGAGAAGCGGGCGACGTCCGTCCAGCCGTACTTCGGCAGGGGCGTCGTCCCGGTCCGGGCGACGAAGTCGGCGGCCGCCGGCAGGTGCAACCCCGGTCGGGCGCCCTCGGCGACGTCGGTCACCGTCACGGCGAACCCGTCGAAGACCTCGCGGACGTGGGCCTCGGCGCCGGCCGCGTCCAGCGACGGCGCGAAGCGGTAGTTCACGGTCACGGTGCAGCGGTCGGGGATGACGTTGCCCGCGATGCCCCCGCTGACGAGGACCGCGTTGAGCGCCTCGCGGAACACCAGTCCCTCCACGTCGACCTCGCGCGGGACGTAGGCGGCGAGGCGGGCCAGGACGGGCGCGGCGTCGTGGATCGCGTTGTGCCCGCGCCAGGGTCGCGCCGAGTGGGCGGCCTTGCCGGTCGTCGTGACCTCGGCGCGCAGCGTGCCGTTGCAACCGCCCTCCACGACGGCCGACGACGGTTCGAGCAGGACGGCGAAGTCCGCGGTGAGCAGGTCCGGGTGGTTGCGGGCGAGCCGGCCGAGACCGTTGCGGGCGGCCTCGACCTCCTCGTGGTCGTAGAAGACGAACGTGACGTCGCGGCGCAGGCCGGCGCCGGCCGCGGCGACCCGGCGGGCCAGCGCCAGCTGCACGCCGACCCCGCCCTTCATGTCGCACGTGCCGCGCCCGACGAGCACGTCGCCGTCGACGGGGTGCTCCTCGCGGCGGACGGGGAGGTTCGGCGGGTCCGTGAGCGGGACGGTGTCGAGGTGGCCGGCGAGCAGGACGCGTTCGGGGCGGCCCAGCGTCGTGCGGGCCACGACGGCGTCGCCGTCGCGCGTGACCTCGAACCCCGGCAGGGCGGTGAGCGCGGCCTCGACGGCGTCTGCGAGGGCGCGTTCGTCACCGCTGACCGAGGCTATGTCGCAGATCCGCCGGACGAGCTCGACGACGTCGAGGGCCGGGTCGCCCAGGTCGCTCGCCGGGCCGGTGGACGGAGCGTGCGCGGGGTGCGGGGTGGAGGTGGGGACGCTCACGCACCTCACCCTAGCCAGCGGCCCCGCTTGTAGGGTCGGGCGCGTGAGCGAGCCGAGCACCCCGTCCCCGCAGAACGACGCCGAGCAGCCCCGCAGGGCGTGGGGCCACGGCCTCGCGACCTACGCCGAGGACGGCACCGTGCTCGACGTCTGGTTCCCCTTCCCCGGCCTCGGCCCGGCGCCGACCACGAGCTCCTACGGCGTGCCGGCCGAGCTGGCCTCCCTGGAGACCGACGACATCCACCGCCGCACGAAGCAGCGCGTCCTGACGGTCGACGTCGACCTCGACGCCGCGCCGGAGGACACCGCCGACGCCTACCTGCGGCTGCACCTGCTCTCGCACCGGCTCATCGCGCCCCACGGTGCGAACCTCGACGGGATCTTCGCCGTCCTGGCCAACGTCGTGTGGACCAACCACGGCCCGTGCGCCGTCGCCGACTTCGAGCGGACGCGGCTGGCCCTGAAGGCGAACGTCGGGCCGGTCACGGTGTTCGGCATCGACAAGTTCCCGCGCATGACCGACTACGTCACCCCCACGGGCGTGCGCATCGCCGACGCCGACCGCGTCCGCCTCGGCGCGCACCTGGCGTCCGGGACGACGGTCATGCACGAGGGCTTCGTGAACTTCAACGCCGGCACGACGGGCACCTCGATGGTCGAGGGCCGCATCTCCGCGGGCGTCGTCGTGGGCGACGGGTCCGACGTCGGCGGCGGGGCCTCGATCATGGGCACGCTGTCCGGGGGCGGCAAGCAGGTCGTGAGCATCGGGGAGCGGACGCTGCTCGGGGCGAACTCCGGGACGGGCATCAGCCTGGGCGACGACTGCGTCGTGGAGGCCGGGACCTACATCACGGCCGGCACGAAGGTCAGCCTCCTGGGCGCGGACGGCACCGTGCAGCAGACCGTCTCGGCGCGGACGCTGTCGGGCTCCGACGGGCTGCTGTTCCGCCGCAACTCCCAGACCGGTCAGGTCGAGGCGCTGCCGCGCAAGGGCGTCCGGGTCGAGCTGAACCCCGCGCTGCACGCGAACTGAGGTGGCCGGCACCCCACCGCGCCCGCGTCGCCGATCCGGTTCCCGTCCACGTCGCCCGTCCCCGGGCGCCCGGCACACCCGCCGCCTGCGGCGGGTGACGGCGCTCGTCGTGGCGGGCGTCGTCGTGGCCGCGGGCGCGGTGTGGCTCACCCGGGACCCCGAGGCCCCCGTCGTCGTCGAACGCTGCCGCGCGATCGTCGACGGGGAGTCCACGTCGATGTCGCCCGAGCAGGCCGCGAACGCCGCGACGGTCGTCGGCCTCGCCGTGCGCCGCGGGCTGCCCGCACGGGCCGCGACGATCGGGATCGCGACGATCGTCCAGGAGTCCGGCATGCGCAACCTCGACCACGGGGACCGCGACTCCCTCGGGCTGTTCCAGCAGCGCCCGTCGCAGGGCTGGGGCACCCCGGAACAGCTGCAGGACCCGGTGTACGCGACGAACGCGTTCTACGACGCCCTCGTCAAGGTCGAGGGCTACCGCGACCTGCCCGTCACCGACGCGGCGCAACGCGTGCAGCGCAGCGGTTTCCCGTTGGCCTACGGCGACCACGAACCCGAGGCGCGGCTCGTGGCCTCGGCTCTGACGGGGTACACCCCGGGCGGTTTCACCTGCCACCTGCGGCCGGCGCCGGTCTCCCAGGAGTCCGGGGACGACGTGCAACCCTCCCCCGTCGCCCAGCGCTTCGCCGACGCCGCGACGACGCAGGTCACCACCGCGTCGCCGCAGGTGGTGGCCGGCACGCGGGGCCGGGCGCTGGAGTTCACGCTCACCGGTGACGACGCCGAACGCCTGGCCTGGGCCGTCGCGGGCTGGTCGGTCGCGAGCGCCTCGGTCTACGACGTGACGGAGGTCAGCGTCGAGGGGTCGCGCTGGTCGCGCGAGCAGTCCGGCCGCGGCTGGACCGGCGCCGCCACCGGGGTGCCCCGGGGCGGCGTCCAGGTCCGCTTCGGCGTGTAGGTCAGCGCGACTCGAGCGGGGCGTAGTCGCGCGCGCCCTCGCCGACGTACACCTGGCGGGGGCGGCCGATCTTCGTGGCCGGGTCGTTGATCATCTCGCGCCACTGCGCGATCCAGCCGGGGAGCCGGCCGAGCGCGAAGAGCACGGTGAACATCTTCGTCGGGAAACCCATCGCCTTGTAGATGATGCCCGTGTAGAAGTCGACGTTCGGGTAGAGCTTGCGCTCGATGAAGTACTCGTCGTGCAGCGCGATCTCCTCCAGCCGCATGGCGATGTCGAGGAGTTCGTCGCGCTTGCCGAGCTTGGACAGGACCTCGTCGGCCGTCTTCTTCACGATGGCCGCGCGCGGGTCGTAGTTCTTGTACACCCGGTGGCCGAAGCCCATCAGGCGCACGCCCTTCTCCTTGTTCTTGACCTTGGTCATGAACGTGTCGACGTCGTCGTCGGAGTTCTTGATGGTCTCGAGCATGTCGAGGACGGCCGAGTTCGCGCCGCCGTGCAGCGGACCGGACAGCGCGTGGATGCCGGCCGAGACGGAGGCGAAGAGGTTCGCCTGGCCCGAACCGACGAGCCGCACGGTGGACGTGGAGCAGTTCTGCTCGTGGTCGGCGTGCAGGATGAGCAGCTGGTCCAGGGCCCGCACGAGGACCGGGTCGAGCTCGTAGTCCTCGGCCGGGTTCCCGAAGGCGAGCCGCGTGAAGTTCTCGACGAGGCCGAGGCGGTTGTCCGGGTAGAGCAGCGGCTGGCCCAGGGACTTGCGGTGGGCGTACGCCGCGATGGTCGGCAGCTTGGCCAGCAACCGCACCGTGGACAGCTCCACCTGCTCGGCGTCGAACGGGTTGAGGGAGTTCGGGTAGAACGTCGACAGCGCGCTGACGGCGCTGGACAGGACGGGCATGGGGTGCGCGTCGCGCGGGAAGCCGTCGAAGAACCGCTTGAGGTCCTCGTGCAGCAGGGTGTGCCGCTGGATGCGGGCCGTGAAGTCGGCCAGCTCGGACTCCGAGGGCAGGTGCCCGTGGATGAGCAGGAAGCTCGTCTCGACGAACGTGGACTTCTCGGCCAGCTGCTCGATGGGGTACCCGCGGTAGCGCAGGATCCCCTCGTCGCCGTCGATGTAGGTGATGGAGGACGTGCAGGACGCGGTGTTGGTGAACCCGGCGTCGAGGGTGACGAGCCCGGTCTCCTTCAGCAGGCTGCCGATGCCGAAGCCTGCGGCGCCCTCGGTGGCAGGGGACACGGGGAGGTCCAGTTCCCCACCGTCGTGCTTCAGCGTCACGGAGTCAGCCATGCGGCGACCGTACCCGCCCCGATCGACGCTGCGCGACACAGGTCCGTCACACGGGCCGGGGGGCCCTTCCGGTCACCGGGACCGGGCCCGGAGGGTGCCCTCCTCAGGCCAGGTCGGCCAGCCGCTCCCCCACCTGCGCCACCCGTTCGTCGGTCGCCGTGAGGGCCACGCGGACGTGCCGCGCACCCGGCGGGCCGTAGAAGTCACCGGGGGCCACGAGGATCCCGCGGTCGGCCAGGAGGTCCACCGTCTGGCGCGACCCCTCGTCCCGGCTGCTCCACAGGTACAGGCCCGCCTCGCTGGCGTCGATGCGGAAACCCGCGCCCTGCAACGCCTTCCGCAGCACCTCGCGGCGGCCGCGGTAGACCTCGCGCTGCGCGGCGACGTGCCCGTCGTCGCTGAGCGCGGTCTGCAGGGCGACCTGCACCGGCCACGGGACGATCATCCCGGCGTGCTTGCGCACCTCGAGCAGCTCGGCCACGAGCGCGGGGTCGCCCGCCACGAAGGCCGCCCGGTACCCGGCGAGGTTCGACTGCTTCGACGTCGAGTACGCCACGAGCAGTCCGGTGTGATCGTTCCCACACACGCGGGGGTCCAGCACCGAGGCGACGAGGCCGCCCGCGGTGGTGTCGTGGGCGGGCGCCCAGCCCAGCTCGGCGTAGCACTCGTCGGAGGCCACGACGACGTCGCGTTCGCGCGCCCACGCCACGAGGGCGGCGAGCTCGTCGGCCGTGCGGACCGCGCCCGTCGGGTTGGACGGGGAGTTCAGCCACAGCAGCCGGATGCGCGCCCCGGCCGCCCAGGCGGACTGCAGCTCCTCGACGGTGTCGGCCCCCCGCGGGGTGGCGCGGGCCAGCCGCGCCCCGACGTCGTACGTCGGGTAGGCCACGGCCGGGTGCGCGACGACGTCGCCCTCCCCCAGACCGAGGAGGAACGGCAGCCACGCGACGAGCTCCTTGGAGCCCACGGTCGGCAGGACGCCGTCGGGGTCGAGGGACGGGACGCCGCGACGGCGCGCGAACCAGGCGGCGACGGCCTCGCGCAGCGGGGGCGTGCCGTGCGTCTGGGGGTAGCCGGGGGCGTCGGCGGCCGAGCGCAGGGCGTCGGCGACGACGGCCGGGGTCGGGTCCACCGGCGTTCCGACCGACAGGTCGACCAGACCCCCGGGGTGGGACCGCGCACGGTCCTTGGCGGCCGCCAGGGAGTCCCAGGGGAAGTCGGGCAGCGAGGCGCCGACCCGGCCGCGGGCCACGGTCGACGGCTCGGGACGGGTCGGCGCGCTCACGTCAGTGGCCCTCGGCCTGCGGGGGCACCGCGGCGACGACCGCGTGGTCGGCGTCGATGAGGCCCATCTTGGCGGCCCCGCCGGGCGAGCCGACGGTGTCGAAGAACTCGACGTTGGCCGCGGTGAAGGCCGACCACTGCTCGGGGACGTCGTCCTCGTAGTAGATGGCCTCGACGGGACAGACCGGCTCACACGCACCGCAGTCGACGCACTCGTCCGGGTGGATGTAGAGCGACCGCTTGCCCTCGTAGATGCAGTCCACGGGGCACTCTTCGATGCAGGCCTTGTCCTTGACGTCGACGCAGGGTTGCGCGATGACGTAGGTCACGGGATGTCCTCCTCCTCCGGCGGGCGGGCGGCCGGGACGCCCTCCGTAGTATCGCCGACGCGTGCGGGACACCGCACACGCACCACTCCGGGAGACCAGTGACCGACCCCTCGACCCGACACCTCGTGCGCCCGCTGACCGTCGGTGGGCGCGTCGTCGTGCGGCACCGGCTGCCCGACGGCTCGGCCACGGACGCCCTCGGCGACCTGCTGGCCGCCGACGAGCGCACGCTGCGCATCGCCACCCGGCACGGCGAGGTCGTCGTCGCGCGGGCCGACGTGCTGGCCGCCAAGCCCGTCCCACCCCCGCCGGCGCGCAAGGGCGCGCCGCACACCGCGATCGGGACCGACGACCTCGAGCGGGTCATGGCCGAGCACTGGCGGCCGCTGGAGCGCGAGGACCTCGGCGGCTGGCGGCTGCGGGCCGGCGAGGGCTTCACGGGGCGGGCCAACTCCGCCCTGGCCCTCGGGGACCCGGGCGTCCCGCTGCCCGAAGCCGTCGAGCGCGTCGTCGCCTTCCACACCGCGCGCGGGCTGCAGCCGCTGATCGCGGTCGCCCACCCGGACGGCGGGCTCGGCGAGGGGACCGGTCTCGTGGACCTGCTGGCCGGCACCGGCTGGACCGTGCGCACCCCCACGGTCGTCATGACGGCCGCGACCGACGACCTGCCCGGTGCCGCGGAGGTCCCGCTGCCCGCGGGGCTGCGCGTCGAGACGGCCGCGGCACCCGACGACGCGTGGCTGGAGCGGTACCACTACCGGGGGCTGCCGACCGTCCCCCCGGCCGGGCGGCGGATCCTCGTCTCGGCCGACGACCAGGTCTTCGTCCGCGTCGTGGACGACGGCGGGGTGGACGACGGCGGGACCACCGTGGCCATCGCGCGCGGGTCGCTGTCCCCCGGCTGGGCGGGTGTGACGGCGGTCGAGACGCTGCCCTCGCACCGCCGCCGCGGGCTGGGCCGGCGGGTGCTCGCCGAGGTCGCGGACTGGGCCCGCTCCCGCGGCGCCGCCTCGACGTACCTGCAGGTCCAGGGCGACAACGCGGCCGCGCGGGCGCTCTACGCGGGCGCGGGGTTCGCCGTCCACCACGCGTACCACTACCGGGTGGCCCCCCGCCCCTGATCCCCGGACCGCTGCCGTCGGTCCGGGGTGTCAGGTCCGGGGTGTCAGTGGAACGCGCGTCCCTGTTCGCGGTCCAGGACGGTCTCGGCCTTGTTCTTCAGCACGAACACGTACACCGCCAGGGAGACCGCGACGACGACCGTCACGTAGACGGTGAAGGCCGTGACGTTCGAACTCTCCTTGGCGGCCTGGAAGATGAGCGGCGCGGTCCCACCGAACGCGGAGTTCGCCAGCGCGTAGCCGAGCCCGACCCCCAGGGCGCGGATGTGGGCGGGGAACAGCTCCGCCTTGACGATGGCGTTGATCGACGTGTAGCCGGTGAGGATGACGTACCCCACGCACACGAGGGTGAGCGAGGTCGCCACCGACGTGGTCCGGGGCAGGAACGTGAGCAGCACCGAGGTGTAGACGACGGCGCCCGCGCCGAAGAACACCAGCAGGGGTTTGCGGCCGACGCGGTCGCTGAGGTGGCCGCCGAGGGGCTGGATGAGCATGAGGAACGTCAGGCTCACGAGGTTCACCCACGTCGCCGTCATGCCCTCGTCGGCGTACGTCGACTTGATGATGGCGGGCGCGTTGACGCTGTAGGTGTAGAACGCGATGGTGCCGCCCACGGTGACGAGGAAGCACGTCAGCAGCGGCCGCCACTGCCGGGTGAACAACTCCCGCAGCGAACCGGAACTCTGGGCCTCACCCCGCCGGACGGCCTCGATCTGCTCGGGGGACAGCGACTCGTCCATGCTGCGCCGCAACCAGAACACGACGACGGCGGCGACGCCGCCGATGAGGAACGCGATGCGGTACCCGTACTCCCCGATCTCCGTCCCGTCGAGGAACAGCTGCATCACCAGCAGGGTCAGCTGCGCCAGCACGTGGCCGCCGACGAGGGTGACGTACTGGAAGGAGGAGAAGAACCCACGCCGTTCCCGGGTGGCGGCCTCCGACATGTAGGTCGCGGACGTGCCGTACTCACCGCCGGTGGCGAAACCCTGGACGAGGCGGCACAGCAGCAGGACGACGGCGGCCCACACGCCGATGCTGTCGCGCCCCGGGGTGACGGCGATGACCAGGGAGCAGGCGGCCATGAGGGAGACGCTGAACGTCAGGGCGGCCCGGCGTCCGCGCCGGTCGGCGAACCGGCCGAAGAACCACGAACCGACGGGGCGCATCAGGAAGGTGACGGCGAAGATCCCGTAGACGTACAGCGTCGAGTTCTTGTCCGCGGAGTCGAAGAACTGGCTCTCGAAGTACGACGCGAACACCGTGTAGACGTACACGTCGTACCACTCGACGAGGTTCCCGGACGAACCGCGCAACGTGTTGACGATGGCGCGCCGGTTCGCCGCCGCTGAGGGCGCCCCAGCGTGCGGTGGGAGCTTGTTCTCCTCGATCACTTCCGACCTCCGTTGGCTCGGGACGATCGGGTCGGCGCTGGGTGGAGCCCGACCTCGTCGTCGTCGCTCCCGATGGTGGGGGGCGGCGGGTGCCGGAGGAAGGTGCTGCGGCGGATCCGAACACTCCCTTAGGACGGGCGGGGGTGCCGCACCACCCGTCAGAGGGTCCAGCGGTAGCCGAACCCCCGGATGGTGGCGATGGCGTCCGGCAGCCCGAGCTTGGCCCGCAGCGACGTCATGTGGACGTCGAGGCTGCGGGAGACGGTGACGTAGGCGTCCCCCCAGATCGCGTCCATGAGCTCCTGCCGGCTGACCGCCTCACCGCGCCGCCGGACGAGGTGCGCGAGGACCTCGAACTCCTTGCGGGTGAGGGGGACGTCCTCGTCCCGCACCCTCACGCTCCGGGCGCCGAGGTCGACGACGACGTCCCCCGCCTCGACCACCGTGGTCGGCTCCGCGGGTCCTGAGGTCCCACGCCGGCGGACCACCACCTCCAGCCGCGCCTGGAGCTCCCGCAACCGGGCGGGTTTGACGAGGTAGTCGTCGGCGCCCGCCCGGAGGGCGCGGACGACGGAGCGCTCGTCGTCCCGGGCCGTGAGCACGACCACGGGCACGTCGTCCACCGCGCGCAGCTGCCGCAGGACCGTCAGGCCGTCGGCGTCCGGCAGCCCGAGGTCGAGCACGACCACCTCGACGTCGCGGTGCCCGAGCAGGAGCTCGGACCCGCGACGCATCCGCACCGGCGTGTGACCGACCTTGCTGAGGGCGTCGAGGAGCGCCTCGCCGACACCGTCGTCGTCCTCGACCACCGCGATCCGCACCGGGTGATCGTAGGACGGCGAGGCGCGGCCGGGACCCGCTAGCGGCCCGTGCCCTCCTGGGCCCGCACGGTGGCGGGGTCGACGGACGCGTGGGTGCCGATGTCCCAGACGAAGGGCGGCTCGGTGCCGTTGACCGACCAGTCGCCCACGATCCGCTGCTTGTAGACCACCGGGTTGTGCGAGGCGACCGTGCGGGCGTTGCGCCAGTGCCGGTCCAGGTCCCGGCCCCGGGAGGTGCCGGAGGCGCCCAGGGTGTTGAAGAGCAGCGTCGCCGCGCGCGGGACGGACTCCGAGAGCACGACCTGCGCCTGCGCGGTGCGGATCTCGGCGAGCACGTTCGCCTCGCGGTCGGCCGCCGTCCCGGGCAGGTGGGCGGTGTCGGCGGCCGCCTGGACGGCCTGCGCCGCGGCGCGAACGAGGGCGCGCGCCGTGAACGCGGTCGCGGAGATCTCCCCGACGACCGACAGGACCTGCGCGTCGTGGCGGACGAGCGGGGCGAGCCCGTGGGTGTAGCTGCGGGTGCGGGCGCGGACCTGGGCCCCCGTGTCGCGCTCGACGGCCGCGGCGATCCCCGCGTGCACGGCGAGCAGGACGAGTTGGTACAGCGCCGTCTGGTAGCGGAACCGGTCGGTGAACGGGGCGACGTCGGCGGGGTCGACCTCGACGTCGTCGAGGACGAGGGTGCCGGTGCCGGTGAGCTGCTGACCGAAGCCGTCCCAGTCGTCCGAGACGCTCGCCCCGGCACCGTGGACGGGGACGAGGACGGTGACGACCTCGAAGCCCCCGTCGGGAAGGGCGCGGCGGGCGGTCGCGTCGGTCCAGTCCGCGAAGATGGTGCCGGTCGTGTAGTACTTGCGGCCGCTGATGCTGGTCCGGCCCTCCGTCGTCGTCACGACGGTCTGCTGCTCACCGGTGACCCCGTCCCCGGTCTCGCTCCACGCGTTGCCGACGAGCTCGCCGGCGACGATGCGCTCGATCCAGCGGGAGCGGTACTCCCCCGCCGGCAGGCTCAGCACCTGCTCGACCCACGCGATGTGCCCGCGGAACACCTGCGGCAGAGCGGAGTCCGCGGCGGCCAGGTCGACGAGGAGGTCGGCGAACTCGACGAGGTCCAGCCCCTCGCCGCCCTCGGCGACGGGGATGCGCAACCGCCCGAACCCGGCGTCGAGCAGCTCGCGCACCTGGGTGCGGGGCAGCTCGTGGTCCTGCTCGCGCGCCACGACGCCCTCGGCGAACCGGGCGAAGAGCGGGGCGAACCGCTCGGCGGGGCTGGTGCTGGCGGGGCTGGTGCTGGCGGACAGCGTGTCGCTGCTCAACGGGGTCTCCTCGGTCGCGGACGCGGCGGTGCGCCGGGGTGGGAGAGGCCGGCCGGCTCGTCGACCGTTCGTCCTTACCCGTGCCGGGGCACCAGGGTCTGGTCGTCACCCGGGGCACCCCACGACGAGGAGGGTTGCCGGCCAGCGAGCCGGGGCTTCGCGCTGGCACTCATGACCTGGGAGCAGGAAACCAGAACAGAGCGCCCCGGTTCAAGACGGGAGCCCTGTGCGGACGCGGGACGGCAGGGATCGACCTGACCGACCGCGACGGGAGCGGTGCACCCCAGCCCCCCGGGGTGCCCCGCTCCCGTGCCCCACTCGCGACGACCGCCCCCCGGAGCCGGCCCCCCGGCTCCGGTGCCGTCGCGAGGTCCGTGCGTCGCGACCGGGACTCCCCTCCGGGTCCCGGTCGCGACGAGTCTCAGAGGCGCCGGTCGGCGCCCTCGCGCAGGTCGATCACCCGCGGCGCGGTGGCCGCCTGGACCGTCCCGTCGGCGTGCCGCGCGGCGGCCGCCTCCAGGACGTCGGTGATCTCGTGACCGATGAGCTCGTGCCGCTCCAGCAGCGCGTCGCGCAAGGCCTCGACGAGGTGGCGGTTGCGGCCGAGGAGCTCGCGGACGGCCTCCTTCTGCTCGCCCAGCAGGTTCTCGACCAGGCGGCGCCCCTCGGAGTCGCCCAGCACGCGGGAGACGAGGTTGCCGTCGGCGAAGGCGCCCTGCTGGACGGCCGCGAAGGACACGAGCGTGCCCGCCATGCCCGCCGAGCCGACCATCTGCGCCGCGACCGACGTCGCGGACTGCAGGTCACCGGCGGGGCCGGTGGAGACGTCGCCGAAGAACAGCTCCTCGGCCACCTGACCGCCGAAGGCGATCTTGATCATCCCGGCGAGCTCGGTGCGCGAGCGGGTGTAGACGTCCTCGGCGTCGCCGTGGGCGAGCAGCCCGAGGGCGTTGGCGCGCTTGACGATCGTGAGGACCTCCAGGCGGCGCTGCGGGGCGACGAGCCACGCGACCGCGGCGTGCCCGGCCTCGTGGGTGGCGATGAGCCGCTCCTCGTGCGCGGTGTAGGCCACCGGCTGCCCGAGGCCGACCTCGGTGACGAGGCGGGCGTGCTCGACGTCGGCCCAGTTCATGCCGTCGGCACCGCGGCGGACCGCGTTGACGAGGGCCTCGTCGAGGAGGTTCTCGATCATCACCGGGGAGTACCCGTTGGTGATGCCGGCGAGCGCGTCGCGCCGCTCGGCGTCGGCGAGCGGAGCCTCGTGCGCCTTGCGGGCGAGGAAGTGGTCGACGAGCTGGCGGCGGCCCGTCTTGTCCGGCAGGCCGAACGTCATGCGGCGGTCGAAGCGGCCGGGGCGCAGCAGGGCGGGGTCGAGGGCGTCCGCGCGGTTCGTGGCCGCGATGAGCAGGACCTCGACGGGCTCGCTGACGGGGCGCTTCAACTGCCGGTGCGCCGGCAGGAAGCGGTTGGCGGCGTCGACGAACCAGCCGCGCAGGCGCTCGGACGTCGTGGGCTCGTCGAAGGACTGCATCTGCACGAGCAGCTCGTTGACGACACCGCTGGCCCCCTCGCTGGAGGCGAGCCGTTCGGTCTGCAGCGCAGCGTGTCCGACGGCGGGACCGGAGCCGGCGAGGGACGTGGCCGGGGACATGGGCAGGTTCGTCAGACCGCCGCAGCCGACGATCCCCGTGCTCGCAGAGGTCATCGCACCGGTCATCGCGGCGGTCATCGCGGCGGTCATGGAGTTCATCCCGCCGCGGGCACCGGCGATGGCGTCGATCTCCTCGATGAACCCGATGGCCCCGCCCTCGCGGCGGGCGGCCTTGCGCAGGGCCTTGAAGTAGGAGCGCAGCTTGCGGGCCGTCGCGCCGTACCACATGGACTGGAAGCTGGTCGCGGAGACGAAGAGGAAGGGGACGCCGGCCTCGCGGGCCATGGCCTTGGCCATGTGCGTCTTGCCGGTGCCGGGCGCGCCCTCGAAGAGGAGCCCGCGGCGCGGCCGACCGCCCATCCGGGTGCGGAAGGTGCGCGAGGCGAGGAACAGGTCGAGGCTGCGCTCGACGTCCTCCTTGACCGGGTCCAGACCCTTGACGTCGTCGAGGGAGACGTCGATCTGCTCGGGGCGGTAGACGATGTGCGGCGAGCGTCCGGAGACGAGCGTCTGCCCGAGCATCAGCGCGAGCATGAACGCGAAGAAGACGCCGACCATCAGGTACAGCGGGTCGACGGCGGGCAGGGACGGGACGAGGGACCCGCCCGTGGCGAGCCGGACGTCGACGGCGAGCAGGGCCGCCAGGACGACGAGCAGCAGCGTCTGCGTCCGGCGACGGCGGTTGCGTTCGCGCTGCCGACCGACGTCGGCGCTGTCGCGGCCGGCGCGGGGTGCGCCGGGTCGGCGCTCGGGGTCGGTCGTGCCTCGGGCGTCGGGGGCGCGCAGGACGTGGGCCACGGGCCGCTCCTCCTCGGATCCCGTCCGGCGGGTTCCGGACGTGGGACCAGCCAACCCCGGCCGCTCACGCCCGGCCACCCACCGTGACGCGTTCGGACGATCGCGTTCACCCGCCCGGCGCAACGGAGCGTGTCGACCCGATCACCCCCCGCGCCGCGGCGCGGTGTGCTACTCCGCCGGCGCGACGCCGGCGAAGAGGTCGGTCTCCCGGCCGTCCGCGTCGAAGGGGCCCGACGGCACCCCGTGCCGGAGCCGGAAGTGCTCGCTCGGCCAGACCGGTTGCGGCACACCGTTGGACAGCCGCATGACGGGGACCTCGGCGTCGAGGTCGAGGGTCACCTGGGTGGCGTGGGCGCGCAGCGCGGCGAGCTTGGCGGGCAGCTGGCCGGTGCCGTCGACGACGGTCGTCACCTCCTCGTCGGGCACGACGACGCTCGGCAGCGGTCCCTCGGGGTCCCCCGCGCCGGCGGCCCCCGTCGTCGCGAGGTCCCGCAACGCCACCCGGACGGCCGACTCGGGCTGGACGATCTCGTAGACCTTGGCGACCTGCCACGGCACCGTGCCGTCGTGCTGGTCACCGGCTGCGAGGACGAGCCCGCGGACCGTGGCCTCGTGCACCCGGACGTGGTCGGGGTGGCCGTAGCCACCCCCGGGTTCGTAGGTGACGACGACCTGCGGCCGCACCTCCCGCACGACGGCCGCGACCTGGGCGGCGACCTCCTCGGGGTCGGCGGCCGTCAGCGCCCGAGGGTCGACCTCGCCGCCGTCGACCGTCGTCGACGCGGCCTGGCCCGGCGCGAGCCAGACCATCCCGGAGTCGCGGTACCCCGACCCGTCGGGCCGCGTCAGGAAGCGGTGGTCGGTGACGCCGAGGGCCTCCATGGCCGTCGCGAGCTCCTGGGTGCGGTGCTCGGCGAGGGCCTCGGGGTCCAGGTGCGCGAGCTCGGCCGGGATGATCTCCCCCAGCTCCCCGCGCGTCGCCGTCAGCAGCGTGACGGAGGCCCCCGCCTCGGCGTAGCGCGCCATCGTCGCCCCGGTGCCGATGGTCTCGTCGTCGGGGTGGGCGTGGACGAAGAGCACCCGCCGCGGCTGGTCCAGGGCGTCCATGGACGCCAGCGCCTCGGGGTCCAGCTCCCCCAGCGCGTCCTCGACGACGTCGGCCGCGACCTCGAGGGGATCCCGCCCGACCACCGCCGCCCCGGGCTCGTCGGGCCGTTCGGGAGGAGTCGTGGTCATGCCCCCATCCTGGCCCGGCCGCCCCCCGCCCGCGATCACACCCACCCCCCACCCCCCGGCGGAAAACACTCTTTCCGCCCTCAGGAGGGCGTCCTGAGGGCGGAAAGAGTGTTTTCCGCCCCCGCGTCGGGGGGCGCGTGAAGGGGCGGGCGAGGGGGCCCGGGGCATGTCCGGCGGGGACGCAGAAGGGCGCCGGGGCGGTCACCTCGTCGGATGTCCGGAGTGAGCGCCCTCCCCACGAAGGGGAGCTGTGCACACGACTGCGCGAACGAAGATCCGACGAGGTGACCGCCCCGGCGCCCGGCACCCCACCCGCCCCGAGAAGCCCCGGGCCGGGCGCAGCGCTGCGGAGGCGGTGGGCCTCAGCCCTTCTTGGCCTTGGACGTGGCGCGAGCGCGCTGCGTCTGGTCGAGCTCGACCTTGCGGATCCGCACGGCCTCCGGCGTCACCTCGACGCACTCGTCCTCGCGGCAGAACTCCAGGCACTGCTCGAGGGAGAGGTGGCGCGGGGGGATGAGGCGCTCGAACTCGTCGGACGTCGACGAGCGCATGTTGGTGAGCTTCTTCTCCTTGGTGATGTTGACGTCCATGTCGTCGGCGCGGGAGTTCTCCCCGACGATCATGCCCTCGTACACCTCGGAGGTGGGCTCGATGAACATCTGGCCGCGCTCCTGCAGGTTCGTCATCGCGAACGCGGTGGCGGCCCCCGCGCGGTCGGCGACGAGCGAACCGGACTGACGGGTGCGGATCTCGCCGGCCCAGTGGTCGTACTTGGCGAACAGGGCGTGCGCGATGCCGGTGCCGCGGGTGTCGGTGAGGAACTCGGTGCGGAAGCCGATGAGCCCGCGCGAGGGCACGTAGAACTCCATGCGGACCCAGCCGGTGCCGTGGTTCGTCATCGTCTCCATGCGGCCCTTGCGGGCGGCGAGGAGCTGGGTGATCGCGCCGAGGTACTCCTCGGGGGAGTCGATCGTGAGGTTCTCGAAGGGCTCGAGCAGCTTGCCGTTCTCGTCGCGCTTCGTGACGACCTGCGGCTTGCCGACGGTCAGCTCGTAGCCCTCGCGGCGCATCTGCTCGACGAGGATCGCCAGGGCGAGCTCACCGCGGCCCTGGACCTCCCACGCGTCGGGACGCGCGGTGGGCAGGACGCGGATGGAGACGTTGCCGACGAGCTCGGACTCCAGGCGGTCCTTGACCAGGCGAGCGGTGACCTTCGAGCCCTTGACCCGCCCGGCGAGCGGGGAGGTGTTGGTGCCGATGACCATCGAGATGGCGGGCTCGTCGACGGAGATGAGCGGCAGCGGCCGCGGGTCCTCGGGGTCGGCGAGGGTCTCGCCGATGGTGATGCCCTCGATGCCGGCGACGGCGACGATGTCGCCCGGGCCGGCCTTCTCGCCGGGGACGCGCGAGACGGCCTCGGTGACGAGGAGCTCGGTGATGCGGACGCGCTCGGTGGTGCCGTCGTGCTTGCACCAGGCGACGGTCTGGCCCTTGACGAGCTCACCGGAGAAGACGCGCAGCAGCGCGAGACGACCGAGGAACGGCGAGGCGTCGAGGTTGGTGACGTGCGCCTGCAGCGGCGTCTCGGGGTCGTACGTCGGCGCCGGGATGGTGTCGAGGATCGTCTGGAAGAGCGGGACGAGGTCCTCGGCGTCCGGCAGGCCGCCGTCCTCGGGCTGGTTGAGGGAGGCGCGGCCGTTCTTCGCCGAGGCGTAGACGACGGGGACCTCGAGCAGCTTGTCGGCGTCGATGCCCTCGACGTCGGCGGCCAGGTCGAGCAGCAGGTCGTACGTCTCCTCCACGACGGCGGCGATGCGCGCGTCGGGGCGGTCGACCTTGTTGACGAGGATGACGACGGGCATGCCGGCCGCGAGCGCCTTGCGGAGCACGAAGCGGGTCTGCGGCAGCGGGCCCTCGGAGGCGTCGACGAGGAGGACGACGCCGTCGACCATGGACAGACCGCGCTCGACCTCACCGCCGAAGTCGGCGTGGCCGGGGGTGTCGATGATGTTGATGGTCATGCCGCCCTCGGGAGCACCGGGGCCGGTGTACCGGACCGAGGTGTTCTTCGCGAGGATGGTGATGCCCTTCTCGCGCTCGAGGTCACCGGAGTCCATGACGCGGTCGGCGACGTCGGAGCCCACGCGGAAGGCGCCGGACTGCCAGAGCATCGCGTCGACGAGGGTCGTCTTGCCGTGGTCGACGTGGGCGACGATCGCGACGTTGCGCAGGTCCTCGCGGGTGCTCAGGGGCATCAGGTTCTCGATCCGATTCTCGTGGTCTGGGCGTCGGCTCCCCGACGGGCTCCACCCCGCTGCGCCGTCGAGAGCGCGGCCGGGTCGGGAGGGTTGACACCACAGTCTATCCGCGCGGCGCGGCACCCCGGACGGCCACACGGTCCTTCACGTCCGAACGACCCTCTGACCTGCAGGAACACCGTCCGGATGGTCCGTTGTGACCATCCCCGGCTGGCCCGGACGAGCCATTCCGTGCCACCCTCGCCCCCATGTCCGCACCGCCTGAGCACCGATCCGACACGTCGTCCACCCCCTCATCCGCCCCGCTCGCGGGGTCTGCCGGACGTCCGCCCGTCGACAAGCGGACGTTCGCGGTCGCCGCGAGCGTCGTCGTCCTGTTCCTGCTCGTCGGCACGGTCTGGCCGACCCAGCTGAAGTCCGGCGCGGACGCCGCCCTCGAGGTCGTCGTCGGCGACTTCGGCTGGGCCTTCGTCCTCGGCGCGACGGGCTTCGTGGTCCTGGCCCTCGTGCTCGCCTTCAGCCGCTTCGGGCGCATCCGCCTCGGCCGCGACGAGGACCGCCCGGAGCACTCGCGGGCGTCCTGGATCGCGATGATGTTCTCCGCCGGGATGGGCATCGGCCTCATGTTCTACGGCGTCACCGAGCCGGTGACGCACCTCATGACCGTCCCGCAGAACGACCAGACCCCCGGGTCCCAGGCCGCCGCGACCGAGGCCATGAACTACTCGCTCTTCCACTGGGGTCTGCACCCCTGGGCGATCTACGCCGTCGTCGGCCTGGCACTGGCGTACTCCAGCTACCGCAAGGAGCGCGCCGGCGGCTTCTCCGCGGCCTTCGCCCCGCTGCTGCGCGGCCGCCGCGGTCGCAGCGCGGCCCGCGTGATCGACGTCTTCGCGATCTTCGCGACCCTCTTCGGCTCGGCCGTCAGCCTCGGCCTGGGTGCCGCGCAGATGAACGGGGGCCTCACCGAGGTCTTCGGCGTGCCCAACTCCACGTCCGTCAAGGCCCTCATCATCGCCGTCCTGACGGTCTGCTTCATCGTCTCGGCCATCAGCGGCATCGAACGCGGCATCAAGTGGCTGTCCAACACCAACATGGTGCTGGCGCTCGCCCTGCTGTTCTTCCTCTTCGTGGTCGGCCCGACCGTCTTCATGCTCAACCTCGTCCCGGCCTCGGCGGGCAACTACCTCAGCGCCCTGCCGACCATGGCCACCCGGACCGGCGCCTTCGGCGGGACCGACTGGCTCAGCGCCTGGACGCTCTTCTACTGGGCGTGGTGGGTGTCGTGGACGCCCTTCGTCGGGGCCTTCCTGGCCAAGATCTCCAAGGGCCGCACCATCCGCGAGTTCATCGTGGGCGTCATGCTCGTCCCCACCGCCGTGAGCCTCGTGTGGTTCTCCGTGCTCGGCGGCGCGGCCATCGACCTGCAGCGCAAGTTCGTGGACGGCACCGGCGGCATCGACATCGCGGGCATCTCCGACCAGGAGTCGCAGATGTTCACGTTCCTGGGCCAGTTCCCGTGGGCCGGGTTCACGTCCGTGCTCGTCGTCGTCCTCGTGGCGATCTTCTTCGTCTCCGGCGCCGACGCGTCGAGCATCGTCATGGGCTCGCTCAGCTCCTACGGCGTCGACGAACCGCAGAAGTGGCTCGTCGCCCTGTGGGGTGCGCTCATGGGCCTCGTGGCGATCGTGCTGTTCTTCGCCGGCGGCCTGGAGGCGCTGCAGGACGTCACGATCATCGCGGCCGCGCCGTTCCTGGTGATCATGGCGTTCATGGCCGTCGCCCTCGTCAAGGACCTGGCCCGCGACCCGAAGATCACCTCGCCCAAGCGCCGCAGCGGCGACCGTCGCGACCCGCGCGTGACGGCCGCCGACCGCGAGTGGGACAGCCCCGTCCCCACGCACGTCGAGGCCACGCCGCCCGCTCCCGGCGCCGACGCCTCGCGCTGACGCAGCCCCGCTGGAACGTCGGCTCCCCGGTGACGGTCGTCGTCACCGGGGAGGGGGCGGGCGCCCCGGAGCCGGTCAGCGTTCCAGCCGCGCGAGCTGCTCCATCGCGGCGACGAGCGGCACGTCCCCCGGCAGCCAGTCGACGGACGCCCAGCTCCCCCGCTGCAGCCAGCCCAGCTCGTCGTGGTCCTGCAGCGGTTCCGGCGTCCCGGTGAGCAGGACCGCCCACCACACGCGCATCTGCAGCGCCGCCGTCAGCGGCCACGCGCCGTCGGGGTGCACGACCTCCGCCCCCAACCGCACGGTGACGCCGAGCTCCTCGGAGAGCTCGCGGTGCAGGGCCTCCTGCGGGGTCTCCCCCACCTCGACCTTGCCGCCGGGCAGCTCCCACTTCCCGGCCAGCTCCGGCGGTGCGCTGCGTCGCGCCGCGAGCAGCCGGGTGGGCGCGCCGAGGTCGTCGACGACGGCCGCGCCGACCACGAGCCTCACCGCCGGCCCCCCGCGAGGAGACTCACGAGGCCGGCAGCGGGGCCGCGCCCCGCGCACCGAGGTACGACGTCAACAGCTGCGACTCGGCCTCCTGGCTCGCGACGATGGCCCGCGCCAGGTCCCGCACCTCGGGCGTGGTGGCGTGCGCGGCACCGAACTGGGCCATCTCGATGCCCCCGCGGTGGTGGCGCAGCATGAGCTGCAGGAAGTCCACCTCGAACGCCTCCCCGGTCTCGGAGTTCAGCCGTGCCATCTCGGCGGCCGTCGCCATCCCGGGCATGATCCGCCCCTGCGCCTGCTCGACCTCGTGCCGGGCGTGCAGGTCGGTGCCGGCCATCCAGCCCATGACGGGACGCCCCGCGGACGACAGCGGCTGGTCCCAGGACAGGAGCAGCTGCTGCATCCGGCCGGCCTGGTTGCCCTGGGTGGAGGCGATGTCGACGGCGAGCTGGCGCACCTCGGGGGTCGGTGCGCGCTGGATGGCCGTGTAGGACATCGAGACGGCCTGCCCGTGGTGGGTGGCCATGTCCCGGGAGAACCCGACGTCGACGGAGTTCGCGCCTGGGGCGGTGGGCAGCGCCCGCCCGGCGAGGACGCCGAGCACGAGGACCGCCACGAGGCCCCCCACCGCGAGCAGGACCTGCCGGGCCGTGAGCCCACGCATCAGCCGGTCGGCGTCCCGACCCCGTTGGAGCACAGCGCACCCGGCTCGGGGGTCTGGGCACCCTGGACGTACTTGGCGAGGAACGCCTCGATGCGCGGGTCGTCGGCGGACTGCACGGGCAGCTGGTGGTTCCACGCCGAGAGCACCACGGGTGCGGGCAGACCGTCGTACGGGGACAGGACGGTGTAGGACTCACCGGACACGTCCGACTTCAGGCGGTCCACCTGGGCGGTCGGCAGGTCCGGCCGGTACGTGATCCAGACGGCGCCGTGCTCCATGCTGTGGACGGCGTTCTCGTTGGCGACGGGCTTGTCGTAGACGCCGCAGTTCAGCCAGACGGGGTTGTGCTGCCCACCGACGGGCGGGTTCTCCTTGTACTGCACGGGCGTCTGGACGTGCTCGCCGGCGCCGTACTGGTACACCTTCACGGCGTCGAGCGAGGGCGGCTGGGGCCGGTTGAGGAACACCGTCGTCACCCCGCCGACCACCGCGAGGACGGCCACGGTCGGGATCGCGACGAGCAGGATCCGCCGCCGGCGGGCGTGCGCCTTCTCGGCCTTCTTCATGGCGGCCACGCGGGCCGCGCGGTCGGCGCGGTCCTTGGAGGGCTCGGGCGCCGGGGACGGCGTCTGGCTCAACGTGCTGGTCCTTCCCGTCGTGGGGCCTCGAGTGGCACCTCGTGGCCTCATCGTCTCCAACGACGCCGGCGACGGGAACGTTCACCGCGACGCTGCTCACCGTGGGTGAGGAGCGTCACACCTCGTGGTGTCGGGCCGCCTCACGGGCGCGCCGCGCACGGTCCCCGTGGTCACCGCGGGCGACGGCCGCCACCCGGTGGCGCGGACTCGTCCGCCAGTACACGACGGCGCAGCCGACGACGATGGCCAGCACGACCACAGCGATGTAGTGCATCGGACCACCGTAGACCTCGAAGGCGCTGCAGCACAGCCCCTCGGACGACTCCTGGGGGGATTCCCAGGAGCCGTCCGGGTGGGGTGCGCGGGCGGTCAGGCCCCCAGCTGCAGCGAGCCGCCGGGGATCGCCTCGAGCAGGGCCTTCGTGTACTCCTGCTGCGGCGAGGTGAACACCTGGTCGACGCTGGCGTGCTCGACGAGCCGCCCCTTCTGCATGACGACGACGTCGTCGGCGATCTCCCGCACGACGGCGAGGTCGTGCGTGATGAAGAGGTACGTCAGGCCCAGCTCGGCCTGCAGGTCGTTGAGCAGCCGCAGGATCTGACCCTGGACGAGCACGTCGAGCGCCGAGACGGCCTCGTCGCAGACGACCACCTCGGGCTGCAGCGCCAGGGCGCGGGCGATCGCCACGCGCTGGCGCTGGCCGCCGGACAGTTCGTTGGGGTACCGGCGCAGCGAGCTCTGCGGCAACGACACCTTGTCCAGGAGGTCGCGCACGCGCGCCTCCCGGCTCTTGGCGTCGCCGACGCCGTGGACGCGCAACGGCTCCTCGACGGAGGAATAGATGCTCCAGCTCGGGTCCAGCGACCCGTACGGGTTCTGGAAGATGGGCTGGACGCGGCGCCGGAAGGCGAACTGCTGCTTGCGGTCCAGCGTCGTGATGTCGACGCCGTCGAAGAGCACCTTGCCGGACGTGGCGGGCAGCAGGTTGAGGACCATCTGCGCCACGGTGGACTTGCCCGAACCGGACTCCCCCACCACGGCCAGGGTCGTGCCGCGGCGGACGGCGAAGTTGACGTCGTCGACCGCGCGCAGCTTCTCCCCGCGCACGCCGGCCCCGCGGATGACGAACTCCTTCGTCAGCCCCTGCACCTCGATGACGTCGGACGTCGGCGCGTCCGGCACCGCCACGGGCGTCGCGGCCGCGACCTGCTCGTGGACCTGCTCGGCGCGGACCTCGGCCTGCTCGACGATCGCGGCGCGGTGGCTGGACTGCATGCGCCGCGAGGCGAGCGAGGGGGCCGCCGCGACGAGCCGCTGCGTGTACGGGTGCCGGGGGTCCTGCAGGATCTCCAGCGCCGGGCCCGACTCCACGACCTGGCCCTTGTACATGACGACGAGGTGCTCGGCGCGTTCGGCGGCCAGGCCGAGGTCGTGCGTGATGAGCAGCACCGCCGTGCCGAGGTCGGCCGTCAGGGAGTCGAGGTGGTCGAGGATCCCCCGCTGCACGGTCACGTCGAGGGCGGACGTCGGCTCGTCGGCGATGAGCAGCCGCGGCCGCGAGGCCAGGCCGATGCCGATGAGCGCGCGCTGGCGCATGCCGCCGGAGAACTCGTGCGGGTACTGCCGGTAGCGGCGCGCGGCGTCGCCGAGGCCGGCCTCGCCGAGGACCTCGATCGCCCGCTTCTTGGCCGCGGCCCCCTTGGCGATGCCGTTGGCCTCGATGGCCTCCTTGACCTGGAACCCGATGTTCCACACGGGGTTCAGGTTCGACATCGGGTCCTGCGGGACCATGCCGATGTGCGTGCCGCGCAGCGACACGTACTCCCGGTGGGAGGCGTGCGCGATGTCCTTGCCGTCGAAGAGGATCTGACCGCCGACGACCTTGCCGGACCCCGGCAGCAGGCCGATGACGGCCATCGCCGACGTCGACTTGCCCGACCCGGACTCCCCGACGATGGCGACCGTCTGGCCCGGGTACACGGTGAAGTTCGCCTTGCGCACGGCGTGGACGGCCCGACCGCCGGAGGTGAAGTCGACCTCGAGGTCGCGGACCTCCAGGAGCGGCTTGGACCGGTCGACCGGAGCGGACGGGGCGTTCTGCGGGCTCATCGGGTCCGGCCCTTCGGGTCGAGGGCGTCGCGCAGGGCGTCACCGAGCATGAGGAAGGACAGGACCGTGATCGAGAGCCCGATCGACGGCCAGAGCAGGATCATCGGGTCGGTGCGCAGGGTGGCGCGGGCGTTGGAGATGTCCCCACCCCACGAGACGATGTTCGGCGGCAGGCCCAGGCTCAGGAAGGACAGCGTCGCCTCGGCGGCGATGAACGTCCCGAGCGAGATCGTCGCGACGACGATGACGGGCCCGAGGGCGTTCGGGACGACGTGCCGGACGAGGGTCGCCATCCGCGACAGGCCCAGCGACTTCGCGGCCGTGACGTACTCGTTGGACCGCACCTGCAGCACGGCCCCGCGCATGATGCGCGCGACCTGCGGCCAGCCGAAGAGGGCCAGGGTGAGGGCGACCGTCACGACGTTGCGGCTCTTGATGGTCTGCAGCAGCACGATCGCGCCGAGGATGAGCGGCAGGGCGAAGAAGATGTCGGCGATGCGGGACAGGATCGCGTCGAGCCAGCCGCCGTAGAAGCCGGCCAGCGCTCCGACGACCCCGCCGAACACGACGACCATGATCGTCGTGAGGATCCCCACGCTCACCGACGCGCGGGCCCCGTAGATCAGCCGGGCGTAGACGTCGGTGCCGCCCCGCGTGACGCCGAGGGGGTGAGCCGCGGACGGACCCTGCAGGGCCACCGACAGGTCCACGAAGCGCGGGTTCGTCGACGTGAACCACGACGGGAACAGCGAGACGACGACGAGCACCAGGATGATGAAGCTCGCGACGATGAAGATGGGCCGCTTGCGCAGCTGCTTCCAGGCGTCGGAGAACAGGCCCCCCGTGGGCGCGGACTCGTCGACGGCGTCGACGGCCGCGAGCGGGGTCTCCTCCAGCGGCGCGACGAAGCGCTCCTGGCCGGGTCGCACGACGGCGCCGCCGGGCTGGGCGTGACGTCCGGTGGTGGGCTCAGACATAGCGGATCCTCGGGTCCAGGACGGCGTACAGGAGGTCGACGACGAGGTTCGCGACGAGGTAGATGAGCACCAGGATCGTCACGACCGACACGACCGTCGGACCCTCCTGCCGGATGACGGACTGGTAGAGCAGGTTCCCGACCCCCGGCACGTTGAAGATGCCCTCGGTGACGACGGCACCCCCCATGAGCGCTCCCAGGTCGGTGCCCAGGAAGGTCACCACGGGGATGAGCGAGTTGCGCAGCACGTGCACCGTCATGACCCGCGGCCGCGACAGCCCCTTGGCCGTCGCCGTGCGCACGTGGTCGGCCGACAGGCCCTCGGCGACGGAGTTGCGCGTCAACCGCAGCACGTAGGCGAAGGACAGCGCCCCGAGCACGGTCCCCGGCAGCAGCAGGTCGACGAGCGAGGGGTCACCGCCGACGGTGGAGCGCACGATGCCCCACTTGACGCCGACGAAGTACTGGCCCACGAAACCGAGGACGAACACCGGGATGCCGATGACGATGAGCGAGAGGAAGAGGACCGTCGAGTCGAAGATCCCGCCACGGCGCAGCCCGGCGATGAAGCCGAACGCGATGCCGAAGACGGCCTCGATGACGAACGCCACGACCGCGAGCTTGATCGTCACCGGGAAGGCCCGGGTGATCTGGTCGATGACGGGCTGTCCGGAGAAGGACTGCCCGAAGTCGAGGGTGAAGATGCCCTTGAGGAAGAGCAGGTACTGCACGATGAACGGCTTGTCGAGGTTGTACTGCGCGGTCAGCGTCGCCCGCGCGGTCTCGCTCACCGGCTTGTCCCCGAACAGCGCCAGGATCGGGTCCCCGGGGAGCAGGAACACCAGGGCGTAGATGAGGAGCGTCGCTCCGAAGAAGACGGGAACCATCTGCAACAGACGGCGCCCGATGTACCAACCCATCACGAGCCTCCTCGGGGGGACGACCTTCCGTGGCCGCCCCCGCCTTCACGGTCGAGCGCTTCACGATCGAACACAGTGTCGCGACGCCGTCCCGGCGCGCGAACGGGGGTGGGTCGCGCTCGGCACGACCCACCCCCGGACCTCACGTCAGGACTTGGTGACCTGGTAGTAGAGCGGAACGCTGTTCCAGCCGAACTCCACGTTCTGGGCCTTCTCGCCGTAGCCGCCGCTGGCGTTGGAGTACCACAGCGGGATCACGGGCAGGTCGGCGAACAGGATCGTCTGCGCCTGCTGGAGGATCTTGTTGGCCGCGTCCTGGTCGGTCGTGCCGGCCGCCTTGTCGAGGAGCGCGTCGAACTGCGGGTTCGAGTAGTCCCCGTCGTTCGAGCCGGCGCCCGTGGCGTAGAGCGGTGCCAGGAAGTTGTAGAGACCCGGGTAGTCGGCCTGCCAGCCGGTGCGGAAGGCGCCCTTGATCGTCCGGTTGGTGATCTCGGTGCGGATCTGCGCGAAGGTCGGGTACGGCTTGCCCTCGGCCTGGATGCCCAGCACCTGGCGGATGCTCGCGGTCACCGCGTCGACCCACGCCTGGTGGTCGCCGTCGCTGTTGTAGGCGATGGTGAACGTGCTGCCGTTCCACGGCTTGATGGCGTTGGCCTGCTCCCACAGCTGCTTGGCCTTGGCCGCGTCGTAGGACAGCACCTCGTTGCCCGCGACCGTCTCGGAGTAGCCCGCGATGACCGGGGACGTGAAGTCCTTGGCCGGGGTGCGGGTGTCGTTGAAGACGGCCTTGCAGACCTGCGCGCGGTCGAACGCGTAGCTGAACGCCTGGCGGCGGAGCTTGCCCTCGTCGCCACCGAAGCCCTCGAGGCCCTCGGGGATGCAGAAGGACTGGAAGACGGCGGCCGGCTGGTTGACGGCGCGCTTGCCGAGGTCGTCGGTGTACGTGAGCAGCGCGGAGCTGGGGATGTTGTCGAGGACGTCGAGGTCCCCGCCCTGCAGCGCCGAGTAGGCCGCGTCGTAGGTCTCGTAGAAGACGAAGGCGAGCGAGTCGTTCGCCGCCTTGCGGGGCCCGGTGTACGTGTCGTTCGGGACGAAGTCGATCCGGACGTTGTGCTGCCAGGCGCCCTTCTCCTTGAGCTTGTACGGCCCGTTCCCGACCGGGTTCTCGCCGTACGCCTTGATGTCGGCGTAGGCGGACTCCGGGAGGGGGTAGAAGGCCGAGTAGCCCAGGCGCAGCGGGAAGTCGGACTCCGGCTGCACCAGCTTGACGGTGAAGGTGGTGTCGTCGACGACCGCCAGGCCGGACAGGGTCTGGGCGGTCGGCGGCTCGCTCTGGACCTCCTTGTAGCCCTCGACGGGCTCGAAGAAGTAGCTCGAGAGCTGCGCGTTGGTGCCCAGGGCGCCGTAGTTCCACGCGTCGACGAAGGACTTGGCGGTCACCGCGGTGCCGTCGGAGAACTTCTGGCCCGACTTGATCTTGATGGTGTAGTTCTGCGCGTCGCTCGACTCGATCGACTCGGCGACGTCGTTCTCGGGGGTCCCGTCGGCCTTGTAGTAGACGAGCCCGGCCCACAGCGAGTCGAGCAGGCGACCGCCACCGACCTCGTTGGTGTTGGTCGGGACGAGCGGGTTCTGCGGCTCCGTGCCGTTGACGACGACCGCGCCACCCGTCGCGCCGGAGGCGTTGTCACCCGAGCCGCTGCCGTCGTCGTTGCCGCCACCGCAGGCCGCGAGGGTCGTCAGGGCGGCGATGCCCAGGGCGCCCTTGAGGCCGTTGCGGCGGCTGAACGGGGACTGCACGCCGCCGGTGACGACACCGATGCGCTCGACGGCCCGGCGCTCGTCCTTCTCGAAGCTGCTCAAGGTGGAACTCCTCCTCGCAAGCGGAACTGGGTGGGCAGGTTGCCCATCTACGGCGACTCCTGACGAGCAGGATGTCCACCTCTACAGGTCGGGCAGCACGTTAACACCCGGTCAACGCATTTCCGGACGTCCGTGAACGGCGGGGGACGCCGAAAGCGTGGGGCACCCCCAGTCTCCTCCCCCGCGGGGGCACTGCACACCCCCAGCCATCACCGACCGTGCCCTCAGGATGACACGTTGTCGCAGGTCAGGGGCGTGACCCCCGGGAACGGACCCCGAGGTAACGATGTGGTGTCGGTCTGGCCACCGCGGGACCTCGTCCGCGCGGTCGACCGGCCAGGAGACGTCTGAGCGGTGAGATCCCCGTCGACCTCACCGCCCCCCGAGCATGGCGCACTCCCCGCCTTCGACCCAGCCGTTCCGGCCTTCGTGGGAGAATCGAGACAGAATCGTTTCCAGCACGGGTCCTGAGTGTTTCCGTCGTGTTTCACGACGGACAGGAACGGACCGTTCCGGGGCGGTTCAGACGTCTGGTCAGACGTTGAAGCGGAACTCCACGACGTCCCCGTCGGCCATGACGTACTCCTTGCCCTCGATGCGGACCTTGCCCGCGGCCTTCGCCTCGGCCATCGACCCGGCGGCCAGCAGGTCCTCGAAGGAGACGACCTCGGCCTTGATGAAGCCGCGCTGGAAGTCGGTGTGGATGACCCCGGCGGCCTGCGGCGCCGTCCAGCCGCGGTGGATCGTCCAGGCGCGCGACTCCTTCGGACCCGCCGTCAGGTACGTCTGCAGCCCCAGCGTGTCGAAGCCGACCCGGGCGAGCTGGTCCAGGCCCGACTCGGTCTGGCCGACCGACTCCAGCAGCTCGGCGGCCTCCTCGGCCGACAGCTCCGCGAGCTCCGACTCCAGCTTGGCGTCGAGGAAGACGGCCTCGGCCGGGGCGACGAGCGCGCGCAGCTCCTCCTTGCGGGCCTCGTCGCCCAGGACGGTCTCGTCCACGTTGAAGACGTAGAGGAAGGGTTTGGTCGTCAGCAGGCCGAGCTCCTTGAGCAGCGGCACGTCGACGTCGTCGGCGGCCGTGGCGGCCGACAGGGGACGGCCCGAGTCCAGGACGGCCTGCGCGGCGACGGCGGCCTTGAGCACGGCCGGGTCGGCCTTCTTGCCCTTGACCTCCTTCTCCAGGCGCGGGACGGCCCGCTCGAGGGTCTGCAGGTCGGCCAGGACGAGCTCGGTGTGCACCGTCTCGATGTCGTCGGCCGGGTCGACCGCGCCGGCGACGTGCACGACGTCCGGGTCGGCGAAGGCGCGCGTGACCTGGCAGATCGCGTCCGCCTCGCGGATGTTGGCGAGGAACTTGTTGCCCAGGCCCTCGCCCTCGCTGGCCCCCTTGACGATCCCGGCGATGTCGACGAACGACACGGTGGCCGGGACCGTCTTCTCGCTGCCGAAGACCGTCGCGAGCCGGTCGAGCCGCGGGTCGGGCAGGGCCACGACGCCGACGTTCGGCTCGATCGTGGCGAACGGGTAGTTCGCCGCGAGCGCGTCGTTCTCGGTCAGTGCGTTGAAGAGCGTGGACTTGCCGACGTTGGGCAGTCCGACGATGCCGATGGTGAGAGCCACGGGAACGGGAGCCTACCCGCCCGGGCCCGGCACCCCCGTGCCCGAGGGGGCGGGGTGCGAGGCGGTGTCGGAGGGGACTGGCACAGTCCCCGGCATGGACGCGGTCTCGCTGGTGCTCGGTCTGCTCGTCGGTCTCCTCGTGGGGCTCGTCGCGGGTGCGCTGCTGCTGCGGTGGGTCCTGCGGGGCCGGGCCGCGCCCGTGGAGGCCGCGCTGCGCACCGAGCGGGACCTGCTGCGCGACCGCGTCGAGGAGCTGGAGGACCGCGTCAGCGCCGGCCACGAGCTGACGGCGACGGTCACCCCCGTCGCGGCGACGCTGCAGCGGGTCGAGGCGCAGGTCGCGGCGCTGGAGCGCGACCGGGTCCAGCAGTACGCGCGCCTGTCCGAGCAGCTGCGCTCGGTCGCCGCGGGCACCGACGCCCTGCGCGACCAGACGGCGTCCCTGGCCGGGGCGTTGCGCGCCTCCAGCTCGCGCGGGTCCTGGGGCGAGGTGCAGCTGCGCCGCGTCGTGGAGCACGCCGGGATGCTCGACCGCGTCGACTTCGAGGAGCAGACGACGCTCACCACCCGCGGCGGCCGGACCGTGCGCCCCGACCTCGTCGTCAACCTCCCCGGCGGCAAGCACGTCGTCGTCGACGCGAAGGCGCCGCTGGCCGCGTTCCTGCGCGCGGGCGAGGCCGCCGAGGACGGCGAGCGCCGCCGCGAGCTGCTCGCCCACGCCCGCGCCGTCCGCGGCCACGTCGACGCGCTCGCGGCCAAGGAGTACCCGAGCGCGGTCGAGGACTCCCCCGACGTGGTCGTCTGCTTCGTGCCCGGGGAGGCGTTCCTGGCGGCGGCGTGCGAGGCGGACCCGACGCTGCTGGAGCACGCCATGTCGCGCCGGGTGGTGCTGGCGACGCCGACGACGCTGCTGGCCCTGCTGCGGACGGTGGCGCTGACGTGGCAGCAGGACGCCGTCGCCGGGCACGCCCGCGAGCTGTTCGACGTCGGCCGCGAGCTCTACGAGCGGCTCGGCACCCTCGGCGGGCACACCACGTCGTTGGGCCGGACGCTGCACCGGGCCGTGGAGGACTACAACCGCTTCGTGGGGACGCTGGAACGGCGCGTCCTCGTCTCGGCCCGCCGGATCCGCGAGCTCGACCTGGCCGACGAGGCGCTGCCCACGCTCGTCCCGCTCGAGGACGCCGTGCGGCCGCTGACCGCCCCGGAGCTGCTGGAGGACCTGCAGGACGACCTGCAGGACGACCTGCAGGACGACCAGGTGGTCCCGCTGCGGGCCCGGCGCGACTGATCCGGCCCGAGTCCGCTCAGACGGGGGTGACGGGCAGCGAGCGGCGACCGCCCGCGGTCGTGGCGGCGGTCCCGGCCGCCTTGAGGTCGCGGCGCAGGTCGGTCGGCAGGGCGAACTGCAGGTCCTCCATGGCCGTGGTGACCTCCTCGACCGCGCCGTAGCCGCGGTCGGCCAGCAGCGCGAGGACCTCCTCGACGAGGACCTCGGGCACCGAGGCGCCCGACGTCAGCCCGACCGTCGTGACGCCCTCGAACCAGGCGTAGTCGACCTCGCCGGCGTTGTCGACCCGGTGCGCCGCAAGGGCTCCGGCGTCCAGGGCCACCTCGGCCAGCCGTACGGAGTTCGAGGAGTTCGCGCTGCCCACGACGATGACGAGTTCGGCCTCGGGGGCGATCTTCTTCACCGCGACCTGGCGGTTGGAGGTGGCGTAGCAGATGTCGTCGCTCGGCGGGTCCTGCAGGTGCGGGAACCGGACGCGCAACCGGCGCACCGTCTCCATCGTCTCGTCGACGCTCAGCGTCGTCTGCGAGAGCCAGACGAGGTTGCCGTTGTCCTCGACCTCGATGGTGTCGGCGACCTCGGGGCTGTCGACGACGGTGATGTGCTCGGGGGCCTCCCCCGCGGTGCCCTCGACCTCCTCGTGGCCGGTGTGGCCGATGAGGAGGATCCGGGCGTCCTGGGAGGCGAAGCGGACGGCCTCCTTGTGGACCTTGGTCACCAGGGGGCAGGTCGCGTCGATGGTCTGCAGCGAGCGGGCCGCGGCGGCCTCGCGCACCGCGGGGCTCACCCCGTGGGCGGAGAAGACGAGGTGGGCGCCCTCGGGGACGGCGTCGGTCTCGTCGACGAAGACGGCGCCCCGCTGCTGCAGGGTCTGCACGACGTGCTTGTTGTGGACGATCTCCTTGCGCACGTAGACCGGGGCGCCGTAGAGGTCGAGGGCCTTCTCGACGGCGATGACGGCGCGGTCCACGCCAGCGCAGTAGCCGCGCGGGGCAGCGAGCAGGACGCGCTTGCCGCCGTCCCACGCCGCCCGCTCGGCCGGGGCGCCGAGCAGCGAGGTGTCGTTGCAGTCGTCCCCGTCGGTCGCGTCGAGGACGGGTGTGGTCTGCGCGGTCTGGCTCACGGCCCCATGGTAGGTCGGCTCACCCGCGGCGCCCGGCGCGGGAGAGGATGCCGACCGTGCCCACCGATCCGCCGCCGCGCCGTCCCACGACCGCCGGGGAGACGACGGCCGAGAACCCGTGGCCCGTCCGGTTGCTCGCCGCGAAGATGGACGCGTACATCGCGAAGATGCCGTGGACGTGGGTCGAGGGCCAGGTCGTCCAGGTCTCCGACCGCCCCGGCTCCTCCGTCGTCTTCGTGACCCTGCGCGACGCCGACACCGACATGTCGCTGCCCGTGACGATCGCCCGTCGCGTGCTGGCCCGCCTGCGCGATGCCCTCCCGGACGGTCTGGCGCACGGCACCCGCGTCGTGGTCCACGCCCGGCCCGAGTTCTTCGCCAAGCGCGGCTCCCTGAGCCTGGCCGCCGACGACGTGCGGCCCGTCGGGGTCGGGGAGCTGCTGGCGCGCCTGGAGCACCTCAAGCGGGTGCTGCGCAGCGAGGGTCTGTTCGACGCCGACCGCAAGAAGGCGCTGCCGTTCCTGCCCCGCACGGTCGGCCTCGTCTGCGGCCGCGCCTCGGCCGCCGAGCGCGACGTCGTGGAGAACGCGCGGCTGCGCTGGCCCGCGGTCCGCTTCGAGGTGCGCGAGGTCGCCGTGCAGGGACCGAACGCCGTGACGGAGGTCGTGGCCGCGCTCGCCGAGCTGGACGCGGACCCCGCCGTCGACGTCGTGGTGCTGGCCCGCGGCGGCGGCAGCGTGGAGGACCTGCTGCCGTTCAGCAACGAGGCCCTCGTGCGGGCCGTCGCCGCCGCGCGCACACCCGTCGTCTCGGCCATCGGCCACGAGGTCGACTCCCCGCTCGTCGACCTCGTCGCCGACGTGCGCGCCTCGACCCCCACCGACGCGGCGCGCCTCGTCGTGCCCGACGTCGTCGAGGAGCTCGCCGGGGTCCGGCAGTTGCGCTCGCGGGCGCGGCGCGCGGTCACGGGGCGCGTCGAGCGGGAGGAGCACGCGTTGGCCGCCCTGCGCAGCCGGCCCGTCCTGGCCGCGCCGCACGTCCTGCTCGACACCCGCGCCGCCGAGGTCGACGGGCTGCGCGAGCGCGGCCGCCGCGCCCTCGGCGCCCGGCTGGACCGGGCCGCGGTCGACGTCGAGCACCTGCGGACGAGCGTGCGGGCCCTGTCGCCCCGCTCGACGCTGCTGCGGGGCTACGCCGTGGTGCAGCGTGCGGACGGCAGCCTCGTGCGCGAGCCCGCCGACGCCCCCGCCGGCACCGCGCTGCGCCTGCGGCTGGCCGACGGCGAGGTCGCGGCGACCGCGGGGTGACGGGTCCACCGGTGGCGCTGGGTAACCTCCCGGGGTGCCCGAGGAGACGACCGCGACCACCACGCCCGCGGACCAGCTGAGCTACGAGCAGGCCCGCGACGAACTCGTCGACGTCGTGCGCCGCCTCGAGACCGGCGGCACCGGCCTGGAGGAGGCCCTGACGCTGTGGGAACGCGGCGAGGCCCTCGCCGACCGCTGCCAGCAGTGGCTCGACGGCGCCCGCGAGCGCCTCGACGCGGCCCGCGGGAGCGACGCCGACGAGGAGTGAGCCGCTCCCGCCCCTCGAGGTCGGGGCCCGCCCGGCCGTCGGACTGCCGCGGTGGTGCTGTGGGGCTCTCGCGCACCACGCGGGACGACCGTGGAGTCGTGCCGTGGCGACGTGCGTCGTCAGGTGCAGCGGTGTGAGGCGGTCATCCGTCGGCGTGCAGCTCCATCCACACCGTCTTGCCGACCTGCTCGTCGCGGACGCCCCACGCGGTGGCCAGCATGTCGATCATGGCCAGACCGCGCCCGTCCAGGGCATCGGGATCGCTGGCGGTCAGCACCGGGTGGCGCGAGTTGTCGTCGCTGACCTCGACCCGCACCGTCCGCGAGGTGGCCTCGACCAGCAGTCGGGCCTGACTGCGCCCGTGCAGGATCGCGTTGGTCACCACCTCGCTGACGAGCAGCGTCAGGGTGTCGCACAGGTCTCCGCACTCCGTCAGCCGACAGCAGTGGTCGTGCACGAAGTTCCGCGCCCGCCCGACGGCGGCCGGTTCGGGATCCAGCAGCAGCACGGCCCGGCGGTGGTGCTCACCCGAGTCCCCTGAGTCCGGCTGAGTCTCCTCGGCGTCGGTGAGGACGGGGTCCACGGGATCGCCCGAGGTGGAACCCGCGGTGGCCGGCCGGGACGTGGTTCCGGGGGCGGCGAGGTCCACGGTCGGGGCTTCGCGCGGGTCGTACCCAGGTCCGGCTTCCACCGGGCGTGGTCGATCTTCGGGGTAGGCCCGGACGGCGAGCAGGGCGACGTCGTCTTCGACCTGGTTCCCGACCCGGGCCAGCAGCTCGTCGCAGAGCTCGTCGACGCTGACGTCAGCCAGCCCGGTGACCGCCCCCGCGAGCCAGTCCATCCCTTCCGGGAGCGTGGAACCGCGTCGTTCGATGAGCCCGTCGGTGTAGAGCAGCAGCGTGGAGCCAGGTTCGAGGACCACCTGGTGGTCGTGACGGGCGGTCTCGGGCGCCACGCCGAGCATCAGGTCCGCCGGGGTCTCCAGGAAGGCCACGGTGCCGTCGGGGTGGACCAGCAGCGGGGGCGGGTGGCCGGCGTTGGACCACCGCAGCAGCCGCTCCCCGGTGCGCCGCTGCTCGGGGGTCTGCTCGATGCGGGCCAGGACGAGGGTGGCGGTGGTGTCCACGTCCAGGTCGTGGGCGGCGTGGTCGAGGGTCGTGAGGATCGCTGCGGGTGGGTCGCTGGCGGCGTAGGTGATACCGCGCAGCAGGTTGCGCAGTTGCCCCATCGCTGCGGCCGCGACGCGGTCGTGGCCGGTGACGTCGCCGATGACCAGACTGGTGGCACCGTCGGCGGTGATGAACGCGTCGTACCAGTCCCCGCCGACCTGGGCTTCCTGCCCGGCGGGCGAGTAGCGCACCGCGATGTGCAGGTGGTCGGGTTCGGGTGGGCTGGTCAGCAGGGACCGCTGCAGGGTCTCGGAGAAGCGGGCGACCTCGGTGCTCGCGGCCACCTCGGCCTCGTGAGCGGTGATGCGCTCCAGGGCCTGAGCGGTCAGGGCCGCGAAGGCCTCCAGCAGGGCCTGCTCCGGCTCGGTCCAGGTGCGTTCGGTGGCGAAGCCCACGGACAAGCACCCCAGCAGGTACCCACGCACCACCAGCGGTACGGCCGCGGAGGCCTGCACCCCGGCACCGGTGTAGATCCGCTCCGAGCCGGGGAAGGCCGCTTCGGTCTGGCGCCGGTCGGACAGGAAGTAGCTGACCCCGGTCGCCGCGCTGCGGATGGCGGGCAGGGGGAAGTCGGCCGGCACCCGTTGGACGGTGGTGCGGACCTCGGCGTAGCTGTCGGTGGTGAGAGTGACGACGTGGGTGCTGTCGTCCTCGAGGAGGCACAGCCCGCAGCCGTTGGCCTCCAACAGGTCGCGGCCCTGCTCTCCCAAGACGGCCAGCACCGCGTCCTGGTCCTGGGCACTGGCCAGGGCGTGGGCGATGACGACCAGGGCCTGTTGACGCTCGGCCGAGACACGGGCGACCTGCGAGGAGGCCCGTTCGGCGTCGCGGGAACGCAACCGCTGCAGGGCCTGCGCGCACTGGGCGGCGAAGGTGTCCAGCAGTTCCAGCTGCTCCGGGGGGAAGGTCTGCGCCTGCGCCCAGCCGGCGGTCAGCACCCCGATGACCTCGTCGTCGGCGCGCAGGGGGATGGAGGCCCACGCCTGGCAGCCGGTCGCGGCGTTGGAGGCCAGCACCAGCGGCGACATCGCCGCGCACTCCGCTGCGTCGCGCAGCAGCACCCGCTCACCGGTGCGGGCGGCGAGGGTCACCGGCGCCGGGGCCGTGAGGGGCAGGCGACCGAAGTCCGCGCGGGTGCCCTCACCGACGTTGGCGGTGATGTAGGACAACAGCTGGTCGGCGTCCTCGGGGTCGGGAACGGCCACCGAGCCCCCGTCGGCGCCCAAGGCGGTCAGGCCCCGCTCGGCCATGGTGGTGACCAGGTCGTCGATGTCCTCGCCCTGAGCCAGGGCGAGGGCGACCTGCCCGAGCGCGGACAGCCGCTCCTCGGAGCGCCGGGCGGCGGCCTCGGCGTCGTGGCGGGCACTGACGTCGAGGAAGTAGAGCGCCATACCCGTACCCGCCGGACCGGGCGTGGGGGTGGCGCGGACCTCGAACCAGGTGTTCAGCGGAGCGGGGTGGTAGGCGTCGAAGGACACCACCCGACCGGTCTGCACCGCTCGGCGGCAGTTGGTCTCGTAGAGGGTGCCGGTGGTGGCGGGGAACAGCTCCCACAGCACCTGACCGGCGACATCCTGACCGGCGGCACCCAGGATCCGTCGTCCTTGGGTGTTGACGTAGTCGATGCGCCAGTCGTGGTCCATCAGGAGGTAGCCCATGGCCATGGACTCGATGATCTGGGTGACCTGCTCGGTCGCTGCCTGCTCGGCGTGCCGGGACGTGCCGACCTGCAGGGTCGCCCGGCGCAGCGTCAGCTCCCGGGAGGCGGTGGCGGCCAGGTCGGCCAGGATGTCCAGCTCGTGGCGGGTCCAGTCCCGGGGCTGGGTGTCGATGGCGCACAACGACCCGACGGGGTTGCCGTCAGGGTCGTGCAGGGGGAAGCCGGCGTAGGCGATGACGCCGAGGTCGTCGATGGCGAGGTTGTCGGCCAGGACGGGATCTTCACGCGCGTCCCGCACCACCAGAGGAGCGTCGTGGGCGACCACGTACTGGCAGAAGGAGTGCGACAGGCCGGTGCAGCGCACCCGCTGCCAGAAGGCCGGCAGTCCCTCGGCTCCGGGCAAGGCCTGCCCGTCGGTGCTGACCAGGCTGACCAGACCCACGGGCACGCCCAGCGCGGCGCGGACCAGGCGGGCGTAGCGGTCGAAGACCTCGTCGGGCTCGTCCGCGAAGGGAACCTCCGGCGGCAGCTGGGTGGGCAAGTGGCCGAGGGGGGACTCGCTCAGCCGCTGGGTGGACGGGTCCGCGGACTCCACGCGCGCATCCTCTCCAGGGCTGATCAGACCCGCTCGTCATGTCTAGAGCGACAGGTTGCCAGACCCGGACAGGGGCTGCTCGACGACCGCGGTTCACGTCAGGGGTGCACCATGCCCGGCTCCCGGCCCAGCTCGTCCTCGATGCCCTCGACGGCGCAGGCGGAGGTCGTGGTCTTGCGTCTGCTCGACGACGAGCACACGGACGGGCGGTTCAGGTACCGGCGGTGGATGATGAGCGTGTCGCTTCTGCGGAACGGTCGTCAGACGTGGCGCTGCTCCTTGCGCGCACGAGTGGTCAGTGATCACCGACGCTCTGACCGAGAGCAGCTCATGAGCGACGAACGACACCTCGTAGTGGCCAGCACGGTTGCTCGCGCCCGGTGGCAGAACGACCGCCTCGGCGTGGTGCGTGCCTCTCACGCCCTCTTGCGCCGGCAGGCGCAGCAGCAGGACCTCCACCTGCTGGGAGAGCCCACGCAGGTGGTCGAGGTCCTCCCCGGCAAGGCCTGGGTCCGCATCACCCTCCGTGTCGAAGCCACCCCAGTGTCTTCCGTGGCCCCTCCTGCCCAGACGTCGACGTCACACCAGGACGACGACAGCAGGTCGTGACCGCTCCACGCATGCTGGCGTCAGCAGGCGGTGCATCCCCTGTCGTGCTGGGGCTGGCGCTCGACCGCGAGGTCACCACGCGGACCGCGCCGCCCCGGGAAGTGGTGCGTTGCAATCCGTCAGGAGCAGACGAGTGGGTTGGAACGTGCCACTCCAGCGGACGGTGCCGCCGCGGCCGTCGACACGAGGACGGTGCCGGGGGCCGGAACCACGCTGCAGACGAACGGACGACTCGAAGCCCGCTCTGTCCGCGAGATGACCACGACGTCGTCGCGTCAGGGCAACGGCTGTTGGCCTCCAGGAACCACCTCGAGGTCGATCACCTCGGGAGCAGTGGGGACCTCTCCGCGGAGACGGTCCGCGTCGCAGTCACCGTCGGCTCCGTCCTCGACGACCGCGGAGGTCAGGACGCGGCCTCGACGACGACGGTCCGCGTGCACCGCCTCCACGGCGTCCCGGGGGGGGCCGAGGCGCCGCCACCCGGTGACGGTCCTACGAGCGCACGCCCCAGGGCGTCCCGGCCTTGGTCCAACCGGCCTCGGCGGCCTGCACGAGCTCGGTGAGCACGCCGTAACCGCCCTCCCCCGTCACGAGCAGCGTCTGCCCGTCCTGGGTGCGCACGAGGCTGTAGCGCTCGCGGTCCGGCTGCAGGTACCGCTGCCACGACTGGCCGTCGATGGTCTGCTCACCCTGCGCGTCGCCGCTCTGGGTCTGGGCCCGCAGCCAGGTGCGCGTGGTGTCGCGCGCGGTCTCCAGGGCCAGGTACTTCCCGTCGTCGGTGCGGTAGCCGATGTGCCACGTCACGACGCCGTCGGTGGAGCGGTTGACGTTCGCCGACGTCGGGGTCCAGCCCTGCGGGCCGTCGGGGACGAGGGGGGCGAAGGGCAGCTGCGAGGCGGCGCCCTCGGCGGCGTTGGCGACGTCGACGGCGGGCTGCTCGATCGCGTTGGGGCGCGGGATGAGCCAGACGACGACGAGCACCATCGCGAGGATGAGCGCCATCGAGATGACCATGGAGCGCACGTTGCCGCCGGAGTGGCGCTGCCGCGGCACCCCGCGCGGGTCCTCCCCCGGCGCGACGGACGGACTCTCGGAGGGCTGACCGGTCGTGCTCACGCCCCCATGGTGACGGATAGAGTCGCCCGACGCTTCCGAGCGTCGCCGGCCGCCCGCCCGGGGGCACCGGATCCCGCAGCGCCGACCCGTAGCTCCACGTCGCCCAGGAGGTCCCACGCCATGGCCCAGAACACGTCCCACACCTCACTGCCGCCCGCCCTCGCCGTCGCCGACGAGGCCCCCGACCGCAACCTCGCCATGGAACTGGTCCGGGTCACCGAGGCCGCCGCCATGGCCGGTGGCCGCTGGGTGGGGCGGGGCGACAAGAACAAGGCCGACGGTGCGGCCGTCAACGCCATGCGCACGCTCATCGGCACCGTCTCGATGAACGGCACGGTCGTCATCGGCGAGGGTGAGAAGGACAACGCCCCGATGCTCTACAACGGCGAGCGGGTCGGTGACGGCAGCGGCGCCGACTGCGACGTCGCCGTCGACCCGATCGACGGGACCACGCTCACGGCCCGCGGCATGCCCAACGCGGTCGCCGTCCTCGCCGTCGCCGAGCGCGGCACGATGTACGACCCGAGCGCCGTGTTCTACATGGACAAGCTCGCCGTCGGGCCCGAGGCCGCGGACGTCGTCGACATCCGGCTGCCCGTGCGCGAGAACATCCGCCGGCTGGCCCGCGCGAAGAAGCGCTGGGTTGAGGACGTGACGGTCTGCATCCTCGACCGGCCGCGGCACGCGCAGCTGGCCCAGGAGGTCCGCGACGCGGGCGCCCGCATCAAGTTCATCTCCGACGGCGACGTCGCCGGTGCCGTCATGGCCGCCCGCGAGGGCACGGGCGTCGACCTGCTCCTCGGTGTCGGCGGCACACCGGAGGGCATCATCACGGCCTGCGCCATGCACTGCCTCGGCGGCGCCATCCAGGGCCGGCTGTGGCCGCGCGACGACGTCGAGAAGCAGAAGGCGATCGACGCCGGTCACGACCTCGACGCCGTCCTGGACACCGCCACGCTCGTGGCCAGCGACAACGTGTACTTCGTCGTCACAGGCATCACCGACGGTGAGCTCGTCGACGGCGTCCGCTACCGCGGCGACACGATCTCCACGTCGAGCATCGTCATGCGCAGCAAGTCCGGCACCATCCGCAAGGTCGAGAGCGAGCACCGGTTGTCCAAGTTGCAGGCCTACTCCGCCATCGACTTCACCGGGCCGCGCTGATGGCGGCACCCGTGGCGTCCCACCGGTCCGCCGTCGTCCTCGGCGAGGCCCTCGTCGACGTCGTCCACCGCGCCGGGGAGGACAGCAGCACCGAGCACCCGGGCGGATCGCCGCTGAACGTCGCCTACGGGCTGGGCCGCCTGGAGCACGACGTCGCACTGCTCACGCGGTTCGGCGACGACGCGCACGGGAAGCTGCTGTCCGAGCACCTCGCCGAGGGCGGGGTGCGGCTGCTGCCGGGCGCCGTCGACGCCGACCGCACGCCGGTGGCGCGGGCCGAGGTGGACGCCGAGGGCAAGGCCTCCTACGAGTTCGACCTCGTGTGGCGGGTGCCGGAGACCCCCCTGCCGGCGGACCTGGCCCTGCTGCACACCGGGTCCATCGGCGCTGCCGTCGACCCCGGCGCCACGACGGCGCTGGAGCTGCTGCGCTCGGTGCGGGGGCGGGCCACGACGAGCTACGACCCGAACGTGCGCCCCGCGTTCTTCGACTCCCCCGCCGCGGCGCTGGCCCGCGTCGAGGAGTTCGTCGCGGCCGCCGACGTCGTCAAGGCCTCCGACGAGGACCTGGAGTGGCTGCTGCCCGGTCAGGACGTCGAGGAGGTCGCGCACCGGTGGCAGGGCTGCGGCCCGGCCCTCGTCGTCGTGACGCGCGGCGGCGCCGGGGCCGTCGCGGTGTCCGGCGCGGGCACGTTGCACGTCCCGGCCCCCCGCGTCGACGTGGTCGACACCGTGGGCGCGGGCGACGCCTTCATGTCCGGGCTGCTGCACGCCCTGGCCGAGCACGACCTCCTGGGCGGCGAGGCGCTGCCCCGGCTGCGCCACCTCGGGCTCGGAACGCTGGAGTCCCTCGTCCGCACAGCCGTGGCCTCGGCGTCCATCACGTGCTCGCGGGCGGGCGCCAACCCGCCGACCAGGGCCGAGTTGTCAGCGCGCGCGTAGCTGCGCCACGCTGTCGGGCGTGTCGCCCTCCGCCGCTCCCCCAGCGTCCCCGCGGTTCCGCCGCCTCGCACGGCTGGCGTGGCTGGGGGTGCTCGTGGCGGGGGTCGTCGCCTACGTCGTCGTGCTCCGCGTCATGGTGCGGACGGAGAACCTCAACTTCTTCCCCTCGCTGCTGCTCATCGGAGCCATCACCGTCCCGGTGAGCGTGCTCGCGTTCGCGGAGGCGGGCGCCCGGGGTCCGGCCGTCCGCGGCTGGCTCGTGGCCTCGGTCGCCATCGCCGGCGGCATCGTCGGCACGGTGACGGCCGGGACGCTGGAGTTCGACACCCTGCGGACCCTGGGCGCGATCCCCATGCTGTTCGTGGGGATCATCGAGGAGTTCGCGAAGCTGCTCGTGCCGCTCGTGATCTTCCTCGTCCTGCGACCCCGCGACCCGCGCGGTGGCGTCGTCGTGGGGGTCGCCTCCGGCATGGGCTTCGCGACGCTGGAGACGATGGGGTACGGCTTCCAGGAGCTCCTGCGGGCCCGCAGCATCGCCGCCGTGGACGAGGAGCTGCTGCTGCGCGGACTGCTCTCCCCGGCCTGCCACATCGCCTGGACCGGCATGACCGTCGCGATGCTGTGGCGCATCCCCTCGGCGCGGCGCCGCGGCCGGGCCGTGTGGGCGTTCCTCGGCGCCTACGTCCTGGCCGTCGCGCTGCACGCGACGTGGGACTCCTCCAGCAGCGACCTCGTGCACCTCGTGGTCGCCGTCGTCGGGCTCGTCGTGCTGTTCGTCTTCCTCGTCAAGGCGCACCGGCGGCCGCCGCTGTCACCGGCCGCGGCGGCCCCGCGGCAGGCGTGGGGCGGGTAGCTTCACCCGCGCCCGGACCGTCCGGCGACCCACGTCGTCGCGGAACCGTTCCACGGCACCGGCCAGCGCCGTCCACGACCGGTCCAGGCGCTCGGAGCGGCGCACCTCGTCGCGGTAGGTCCGGCGCAGCAGCGCGAAGCGGTCGGCCAGGGCGGGCAGGGCGTCCCGCCCGGACGGCGTCAGGACGAGCCGCACGGTCGTGTGCGGCACCGGCCGCAACCGGCGCTTGTAGGCCTCGTCCCCGCGCAGCAGGTCCAGCTCCCGGTACCCCGAGAGGACGGCGCGGCGGCACAGCCGCAGGAGCAGCAGCGTCCCCGGCCCCGTCGGGGCGAACCGCCCGCGGTAGCTCTGGACGTAGCCGTGCAGCGCGACCGGACCGGCCAGGCAGAAGGCGTAGGCGATGAGCTCGCCGTCGACGCGCAGCCCGGACAGCTGGACCGTGCCGGCGGGGGCCGTCCACAGCACCTCGGTGAGCGTGCGGCCCGACGCCCCGCGCCAGGGGCGGCGGCGGTGCTCGGCGTGCGGGTGGGCGTCGTCCACCTCGGCGAGCTCCGTCACCAGCTCCTCGAGCCGGTCGGCGGCGGCTTCGGGGTCCTGCGCGCGCAGCGCGGTGACGGTCTCCAGGAGGTCGTCGGCGACGACGAGCTCGCCCAGTTCGGCCAGCCGCCGCCACTGCCGACGCTCCTCGTGCCGTGCGTGCCGCCCCAGCGCGGCGTCGTACTCCTCGACCGTCGCCGGCAGACGGACGCTGTGCACGGTCGCCTGCGGCAGCGCCCGGACGCGGTACCCACGGGCCTGCGCCCACGCGTCCACGTGACCGGTCAGCTCCCCCGCGGCGGGCACCTGCTCGAGGTCGAGGAACGCCCCCGGCGCCTCGCGGACCGCGGCGTCGAGGACGGCGGCGACGAGCCGGACGGCGGGGACGTCCGCGTCGGGGTCGGTCAGGACCGCCGCGTAGTCGCTGCCGCCCGCGCCGAGGAACGTCAGCAGGGGACGCGGGCCGCCGAGGAGCGCGAACGCCCCGAAGGCGAGCAACCGGCCGTCGCTGCGGACGCTGACGAGCAGCGGCTCACCCCGTCCGACGTGGGCGTGCACGGCCCGCAGCCAGTCAGGGCCGGTGAACGGCGGCTGCCCGGCCTGCTGGACGAGGGCGCGCCACTCCGGCACGGGGGCGTTGTCGAGGTGGCGTCGGACGGTGACCGTCAGGCCGTGGGCCGGGTCGTGGACGAGGGCGAGCCCGGAGTCGCTGGGCGCACTGGTCGTCGCGGAACCCTCGGCGTGGTCGGACGGACCGGCGGCGGGCACGACGAGGTCCGTCACCACCCACCTCCACCCGTTCGCGCCTCGAGCCGACCGTGTGGAGGACTCGTGCGCGTACGTTAACCGGGACGTCGGACAGGACCGGGGATCCTCCCCCCCTCGCCGTCGCGCCGTCGACGCAGCGTCACAACGGGTCTACGCAGCGCTTCTGCGTCGCCCTCCGGGGGTGGGCTCGTTGACGCATCGGGCTCGTAGAACGAGCCGGATGCGTCAACGAGGTCCCCCCGCGAGCGACCCGTCAGGAGGCGGCGTGCGCCGGCGTGCGGCCCTCGTTGGACTGCGCCCGCTCCAGCGACCGCTTGCGCAGCGCCTCGGACTGCTCCCCGATCTTCTTCGCCTTGGCCTCGTCGCGCGTCAGGTTCACACCCGTCGTGGGGTCGAAGACGTGCATCCGCTTCGGGTCGAACCACAGCGTCGCGGTGTCGCCGTCGCGCACGCCGCTCATGGCGTCGAGCGTCACGACGAGCTGGGAGCGCAGGCTCTCGCCGTCGAGCTCGCGGTCGAGCTCGGCGAGCTGCTGCTTCGTCTCGTCGGCCGCCTCGAAGGGGATGTAGGCGTACAGCTCGTTGCCCAGCCACTCCGTGACGTCGACGTCCGCCTGGAACGTGGCGGCGCCCTCGGGCGCGTCGGTGACCTCGGCGTCGTCGAAGTGCTCCGGCCGCACGCCGACGATGAGCAGCTTGCCCTCGTAGGACCCGTCCACCGCCTCGGGCCGCGGCACCTCGCAGAACGGCAGCTGCAGCGTCGTGCCGGAGACCCGCGCCGGCAGGAAGTTCATGGGCGGGGAGCCGATGAAGCCCGCGACGAAGAGGTTGACGGGCTGTTCGTACAGCTCGCGCGGGCTCGCCACCTGCTGCAGGACGCCCTTGCGCAGGACGGCGACGCGGTCGCCGAGGGTCATGGCCTCGGTCTGGTCGTGGGTGACGTAGACCGTGGTGGTGGCCAGGGAGCGCTGCATGCGCGCGATCTCGGTGCGCATCTGGCCGCGCAGCTTGGCGTCGAGGTTGGACAGCGGTTCGTCGAAGAGGAACGCCTTGGCGTCCCGGACGATCGCACGGCCCATCGCGACGCGCTGGCGCTGCCCGCCGGAGAGGTTCGCCGGCTTGCGGTCGAGGTGCTCGTTGAGCTCGAGCATGTCCGACGCGCGCTGGACGCGTTCCTTGATCTCGCTCTCGGGGACCTTGGAGTGGTTCAGACGCAGCGGGAAGGCGATGTTCTCCCCCACCGTCAGGTGCGGGTAGAGCGCGTAGTTCTGGAACACCATCGCCAGGTCGCGGTCGCGCGGGGCGAGGTCGTTGACGCGCTTGCCGTCGATGAGCAGGTCCCCGTCGGTGATGTCCTCCAGTCCGACGATCATCCGCAGCAGCGTCGACTTCCCGCACCCCGACGGGCCGACGAGGATGACGAACTCGCCGTCGGCGATGTCGAGGCTGACGTCGTTGACGGCCGGGAAGCCGTCGCCGTACTTCTTGACGATGTTCTTGAGTTCGATGCGAGCCATGTTCGGAACCCTTTCCTGCGTCAGCCCTTGACCGCGCCGTTGGTGAGACCCGCGACGATGCGGCGCTGGAAGACCAGCGCCAGGAGCACGACGGGGATGGTGACGATGACGGCGGCCGCCGAGATGGCCCCCGTCGGCTGGACGAAGTAGCTCGACCCGGTGAAGCTCGACAGCGCCGCCGGGACGGGCTGGGCCCGCGAGGTCGACGTGAGCGAGATGCCGAAGACGAAGTCGTTCCACGCGATGAAGAACGCGATGATCGCGGTGGTGAACACCCCGGGCGCCGCGAGCGGGACGATGACCTTGCGGAACGCCTGCCAGCTCGTGGCCCCGTCGACCTGGGCCGCCTGCTCCATGTCCCACGGGATGCCGCGGAAGAACGCCGACATGGTCCAGATCGAGATCGGCAGCGTCAGCGCGAGGTAGGGGATGATGAGGCCCGGGATCGTGTCGTACAGGCCGATCTGCCGCCACAGGTTGAACAGCGGCGTCACCATCGTGATGACGGGGAACACCGCCACGGCCAGCGCGCTGGTGAGGACCATGCGCTTGCCCGGGAAGTTCAGCCGGGCGATGGCGTAGGCCGCGAACATCGCCAGGACGACCGCGATGAGCGTCGCCGCGAGGCAGGTGACGATCGAGTTCCGCAGCGCCGGCAGGAACAGGTCCGAACCGTTGCCGCGGAAGATGCCGTCGTAGTTCGCCCAGGTCCACTGGGACGGGAAGAACTGCTTGTCCGACAGCGCCGCCTCGGACTTGAAGCTCATCGAGACGATGTAGGCGACCGGGACCACCGCGTACAGCACGATGACCAGCGCCCCCACGTACCAGAGCGTCTTCTCCTTGCGCGTCATCGCGCCCATCAGCCTTCACCCCTCGCTCGGGCCAGGTCGACCTTGAACACCTTGATGGCGATGAAGCAGATCAGCAGGACGCAGACGAAGAGCAGGACCGACACGGCCGACCCCAGCCCGATCTCCAGCCGGCTGATCGTCTGGTTGTACGCCAGCGACGAGACGGTCTCGGTGCCCGCCGCGCCGTTGGTCATGATGTAGACGTTGTCGAAGATGCGGAAGGCGTCCAGGGCACGGAACAGCAGTGCCACCATGATCGACGCCTTCATGTTCGGCAGCGTCACCTTCCACAGCCGCTCCCACGCCGTCGCGCCGTCGACCTTGGCGGCCTCCGTCATGTCGGCGGGGACCTGGGCCAGACCGGCGAGCAGGAGCAGGGAGATGAACGGTGTCGTCTTCCAGATCTCCGACAGGCAGATGACGAACAGCGCCGACCACTTGTTGGCGAACCAGTCGAAGTCCCCCAGGCCCAGCAGGCTGTTCATGAACCCTGTCGTCAGGCCGAAGGCGTACTGCCACGCGTAGGCCGAGACGACGGTGATGATCGCGTACGGGATGAGGATCGCCGTGCGGACGATGGGGCGCAGCCACCCGAGCACCTTGTGCATCACCATCGCCAGCGCGAACCCGATGACGAGTTCGACGGCAACCGTGACGACGGTGATGAGGGCGGTGTTGCCCAGCGCTCCCCACCACAGGCTGTCGGAGAGGATGACGCCGTAGTTCTTCAGCCCGATGAACTCGCGGTCGCCCGGCGCCGTGAGCCGGTAGCTGAACAGCGACTCGTACAGGGCCTGCAGGATCGGGTACCCCGTGACGGCCACGAGGATGACGAACGCCGGACCGGCGAGGTACCAGCCGAGGCGGGCCTCGGCCCGGGCCTTGTCCGACCCCCGGCCCCGCCGGGCCGCCGGCTTCGAGACCGCCACGTCCCCCGCGGAGCGGGTCTCCATCTGGGAACTCACAGCAGCTTCTCCCCTCGGAGAACCTCGGTGATGTACTTCTGGGACGCGGCCGGGGTGTCCTGGGTGACCGAGGAGACCGGCTGCCACCGGTCGGCGATGCCCTGGCTGACCTCGTTGTAGTAGGCCGTCTGCGGGCGCGGTGCCGCGGCCTGCAGGGACTTCCGGATCGTGTCGTACATGGGGTAGGCCTGCTGGACCGTCGGGTCGTCGTAGACCGACTCCAGCGCGGCGGGGTTGCCGTCGGAGACCATGTAGGCCGCCTGGTTCTTCTCCGAGATGATGCAGGAGACCGCCTGGAAGGCCTGGTCCCGGTGCTCGCTGAACGCGCTGACCCCGATGTCGATCCCGCCCAGCGGGGGTTTCGCCTCCTGCCCCGCGGTCATCTCGGGGTAGGTCGTCCAGCCGTAGTCGTCGAAGATCGCCTTGTCCATCGTGCCTTCCTCGGCCGCGGACTTCCCCTGCGCGTAGACGAACGGCCAGTTCACCATGAAGTCGGCGCCGCCCTGCTGGAACAGGTTCGCCGTCGCGGCCTCGTCGCGGTTGTCGATGCCCGGCCCGCCGACACCCGCGGCCGTGATGTCCTGCATGACCTTGGCGGCCGCCTTGCCCGCCTCGGAGTCGATGCCGAGGCGGATGTCGGGCCCCTTGGCGTCAGGGTTCTCGATGATCTTCCCGCCCGCCGACGCGATCATCGCGTTGACCCACACCGTCATGGACTCCGCGCGCTGGCCCTGGACCCCGATCGCGGTGCCCTCCGCCTTGGCCGCGGCGATGACCTGTTCCCACGTCACCGGTTTCGTCATGTCCAGGCCCGCGGCCTGGGCGACGCTCTTGCGGTACCAGAGCAGCTGCGTGTTCGCCCAGAACGGCGCCGTCACCAGCTCACCCTTCCAGCTGGCACCCTGCACCGCCCCGTCGACGACGCCGTTCGACCACTGCTGCTGCAGGTCCGCCGGAACCTTCGCCAGGAACCCCGCCTCGGACGTCTCCGGCACGAACACCGGGTCCAGGCTCATGAGGTCGATCGAGGAGTCGTTGCCCGCCAGGCGCCGCATGAGCTGCTCGCGCTGGGCGGCCGCGTCGCTCGGCAGGATCGAGACCTTGATGTCGTAGGCGCCGTTCGAGGCGGCGCTGCACTGCGCGGCGATCTTCTGCTGACCGCCGTTGTCCGGGTTGATGTACCAGTTGAGCGTCGGTGTCCCCGACGCCGTGCTCGATCCGCCGCACGCTGTGAGACCGCTCGCGAGCACCGTCGCAGCGCTCAGGATCCCCAGCCGGGTCCGCCATCGGCCAGCCACAGGCCCTCCCTCGACTCCGTCGTCCTTGCTCGTGACCTTGCTCGTGACCTTGCTGGTGACCATGGCTACACCGCTCCTCCACAGCACGCACGCCGAGCGGGACCCGTCCGGCGGATCGTTGGAGGACCGTGATCGGATCCGTGATCCGCGCCACCGGGTGCCCCGCCCGTGCGGGGCTGTTGGCAGGATGTGGCCCATGGCCAGTGAAGCCCCCACCCAGACCGACGCGCCCGGCGAGGCGCAGTTCCGCATCGAGCACGACACGATGGGGGAGGTCAGGGTCCCGGCGGCCGCGAAGTACCGCGCGCAGACGCAGCGGGCCGTGGAGAACTTCCCGATCTCGGGCACCCCGCTGGAGCGCGCCCACATCGAGGCCCTCGCGCGCATCAAGAAGGCGGCGGCCCTGGCCAACGCCGAGCTCGGCGTCCTGGACCGGGACCTGGCGCAGGCGGTCGCCGACGCCGCCGAGGAGGTGGCGACGGGCCGCTGGGACGGCGAGTTCCCCGTCGACATCTTCCAGACCGGGTCCGGCACGAGCTCGAACATGAACGCCAACGAGGTCATCGCGACCCTGGCGACCGAGCGCCTCGGCTCCCCCGTGCACCCCAACGACCACGTCAACGCCTCGCAGTCCTCCAACGACGTCTTCCCGACGTCGGTGCACGTGGCCGCGACCTCGGCCGTCGTCAACGACCTCGTCCCCGCCCTGACGCACCTGCGGGACTCCCTGCAGCGCAAGGCGACCGAGTGGGCCGACGTCGTGAAGTCGGGGCGCACGCACCTCATGGACGCGACCCCGGTGACCCTCGGCCAGGAGTTCGCCGGCTACGCCGCGCAGCTCACGCGCGGCATCGAGCGCGTCGAGGCCACCGTCGTCCGCGTGGCCGAGGTCCCGCTCGGCGGGACCGCCGTCGGCACGGGCATCAACACCCCGCCCGGGTTCCCGCAGCGCGTCATCGAGCTGCTGGCCGCGGACACCGGGCTGCCGCTGACCGAGGCCGCCGACCACTTCGAGGCCCAGGGCGCCCGCGACGCCCTCGTCGAGCTGTCCGGTGCGCTGAAGGTCGTCGCCGTGAGCCTGACGAAGATCTGCAACGACCTGCGCTGGATGGGGTCGGGCCCGCGGACCGGTCTGGGCGAGCTGCGGCTGCCCGACCTGCAGCCGGGGTCCTCGATCATGCCGGGCAAGGTCAACCCCGTCGTGCCCGAGGCCACGCTCATGGTGTGCGCGCAGGTCGTCGGCAACGACGCGACCGTGGCGTGGGCCGGGGCCAGCGGGTCCTTCGAGCTCAACGTCCAGATCCCCGTCATGGCGCGCAACGTCCTCGAGTCGGCGCGGCTCCTGGGCAACGCCTCCACCCTGCTGGCCGACCGGACGATCGACGGCCTCGAGGCCGACGTCGAGGCGTGCCGCCGGTTCGCGGAGTCCTCCCCCTCGATCGTGACGCCGCTGAACCGCGTCATCGGTTACGAGGCGGCCGCCAAGGTCGCCAAGCACGCCGTGGCGACGGGCTCGACCGTGCGCGAGGCCGTCGTCGACCTCGGCTTCGTCGAGCGCGGCGAGGTCACCGAGGCGCAGCTCGACACGGCCCTCGACGTCATGTCGATGACCCACCCCTGACCCGGGTCCGGGGGCGGCACGGACGACACTGGGCCGGGTGTTCGCCCAGCTCCTCGTCGTCGTCTTCGCCGCCCTCGCCCTGACGATCGTCGCCTCCCGGCGCGGCTGGCAGCCCCCGTTGCTGCTGGCCGTCGCCGGGGCGGGGGTGTCGTTCGTCCCCGGGGTACCCCGCGTCGAGCTGTCGCCGGAGGTCATCCTCTCCGTCGTCCTGCCCCCGCTGCTGTTCTCCACGACGCAGGACTTCTCCCTCACCGGCTTCGTGCGCCGCTGGCGCTCCATCACCAACCTGGGCGTCGTCCTCGTCGTCGTGACGACGGCCGTCGTCGGGCTCGTCGCGAGCCTGGCCATCCCGTGGATCACGCTGCCGATGGCGCTCGTGCTCGCCGCCGTCGTCTCCCCGCCCGACGCCGTGACCGCCGTGGCCATCGGGGGCCGCCTCGGCCTGCCGTCCCGTGTCCTGAACACCCTCAAGGGCGAGAGCCTCGTCAACGACGCCGCGGCGCTGACGCTGTTCTCGGTCACCGTCGCCTCGGCGACGCACTCCACGGGCGAGCACCACCTGCCGAGCAGCCCCGTGCTGTTCTTCCTCGCGACGTCGGCCATCGGCATCGCCGTGGGCTTCGCCCTCGGGCACGTCGCGGCGTGGGTCCGGGCCCGGCTCACCGAGGCCTCGCTCATGACGGCGTTCGCGGTCCTGCTCCCCTTCGCCGCCTACGGCCTCGCCGAGGTCGTCGAGGGGTCGGGGGTGCTCGCCGTCGTGACGGCGGGTTTCGTGCTGTCCCGGCACTCCCTCGCCGCGCTCTACGCGACGCGCCTGTCCGAGCGCGAGTTCTGGAACATCCTCGACGTGCTGCTCGAGGCGTTCGTCTTCGCCTACCTCGGGCTGCAGTTCCACTTCCTGCTCGCCGACGCCGTGACCGACGGGGCGCGGGCGGTGGAACTGCTCGTGGCGGGGGTCGTCGTCCTGGCTGCGGTCGTCCTGGTCCGCCTCGCGTGGATCGTCGCCGGCGGGTTCGTCATGCGGAACCTGTTGCACGGCAGGCTCTCCCCCGGCGGACGGCACTTCACTCCCGCTGAGGACGTGGTGCTGGCCTGGACGGGGATGCGGGGGGTGGTGACCCTGGCCGCGGCGGCCGGTCTGCCGGAGGACTTCCCGCACCGCGCCGACCTGCAGGTCCTCGCGTTCGTCGTGGCCGTCGGGACGCTGCTGCTGCAGGGGGCGACGCTGCCCGCGCTCATCCGGCACCTCGACCTCGACACCTCGCGCGAGGAGACCTGGCGCGAGGCGGAGCACCGCAAGGCGCAGCGCATCGTGCGGGAGAGCATGGTCGAGGTCCTGCGGACGGCCCGGGAGGAGACGACCGACGAGGCCGAACGCCGGTGGGTCGACACGGTCCTGGCGCGCGCCGACCGCAGCGCGCAGGACCGGGCGGCGGACGCCGAGGAGGTCGAGGGTCGCACGAGCCGGGCCCGGCGCGCCGTCGAGCTGCGCCGGGCGGTGCTGGTCGCGCAGCGGCAGGCGCTCGTGGCGGCCGAGGAGACCGGCGACGTCGACGAGGACGCGGTGCGGGAGGCGCTGGAGCAGCTCGACCTCGACGAGGCCTCGCTCGTGCACCGGGGGTCCTCGCGCCTGTGAGGGGCGGGAACGGCACAGGGCGCCGGCCCCGTCGCGGGGACCGGCGCCCTGTGGCGCGGTGCTGGTGGTGCGGCAGGCTCAGCGCGAGTAGTACTCGACGACGAGCTGCTCGTCGCAGGTCACGGGGATCTGCTCGCGGACCGGGAGGGCGTTCACCGTGGCGGTGAGGTCCTCGCGCTCCACGGACAGCCAGCCCGGGATCTCGTTGTCGCTCCAGCCGCCCTCACGGGCGACGATGAACGGCGTCTTGGCCTTGGAGCGAGGAGCGACCTCGACGACCTGGCCCGGGACGACGCGGAACGACGGACGGTCGACACGACGACCGTCGACGACGATGTGGCGGTGCGTGACCATCTGGCGCGCCTGGTAGATGGTGCGGGCGAAGCCGGCACGCCACACGACGGCGTCCAGACGCGTCTCGAGCAGCTGCACCAGGTTCTGACCGGTCTTGCCAGGCTTGCGCTTGGCGAGGTCGTAGGCGCGACGCAGCTGCGTCTCGCTCACGTCGTACTGGTAGCGCAGACGCTGCTTCTCGCGCAGCTGCGTCGCGTAGTCCGACGCCTTCTTCTGCTTGCGGCCGTGCATGCCCGGGGGGTAAGGACGGCGGTCCATGAAGCGGGCGGCCTTCGGCGTGAGGGCCACCCCGAGCGCGCGGCTGATGCGCACCTTGGGTCGGGCGTTGTTCATTCCACTCTCCTGATCGTAAGGTGAGCCTAGCCAAAGTCGAGGAACCTCGAACGGCTAGGACGATCGCGCACCGAGGAGGCACTGTGAACCACCGGATCCAGGGGATCGAACGGGCCACGGCACCCGACCCCCGACGTTCGGGGGCTACGGAGCGCACCGAGTCCAAGCCTACGGCCTCCGAAGGGGTGCCCCCGACCACGGCCCCTGCGCCGGTGCCCGCTCCGCGGCGGCCCACCCCCGCCCAGTGGGGGCGGACGTTGGCGGTCGGGACCGTCACCGGGACGTTGCACCTGCCCCGGGAGAGCCACGCCTGCCCGCACGCCGACGGTCTCGGCGCGACCCCCGGCAGCCGTCGCGGGGCCGAGGCGCGGACCCAGCCCTACCCGGTGCAGCACCTCACCGACGCGTGGGGCGGGCTGCTCCTGCTCGTCGAGGACGCCTCCCCGCTGCAGGCGCACCTCAAGGTGCTCGAGGCCGACGCCCGCTGGAACGGCGCGCCCGTCGTCCTCGACGTGCTCGACGTGCCGCCGGGGCAGGCCGTGCTGCCGCGAGCCCGCCTCAGCGTCACCGGCTGGGTCGAGTCGATCCTCCCCGCCGACCAGCGCCGCGTGGCCCAGACCGCCGCCGCCGTCCGCCCGCTGGGCGCGCTCCTCGACGTCGGCACCACCCGCTCGGTGTGGCGCCTGGAGGTCGCCGACGTGCGCGTCACGACGGCCGACGGCGTCCACCTCGTCGCCGACGACGAGTTCACGGCCGCCTCCCCCGACCCGCTGTACGACGACGAGGACGGATTGGTCGCCCACCTGGAGGCCGACCACCGCGACGCGCTCGTCGGCTGGGTCCTGGACACGCTGCCCGCGCAGGACGCCCAGCAGACGCGGGAGGTCGCCGTCGTCGGCGCCGACCGCCACGGCCTCGACGTCCTCGTGACCGTGGGGTCGGGCACGACGACCCTGCGCGCCTCCTTCCCCGAACCGGTGCGCGAGCCGCGCGACGTCGTCCGCGCCCTGTGCGCCGTCTTCGGCTGCCCCTGCCGCGCCACCGGCCCCGGGGCCGGCTGAGCCGCGGAGACCTCTGGACGCACGAGAGCGCCTGGCCCACGAGGGGTCAGGCGCTCTCGTGCGTCAGCGGAGGTTCAGTACCAGTTGCTCGCCCGGGAGTGCGACCAGGCGCTGCACGGGCTGCCGTAGCGGCTCTCGATGTAGTTCAGACCCCACGTGATCTGGGTGACGGGGTTGGTCTCCCAGTCGGCCCCGACGGAGCTCATCTTGCTGCCGGGCAGCGCCTGCGGGATGCCGTACGCGCTGGAGCCGGGGTTGTCGGCCGTGTAGTCCCAGCCGCTCTCCTTGGTCCACAGGGAGTCCAGGCAGGAGAACTGCGCGTCGTTCCAGCCCCGCTGGGCGACCATGATCTGCGCGATGCCGCGCGGGTCGCGCTGGGCGTTGCGGGTGGCCTCGGCGGCGGCCTGCTGACGGGCCTCCTCCGCCAGTCGTTCGGCCTCCGCGGCGGCGGCGGCGTCCGCGGCCGCCTTCTCGGCGGCGACGCGCTGGTCCGCGGCGGCGCGGACACCGACCTGGTCGAACCAGGCGGCCGACGACGTCTGCTGGCGCTCGGCCTGGGCGGCCAGGACGAGGCGGTCCGGCACGGCGGCCTCGGCCTCGGGGGCCGGACCCGACGTGAGGGCGGCGCCGGCCAGGACGGACGCCGAGACGGCCACGACGGCCGGGGCGGCGAGGCGGGCGACGAACCGTCCGCGCGACCGCCGGGGGCGGGTCGGGCCGGAGGGGGTGGTCGAGGCGCTCTGGGGGGAGGTCTGCTCGTCCGTGAGCTCGCTGGTGCGGTGGGGCGGCAAGCCGGGCCTTCCGACGTTCGCCCGGCCCACGCCCGGTCGAGCTCGTCCACCTGTCGGCAGGGCCGTGACGCTCGCAGGAGCGTCACCGTGGGACCCGGACGACCCGTCGGACGCGGCGTGCGTCCGGTCGGTCGACGTCGCCGGAGCCTGGGCGGTCGTTCGCGGTCCTGCTCCGGTGACGGCCTCGAGGTGCTGTCGGGAGGGCACGCTGCCTCGCCGGACGGGGTCTGGGCAAACGCCCAGAGCCCATTTCGTCACGGTGAGGTCACGAAGTGGCGACGTTCTGTCGACTTTTGTGGAACATCTCACACGGCGAGCGGGTCCTGACGTGACTTCGACGCGAGGATCACCGGTTCGGTTCCGGGATCCGGGCCGCGATCTGCCGCGACCCGGAACCGGACCCTCCCGTCCCACCCGCCCCGGGGGGCACCCGAGGGGCGGGGTCGTCAGGCGCCGAAGTCCGCCAGGAGCTCGGTGACGAGCGCCGCGACGGGCGAACGCTCGGACCGCGTCAGCGTGACGTGGGCGAAGAGCGGGTGCCCCTTGAGCGCCTCGACGACGGCCGCGACCCCGTCGTGCCGGCCCACCCGCAGGTTGTCGCGCTGCGCGACGTCGTGAGTGAGGACGACCTTCGACCCCTGGCCGATGCGGGACAGGACCGTCAGCAGGACGTTGCGCTCCAGCGACTGCGCCTCGTCGACGACGACGTAGGAGTCGTGCAGCGACCGGCCGCGGATGTGGGTCAGCGGCAGCACCTCGAGCATCCCCCGCGCGAAGACCTCCTCGACGACCTTCGGGTCGACGACGGCCTCGAGGGTGTCGAACACGGCCTGCCCCCAGGGCCCCATCTTCTCGGCCTCGGTGCCCGGCAGGTACCCCAGGTCCTGCCCGCCGACGGCGTACAGCGGTCGGAACACGACGATCTTGCGGTGCTCGCGCCGCTCCATGACGGCCTCGAGCCCCGCGGCGAGCGCGAGCGCCGACTTGCCCGTCCCGGCCCGGCCGCCCAGGGAGACGATGCTGACCGTCGAGTCGAGCAGCGCGTCGAGCGCGATCCGCTGCTCGGCCGAGCGGCCGCGGACGCCGAAGGCCTCCCGGTCGCCCTTGATGACGCGCAGCGTCTTGTCGGGGGCGGTGCGCCCGAGCGCGTGCCCGCGCGGGGACGACAGGACGACGCCGGTGTTGACGGGCAGGTCCCGCAGCTCGTCGGTCTCCAGCGACCCGGTGTCGTAGAGGGCGGCGACCTCCTCGGCGGTCGCGGTCAGCTCCACGACCCCGGTCCACCCGGTGTCGGGGGCGAGCTCGGCGCGGTACTCGTCGGCCGTCAGGCCGATGGCCGACGCCTTGACGCGCAGCGGGACGTCCTTGGAGACGACGGTGACGCGGTGCCCCTCCGCGGCGAGGTTCGCGGCGACCGCGAGGATCCGGGTGTCCCCCGCGGTGGCCAGCGGCCCGGAACGCAGCGAGGACGGCAGCCCGGCGGTGTCGGAGTGGTTGAGCTCGACGCGCAGCGTCCCGCCGGCCTCCCCGATCGGCATCGGCGCGTCGAGGCGGCCGTGCTCGACCCGCAGGTCGTCGAGGCGGCGCAACGCCTCGCGGGCGAAGTAGCCGAGCTCGGGGTGGTGCCGCTTGCCCTCCAGCTCGCTCACGACGACGAGGGGCAGGACGACGTCGTGCTCGGCGAACCGGACGAGGGCTCCGGGATCGGACAGCAGGACGGAGGTGTCCAGGACGAAGGTCTGACGGTCGGGATCGGGCGGCAGGGCGCCCGCACGGGCGGGGGTCGGGGTGTTCACCTTGCTGGACTCGCGGTTGGACTCGCGGCTGGAGTTGTCGACCACGAACGTCTCCCGTTCTCGGGAGCCCGGGACGCGCCCGCGTCCGGACCCCCCTCAGCGGCGGACCGGGACCTCAGGACGCCCTGCACGGGCGACCCGGGACCGGGTCTCCCCGCTGCACTGGACAGCTCGCACGGCGACCTCCCGAGCGGGGGGCGGACGCTCCCCGTCTGATGACGACGCTATCGGCAGGTCCGCCGTGCCACGTGAGGAACACGCGCTCTGCTGTGACGAACGGGTGACATCCCGGTGACCTGTTCCACCACCCTCACCCTCCGTGCCCGACGGTGCCCACGGCGGGAGCGCTCGTTGACGCAGAGGGCTCGAAGGATGAGCGCGAAGCTGGAGCCGACGCCAAGCGTTGGACAACGATCCCTCCAGGCCGGAGGCCGCAGGTCACGCGCCGTAGCGACGCTCGCGGGCGGCGTAGGAGCGCAGGGCGCGGAGGAAGTCGACCTTGCGGAAGTCGGGCCACAGCACCTCGGTGAAGAAGAACTCCGAGTGCGCCGACTGCCACAGGAGGAACCCGGACAGCCGCTGCTCCCCCGACGTGCGGATGACGAGGTCGGGGTCGGGCTGGCCCTTGGTGTAGAGGTGCGCGGCGATGTGCTCGACGTCGAGCACCTCGGCGAGCTCCTCGAGCGACGTTCCCCGCTCGGCGTGCTCGCGCAGCAGGCTGCGGACGGCTGCGGCGATCTCCTGCCGGCCGCCGTAGCCGATGGCGACGTTGACGACGCCCGTGGTGATCTCGGCCGTCTGCTCGGCCAGGGCGCGCAGGCGGCCGGCGGTCGGTTCGGGCAGCAGGTCGAGGGCCCCGACGGGGTGCACCTTCCAACGGCCGGTGGCCGCCACGCGGGCGACGGCGTCCTGCACGATCCCGATGAGGGGTTCGAGCTCGTCGGCGGGCCGGGTGAGGTTGTCGGTCGAGAGCAGGTAGAGCGTCACGACCTCGATGCCCTCGTCGGCGCACCAGCCCATGACCTCGACGACCTTGTCGGCGCCGGCCCGGTGCCCGTGCGAGCTGGACGCACCGAACGCCTTGGCCCACCGGCGGTTGCCGTCGAGGATGATCCCCACGTGGCGGGGCAGCACGTCCGGGTCCAGCGACCGTTCCAGCCGCCGCCCGTACGCGCCGTAGAGGAGATCGCGGAGGCCCATCGGCGCTCACCGTATACCCGGCTCGGCGCCCGCCCGGTGGCCGCTCCCCGGCGGTGTCCGACACGCACGGACGCACCGGACACGGGCATCCTTGACCCGGTCCCACCTTCTACTTACCGTCAGGGCACCGACGACGACGTCGGTGGTCCCGGCGACGCCCGGGGCCGTGTCGCCGCGACGGAGCGGCCCGCCCCGGAGGAACCCATGACCAGCACCGCCCAGCCGTCCCGCCGTTCGCTCCTGGCGCTGGCCCTGTCCGCCCCGCTCGCCGGCACGGTCCTCGCGGCCTGCGGCGACTCCGGCCCCGCCGGCAGCTCCGGGGGTGGGGCGACGATCTGGATCCTCACGGGCCAGCCCGGTGAGGGGATCCGCACCGACTCGGTGGACGCCTTCAACACGGCGAACGAGAACTCGAAGCTGGCGCTGTCGAGCTACCAGAACGACGCCTTCAAGGCGAAGATCCGCACGGCCATCGGCGCCAACCAGAGCCCCACGATCATCTGGACGTGGGGCGGCGGCGGTCTGCGCGACTACGTGAAGAACGGCCAGGTCGAGGACCTCACGTCGTTCTTCGCCGACAACGCGGCGCTGAAGGACAAGCTCTTCACGAGCGCCTTCGGGGCGGCCACGGTCGACGACAAGGTCTACGCGGTCCCCTGCGAGAACGTCTCCCCGATCGTCATGTTCTACAACAAGCGGCTCTTCGAGAAGGTCGGCGCGCAGCTCCCCACGACCTGGGACGAGGTCATGGCCCTGGTGCCGAAGTTCAACGCGGCCGGGGTCGCGCCGTTCTCGCTCGGCGGGCAGTCGCGGTGGACGAACATGATGTGGCTGGAGTTCCTCTACGACCGCATCGGCGGTGCGGAACTCTTCCAGTCGATCTACGCGGGCACGCCCGACGCCTGGTCGAACCCGGACTCGATCGCCGCCCTCAAGGCCGTGCAGGACCTCGTGCGCGCCAACGGGTTCATCACCGGTTTCGCCTCCATCACGGCCGACTCCAACGCCGACCAGGCGCTCCTGTACACCGACAAGGCCGCCATGATGCTGCACGGCGCGTGGACGTACGGGTCGATGAAGAGCGACGGCGGGGACTTCGTCACCGGCGGGCACCTGGCCTGGTCGACGTTCCCCACCGTCACGGGCGGCAAGGGCGACCCGACGGACACCGTCGGGAACCCGTCCTCCTACTACGCGCTGTCCTCCAAGGCGAGCGACGAGGCCAAGACGGCCGCCAAGAAGTACTTCGCCGAGGGGCTGGTGACGGACGCCACGACCAAGGCCTGGGTCGAGTCCGGTTCGGTGCCGATCGTCAACGGGTCCGACAGCATGTTCAAGGGGTCCGAGGACGAGGAGTGGCTGCAGTTCGTCTACGACACCGCCTCGGGGGCGACGTCGTTCCAGCAGTCCTGGGACCAGGCCCTGTCCCCGACGCAGGCCGAGACCCTGCTCGACAACATCGAGAAGCTGTTCGGCCTGGCCATCACCCCCGAGGAGTTCGCGAAGAACATGAACGCCTCCATCACGGCGAGCTGAGCTCCGCCGGACCGGGGTACCGCGTGCGCGTGGTACCCCGGTAGCTCCCGGCGGTGCCGTCCCGGCGGTTACCGTCAGGGCCATGTCGTCCGACCTGCCCCACGACGCCGCCCGGCCCGCGACCCCCTCGCTGGCCGGGGCCGGGGCGCAGCTGAAGCCGAAGCTGCGGGGGTGGCTGCACGCGGGCACGTTCCCGCTGGCGCTGGCCGCGGGGGCCGTGCTCGTCGCCCTCGCCCCGACGACGGCCTCGCGGGTCGCGGCGATCGTCTTCGCCGTCACGGCCGCCGCCCTCTTCGGGACGAGCGCCCTCTACCACCGCGGGACGTGGACCCCCGCCCAGGCGGCGGTCCTGCGGCGCCTGGACCACAGCAACATCTTCCTCATCATCGCCGGCACCTACACGCCGCTGGCGGTGACGACCCTCCCGGGCGACCGGGCACGGTTCTTGCTGACGCTCGTGTGGGCCGGTGCGCTGGCCGGCGTCGCCTTCCGGGTGTTCTGGATCGGCGCCCCCCGCTGGCTCTACACCCCCGTCTACGTCGCGCTGGGCTGGGTGGCGGTCGGCTACCTCCCGGCCTTCGCCCGCGGCGGCGGGACGTCCGTCGCGGTGCTCGTCGCGGCCGGTGGCCTCGCGTACTCCCTCGGGGCGATCGCCTACGGCACGAAGCGGCCCAACCCCAGCCCCCGCTGGTTCGGCTTCCACGAGGTGTTCCACGCCTTCACGGTGCTCGGCTTCGCGGCCCACGTCGCCGCGATCCTCGTCGCGACCCTCCGCCTGCGCTGACCGCTCACGTCCGGGCGCCGACCTGCTCCGCCAGCTCGACCGGGTCGGTCGTGGGCGCCTGGCAGACCTGCCCGCGGCACACGTAGGCCGCCGCGCGACCCTCGACGAGCCCCCGGTGCGCGAGCAGTCCCGGCACGTCCGCCCCGGGCACACCGCGGGTCACGACGAGCCCCGGCGCGGTGCCTGCGAGCGCCGTCCGGTGCAGCGCAGCGGTTCCGGCCTCCCCCGCGGCTCCGACGACGGCGACCTCCTGCGGACCGTCGACGAACGCCTCGGCCACCGCGAGTCCCCAGCCGGCGAAGCGCGGGGCCGAGGCGGCGACCGCGCCGCACACCGACAGCGCCTGCTCCGCGGCGTCCCGCAGACCACCGTCGCCCGTGAGCGCCGCCAGGGAGAGCAGCACGCCGGCGGCGGCGGACGTCCCCGACGGGGTGGCCCCGTCGGTGGGGTCCGACGGCGATCCGGCCCCGGCCCGGGCGGCTGACAGCGCGGGGTCGACGTCGGCGACGTCGACCAGACCGTCCGCCGTGGTGAAGCGCTCGCGGACCTGCGCCCCGAGCTCGGCGGCGACGGTGAACCAGCGCTCCTCCCCCGTCGCGGCGTGCAGCGCGAGCAACCCCTCGGCCAGGTCGGCCAGGTCCTCCAGGACGGCGGCGGGCGCGCCCACCACGCCGTCGCGCGAGACCCGTCGCCAGCGGTCCCCCACCCGGTGCACCTCGAGCAGGAACTGGGCCGCCTCGCGCGCGGCGAGCAGGAGGTCCGGCCGGGCCAGCAGCGCCCCCGCCTCGGCGAGGGCCGCGACGGCGAGCCCGTTCCACGCCAGCACCACCTTGTCGTCCCGGGTCGGCTGGGGCCGGTCCGCCCGCGCCGCGGCGAGCCGCTCGCGGACCCGTTCCCAGCGCTCGCGCTCCGGACCCGGGTCGCGGGTGAGCCGGGCGGTCGAGGTGCCGTGCTCGAACGTCCCGGCGTCGGTGACCCCGAGCAGGTCCACGGCCCACGGCCCGTCGTCGAGGCCGAGGACCTCCACGAGGTCCCCCGGCGTCCAGACGTACGTCGCACCCTCGACCGCGTGCGGGTTCCCGTCCGCGTCGGGCACGGGGGTGTCGGCGTCGAGGGAGGCCGCGAACGCGCCCTGCGGGGTGCGCAGGTCGCGCAGCAGGAACTCGCACGTCAGCTCCGCGACCCGGCGGTGCTCGGCGTCCCCGGTCGCTCGGAAGGAGTGCAGGTAGACGCGGGCCAGCAACGCGTTGTCGTACAGCATCTTCTCGAAGTGCGGCACGACCCAGCCGGCGTCGACGGCGTACCGGGCGAACCCCCCGCCGACCTGGTCGGCCGTCCCGCTGCGGGCCATCGCCGTCAACGTGCGCCCGGCGAGCCCGGCCGCCTGCTGCGACCCCGTCCGCGCCGCGTGCCGCAGCAGGAACTCGCACACCATCGACGGCGGGAACTTCGGGGCCCCGCCGAACCCGCCGTGGACGGTGTCCTCCTCGGCCGCGAGCGCCGCGACGGCCGCCTCCAGCGCCGCGGCGTCGGGGACGTCCCCGGCCGGCGGGGCCACCGCGCCGAGCGCGGCGGCGATCCGGCCCGAGGACGCGAGCACCTCGGGGCGCCGCTCGCGCCACGCGTCACCGATCGCCGCCAGCAGCTGGCGGAAGGACGGCAGCTGCGGGTGCGGACGGTCCGGGAAGTAGGTGCCCGCGTAGAACACCTCGCCGTCCGGGGTGCAGAACGTCGTCATGGGCCAGCCGCCCTGGCCGGTCATGGCCGTCGTCGCGGCCATGTGGACGGCGTCGACGTCGGGCCGTTCCTCGCGGTCGACCTTGACGCAGACGAACCCCGCGTTCATCTCGGCCGCGGTCGTCGGGTCCTCGAACGACTCGTGGGCCATGACGTGGCACCAGTGGCACGCCGCGTACCCCGTCGAGACGAGGACGGGCACGTCCCGCCGCCGCGCCTCCTCGAACGCCTCCGGGCCCCACTCGAACCAGTCGACGGGGTTGTGGGCGTGCTGCAGGAGGTACGGGCTGGTGGACCGGGCGAGTCGGTTCGGCACGTCGTCACCGTGCCACGGACCTCCGACACGGGCTGCCCGGGACCGGTAGCGTCCCGCCGTGCCCACCGACCCGACGCCCCGGTCCGCCACCGCTCCCACCCGGTTCGCCGTGCTCGGCACGGGCCACTGGGCCCGCACGACGCACGCCCGCGCCCTGGCCGACCACCCCGACGTCGAGTTCGCGGGGTTCTGGGGTCGCGACGGCGAGCACGCAGCGACGGCCGCGGCGGAGTTCGGCGTGGACTCCTGGAGCGGGGAGGAGGGCCTGTCCGACCTGCTCGCGCGGGTCGATGCCGTGAGCCTGGCGCTGCCCCCGGACGTCCAGGCCGACCTCGCGGTCCGGGCCAGCGACGCCGGCGTCCACGTGCTGCTCGACAAACCCGTCGCGACCGACCTCGCGGCCGCCGACCGGCTGGTGGAGGCGGTGCGGCGCAACGGGACCGCGTCGGTGGAGTTCCTGACCTACCTGTTCATGCCCGAGATCACGACGTGGCTCGCGGAGCTGACGGAGCTGGCCGAGCGGCACGGGCCGTGGGAGGGCGGGGTGTTCCGCTGGGCCGGGTCGATCGACACCCCCGGCAACCCCTACGCCGGGTCCCGCTGGCGGCGCGAACGCGGCGGGCTGTGGGACACCGGACCGCACGCCCTGTCGATCGTGCGGTCCCTCTTCGGCGAGGTCGAGGCGGTGGCCGCCGCCCGCGGCCCGCGCGACGCGGTGGGGGTCGCGCTGCAGCACCGCGGTGGGGCGGGGACGACGCTGTCGCTGACGCTCACCGCGCCGGAGGGCACGGGCGGGTCCTTCGCCACGGTGTGGGGCCCGGGCGGCCGGCACGACCTGCCCCGGTTCCACGGAACGGCGGCGGAGGGTTTCGCCCGCGCGGTCGACCGGCTCCGGACGGCGGCGGCCACCGGGGTCCCCGACGCCCTCGACGTGCGCAACGGCCGGGACGCCGTCGCGGTCCTGGCCGCCGTCGAGGCGCACCTGCAGCGCCCCGACGGCACGACCGCCGTGGTGGTCGCTCAGGGCTGACCGGGCGGGTCCTCCGGGGTCCCGGCGCCGGAGGGCGCACCGGCCTGGGCTCCTGCCCGCTCCTCCTCTTCGAGGCGGGCGCGGTGGTTCACCCGCTGGATGCGTCGCGCCATGCTGCGGCCCAGGAAGTACACGGCCACGGCCAGCACGAACAGCATGACGAAACCCGCCAGCCCGGGGGTCACCAGGTCGGCGTCCACCTTCGGCGTCGTGCTCGCGGTGCTCGTCGGCGTCGGTGTCGCCGCGAGCAGGAGCGCCGTGATCACGCGTCCTCCCGCAGACCGGCGAACAGGTCGTCCTCGGGCACGGTCGTCGGGACGTGGCTGATGGCGAGGTGGTAGTCCTCGGTCGGCCACAGGTCCCGCTGCAGCTCCAGCGGGACGCCGAAGAACCAGCCGTCGGGGTCGATCTGCGTGGCGTGCGCCAGCAGGGCCTGGTCGCGCGTCTCGAAGAACTCCCCGCACTGCACCCGCGTGGTGATCTCCAGCTCCCGGCGCTTGCCCGGCTCCTCCTCGGCGATCCGCTTCATCCACTCCGCGAAGGGCGATTCCTTGCCCTGCGCGAGGAGCGCCTCGTGGAAGGTCTTCATCCGGTCGCGGGAGAAGCTCGCGTGGTAGTAGAGCTTCGACGTCCGCCACGCGGGCCCCGCGTTCGGGAACCGGTCGGCGTCGGCCGCGGCGTGGAAGGCCGCGAAGGACACCGTGTGGGTCATGATGTGGTCCGGGTGGGGGTAGCCACCGGACTCGTCGTACGTCGTCATGACGTGCGGGCGGAACTCCCGCACCACGTGCACGAGCGCGTCGACCGTGAACTCCTCCGGCGTCAGCGCGAAGCAGCCGGCCGGCAGCGGGGGCAGTGGGTCGCCCTCCGGCAGGCCCGAGTCGACGTAGCCGAGCCAGCGGTGCTGCACCCCGAGGATGCGCGCGGCCTCGGCCATCTCGTGGCGCCGGTACTCCCCCATGTCGCGCTTCAGCTGGGCGTTCTCCTTCAGCCGCGGGTTGAGCACGTCACCGCGCTCACCCCCCGTGCAGGACACGACGAGCACCTCGACGCCCTCGGCCACGTACCTGGCCATGGACGCCGCACCCTTGCTGGACTCGTCGTCCGGGTGGGCGTGCACGGCCATGAGCCGCAACGTCTCCGCCACCGTGGCTCCTCTCACACTCTCCGACGTCGCGACCCCCCGGCGTGGGGTGCGACCATCGGTGTCGATTCTCCACCGACCATCCTCGCCGATCCGCGGCGCCTCGCCCGCACCGCCCTGCACCTCCGGAGCCGCCCTGTGAGTCCGTCCCGGTCCGACGTACCGGCCGACGTGCTGGCGCAGCGCTACGGACGCCGCCCGCGCGCCGACCGCCCCTGGTACCGCCGCCCGGTCCGGCTCGCCGCGGCCGTCGTCGGCGGGGCGCTCGTGCTGGCCTACGGCGGCTGGCTGGCGGTGTCGCAGTCGCAGGGGCCCTCGTTCACCGAGATCAGCCACCAGGTCCTCGACGACCGGACCGCGGAGATCCGCTTCAACGTCACGCGGGACGCGGGGACCGAGGTGCGCTGCCAGGTGCACGCGCTGGACGAGTCCTCCTCCGAGGTGGGTGTCGTCCAGGTCGACGTGCCGGCCTCCTCGGCCACGGACGTGCAGGAGTCGGTGCAGGTCAGGACCACCTCGCGGGCCGTCACCGTGGGCGTCGAGTCGTGCTCAGCGGTGGAGCGCTGAGCGTTCCGGAGCTAGGCTTGGCGTTTCGAGTCGCTCGCTCCCGCGGTCGCGGGGCCGGGCGACTCGGTTTTTTGCGCCGGGGCGCAGGAGGCACCCCGACAGGTACGTGACAGGGAGCAGACCGTGAGCGAGACGACCACCGGCAGCACCACGTGGCTGACCCAGGACGCCTACGACCGGCTCAAGGGCGAGTACGAGCACCTCTCCGGTGAGGGCCGCACGGAGCTCGCCAAGCGCATCGAGCAGGCGCGCGAGGAAGGCGACCTCAAGGAGAACGCCGGCTACCACGCGGCCAAGGAGGAGCAGGGCAAGCAGGAGCTGCGCATCCGCCAGCTGCGCCACCTGCTCGAGACCGCGCAGGTCGGCGACGCCCCCGTCACCGCGTCCGGCGAGGTCGGGCTCGGCCACGTCGTCACGGTCGAGCTGGCCGGGGACGAGATGACGTTCCTGCTCGGCAGCCGCGAGATGGGCGACGCCGCCGGTCTCGACGTGTACTCCGAGAAGTCGCCGCTGGGTTCGGCGATCATGGGCAAGAAGCCGGGCGACGAGGTCGCCTACACGGCGCCCAGCGGCAAGGAGTTCCCGGTCAAGGTCGTGGACACCAAGCCCTACACCGGCTGACGAGCGGCCGGCGTCCGGACCCGCGTCCCGTGGTCCGGACGCACCGCCGCCGCCCGGACCACGGGCCCGTTCAGCGCGTGACGGGGTCGGCCTCCGTGCCCCCCTCGACCTGCTCGTGCTCGGTCGCGTCGTTGGGGGCCGGTTCGTCCGGAGCCAGTGGCGCGTCGGAGTCCGCGATCTGGGCCGTCGGCCCGTCCGGCCGGCCCCCGCGGGCCAGCGAGGAGATGCCGGACTTCAGCATGGCGACGGTCGGCACGGAGAACAGCGCGCCGACGATCCCGAACACCGACGCCCCCCCGGCCACCGCGAGGATCACCGCCAGGGGGTGCACCGCGACGGCCCGGCCCATGAGGAACGGCTGGAGCAGGTGGCTCTCGATCTGCTGCACGAGGATGACGACCCCGAGCATGATGAGCGCGGTCACGAAGTCGTGGGAGACGAGAGCGACCAGGACGGCGACCGTCCCGGACAGCAGCGCCCCGACGATGGGGATGAAGGCACCGAGGAAGACGATGAGCCCCAGCGAGGTGGCCAGCGGCACCTGCAGGACCGCCGCACCGATGGCCACGCCGAGCCCGTCGGTGAACGCCACGATGATCGTCGCCCGCATGTAGTGCGTGAGCGTGATCCACGACTGCCGGGACGCACCGTCGAGGGGGTCGCGCGCCGGGACGGGCAGCAGGTGCAGCAGCCAGGACCAGATCCGCCGCCCCTCCAGCAGGAAGAAGAAGGTGGCGAACAGGCAGATGAAGAAGCCCGCGATGACGTGCGTGGCCGTCGAGACGACGCCCGTCGCCCCCGCGATGAGCGTCTCCCGGTTCGCCGAGATCGCGTTCTCGGCCTGCTGCACGTAGTCCGAGATGGCCGTCGAGGTCAGGTGCAGCGGTCCGGTGGACAGCCAGTTCTCGACCTCGGTGACGCCCTGCACGGCCTGCTTCTGCAGCTGGGGGAACTGCTCGGAGGCCTGGGACCCCACGATCGTCACGAGTCCGCTCACCACGCCCGCGGCCACGAGCATCGTCACGAGCACTGCCAGACCCCGCGGGAACCGGGCCCGCGTGTTCAGCAGGTTCACCAAGGGCGAGAGCAGCGCGGTGATGAGCATCGCGATGAGCACCGGGATGACGATCTCGGAGACGAAGCTCAGGCCGTAGGCCAGCAGCACGACCCCGGCGACGACGACGATGAAGCGCCAGGACCACTCCGCGGACAGCCGCATCGCGGGGCTGACGTAGGGGCGCTGGGAGGAGGGCGGCGGTCGCACGGGGATCATCCTGCCCGTCCCGACCCCCCGGGGCGCGACGTGGTGGGACCGCCGCCGTCCGCGTCGCCGCCCACAGGAGCAACGGCACCCGTAGCCGATCGGCGCGGGCCGACGTAGGTTCGGCCGTGTGAGCACTCGCGAGACTCCCCCGCTCCCCCTCGAACCCCCCGCCGACCTGCCCCTCACCCTCGGCGCCCTGCGCGCCTCCGGCCACGAGCACCGCTCCGTCAAGGAGGAGCTGCGGGCCAACCTCGTCGCGCGCCTGCGCGCCGGACAGGACCGCTTCCCCGGTGTCGTCGGCTACGAGGACACCGTCGCCCCCGAGCTCGAGCGCGCCCTCCTGGCCGGGCACGACGTCGTCCTGCTCGGCGAACGCGGCCAGGGCAAGACGCGCCTGCTGCGCTCCCTCGTCGGCCTGCTCGACGAGTGGACCCCCGTCATCGAGGGCTCCGAGCTCAACGAGCACCCCTACGCACCCCTGACGCCCGCGTCCCGGCGCCGCGTCGTCGCCGACGGCGACGAACTGCCCGTGGCCTGGCTGCACCGCTCGCTGCGCTACGGCGAGAAGCTCGCCACGCCCGACACCTCCGTGGGCGACCTCATCGGGGACGTCGACCCCGTCAAGGTCGCCGAGGGCCGCACCCTGGGCGACCCCGAGACGATCCACTTCGGCCTCGTCCCGCGCACCAACCGCGGCGTCTTCGCCATCAACGAGCTGCCCGACCTCGCCGAGCGCATCCAGGTGGCCCTGCTCAACGTGCTGGAGGAGCGCGACATCCAGGTCCGCGGCTACCAGCTGCGGCTGCCGCTGGACCTGCTGCTCGTGGCGAGCGCCAACCCGGAGGACTACACCAACCGCGGGCGCATCATCACCCCGTTGAAGGACCGCTTCGGCGCCGAGGTGCGCACCCACTACCCCCTGGAGCTCTCGCTCGAGGTGGACCTCGTCCGCCAGGAGGCCGCGACGGTCGCGGAGGTGCCCGAGCACCTGCTGGAGGTCATCGCCCGCTTCACCCGCGGCGTGCGCGAGTCCCCGTCCGTCGACCCCGCCTCGGGGGTGTCGGCCCGCTTCTCCATCGCGGCGGCCGAGACCGTCTCGGCGGCGGCGCTGCGCCGGCACGCGCTGTCCGGGGAGGTGACCGAGCCGGTGGCCCGCGTCGGTGACCTGCACACGGTCGTCAGCGTCCTCGGCGGCAAGGTCGAGTTCGAGCAGGGCGAGGAGGGCCGCGAGGTCGAGGTCCTGGAGCACCTTCTGCGCACGGCGATCGCCGAGACGTACCGCTCGCTGCTCGGCGGTGCCGAGCTGTCGGGCTTCTCCGAGCTCGTCACCGAGGGCCGCACGATCGAGACCGGTGACCTCGTGCCCGCGGAACGGCTGCTGGAGCAGGTCGGGACGGTGGCGGGGCTCGCGCAGGTCCTCGAGCGCCTCGGGCTGGCCGACGCGACCCCGGGCCGGGCCGCCGCGGGGGTGGAGTTCGTCCTCGAGGCGCTGCACCTGACGCGCCGTCTCGACAAGCTCGTCCTCGACGACGGCCGGACGGTCTACGGCAGCTGACCCGTCGGCAGCCGACCCGTCGGCGCTGACCCGTCGGCGCTGACCCGTCGGAGGCGTCAGGTCGTCCGCACGGTCGCAGCGGGATCGGCCCCGCGGTGCACGAGCACCGCGAGGCCGAACCCGATGACCAGCGCGACGATGTGGCCCAGCGCCGTGAAGTCCGGTTCCAGCAGCAGCACCGCGCCGAGACCCGCCAGGGGCAGCAGCGCGCACGGCACCCTCGCCCACCGCGGCACGCGCGCGACGAGCAGGCCCACGATGCAGGCCAGCCCGTAGCTGACCCCGACGTCGGGTGCGCGGGCCACCGACGGGTCCAGCCGGCCGTGGGTCAGGCCCGCCGCCAAGACGGTCGCGACGACGAGCGTGGCGCCCACGTGCCCGAACCCGAAGGCGACGATCGTCGCCAACCGCCCGAGCCAGCGCTGCAGGACGACCAGCCCCGCCGCGAGCGGGACGAGGATCAGCAGGCCCGTCTTCCCGGGCACGACGACCGAGGACAGCACGATCACCCGGAACGGCGAGCGCCGCAGGTTCACGAGGTTGGTGCTCGACTCCTGCACGAAGCGCGCCCGGTCGGCGTGGGACTGGGTGTGCAGGGCGATGAAGACGCCCAGCACGACGAGGACGTAGAGGACGGCGAGGTCGACGCCGCGGGGAACCCCGTGGGACCGGCCGCGCCACCACGAGGGGGTGCGCACCGGGACAGTGTCGATCACCGGCTCCGCGCGCACCCGGCGAGCGCTCCCCCACCCCGCCCTCACGACCGGCGGGGGCTCTTCGGCGGTTTCCCGCGCCAGCGCAGCGACTGCGCGTCGAGCTCGCGCAGCAGCCCGTCCCCCTCGACCAGGACGCGTTCACCGAGGGCGACGGCCGCCGTCAGGCGGTCGTCGTCGAGCTGGCGGTACGCGGGGCCGGCCCGGCGGTCCAGGACGTCGTACCAGCACGCACCGACGGCCGCGTCCAGCAGGACGCGGCCGAAGCAGTGGTTCGCCCGCAGGGTCCACCGACCACGGGCCGCGGCGTCGGGCAGGTCGTGCCCGACGAGCTCGCGGTACCGGGCCAGCAGGCCCTCCCGGTCGGTGGTCACCCCACGGGGACCGGTCTCAGTCGTTCTGCGGGAACCCGAGGTTCAGCCCGCCGTGCGAGGGGTCGAGCCAGCGCTCGGTGACGACCTTGCCGCGGGTGAAGAAGTGCACGCCCTCGACGCCGTGGGCGTGGGTGTCCCCGAACAGCGACTGCTTCCAGCCGCCGAAGGAGAAGTAGCCGACCGGCACCGGGACGGGCACGTTGATGCCGATCATGCCGACCTGCACCTCGTTGCGGAACTTGCGCGCCGCGCCGCCGTCGTTGGTGAAGATCGCCACGCCGTTGCCGTACCGGTTGCGGTTGATGAGGTCCAGGCCCTCGGCGTAGGACTCGACGCGCACGACGGACAGGACGGGCCCGAAGATCTCGTCGGTGTAGATCGACATGTCGGTGCCGACCTTGTCGAAGAGGGTGGGGCCCAGCCAGAACCCGTCGGCGTCCCCGTCCGGGACGACCTCGCGGCCGTCGATGACGAGTTCGGCGCCCTCGGACACGCCGGCGTCGACGTAGCCCGTGACCTTGTCGCGGTGCGGGCCGGTGACCAGGGGGCCCATGTCGCAGCCGCGGCGGCCGTCGCCGGTGCGCAGCGTCGCCACGCGCTCCTTGATCTTCGCGATGAGCTCGTCGGCGACGGAGTCGACGGCGACGAGGGCGGAGATCGCCATGCAGCGCTCCCCCGCGGACCCGAACCCACCGTTGACGGCGGCGTCGGCGGCCAGGTCGAGGTCGGCGTCGGGCAGGACGAGCATGTGGTTCTTCGCCCCGCCCAGGGCCTGCACGCGCTTGCCGTGCTTGGTCCCGGTCTCGTAGACGTACTGCGCGATGGGGGTGGACCCCACGAAGGACACCGACGCGACGTCGGGGTGGGTCAGCAGGCCGTCGACCGCGACCTTGTCGCCGTGCAGGACGTTGAAGACGCCGTCGGGCAGCCCGGCGTCCTTCCACAGCTGCGCGATGAAGTTCGCGGCCGAGGGGTCCTTCTCGCTGGGCTTGAGGACGACGGTGTTCCCGGCCGCGATGGCGAGCGGGAAGAACCACATCGGGACCATCGCGGGGAAGTTGAACGGCGAGATGATCGAGACGACGCCGAGCGGCTGGCGCAGGGAGTACACGTCGACCTTGGTGGAGGCGTTCTCGCTGAACGCGCCCTTGAGCAGGTGGTTCATGCCGCAGGCCAGCTCGACGATCTCCTGGCCGCGCGAGACCTCGCCGAGGGCGTCGGACAGGACCTTGCCGTGCTCGGCGGTGATGATCTCGGCCAGCTCGGGCTTGCGCTGGTTCAGCAGCTCGCGGAACGCGAAGAGGATCGTCGTGCGGCGGGCCAGGGAGGTGTCCCGCCAGGCCGGGAAGGCGTCCTTGGCCGCGGCGACGGCGGCGTCGACGTCGGCCTGCGAGGCCAGGGCGAGGGTCTTGGTGCGCTTGCCCGTGGCCGGGTCGTACACGTCCGCCGACCGGTCACCGGAACCCGCCGTGCCGGCACCGGCGATCCAGTGCTCGACGTGCGGCAGCTGCCCGGTCGAGCCGGTGGCACCAGCGGCGGCTTCGGTGCTGGCGGTGGTGGTGGTCACGGGATTGCCCTCCTCGGACGTCGTTGACGCGAGCTGGTCGGCGGGCCGCTGCCCACCGGGGTTCGTCGGGGTCATCATGCCACCCGACGGACCCTGTTTGTCCAGACAAACTGTCATGCCTGCGTCGACCGGGCCGACGCTCCGGCGGTCGCCGGACGCATCCGGCGCGAGGAGCCGTGGCGCCTGTCGGACCCGCGACGTAGCGTGCGGACGTGGCTCGAGACGCGTGGAGCAGGCGACGGGGTGGCCGGTACCGGTACGGGGAGTGGGCGGGCGGCCCCGACCCGCTGGCCCCGCCCTACGACGTGCGCTCGGCCCTGGACCGCGTGGGACGCGAGGTGCTGTCCGGCGGCTCGCTGCGCGACGCCCTGCGGGACATGCTGCGCAACGGCCCGGACGGTCGCTCCGGCCTGGACGAGCTGCGGGCCCGGGCGGCCCGGTTGCGCCGCGAGGCCGCCCGCCGCGGTGACCTCGACGGCGCCCTCACCCAGGCCCGGGCCCAGCTCGACCAGGCCCTCGCCGCCGAACGCGACGAGCTCGCCGGCCGGGACGACGACGACGCCCGCTTCGCCGAGACGCGCCTGGACGCCCTGCCCCGCTCCACCGCCCAGGCCGTCCGCGACCTCGAGGACTACCGCTGGGCCAGCGAGCAGGCGCGGCAGCAGTACCAGCAGATCCTCGACCGGTTGCGCGACGACGTCGTCGGCCAGCAGTTCAAGGGCATGAAGGACGCGCTGCAGAGCGGCAGCCCGGAGACGATGCAGGCGCTCAAGGAGATGATGGGCGACCTCAACGAGCTCCTGGCGAAGAAGGCGCGCGGCCAGGACACCCCCGAGGACTTCGCGCAGTTCATGGCCAAGCACGGCGACACCTTGGGCGAGGAGGGCGTGGAGACCCTCGACGACCTCGTCGACGCGCTCGCCCGCCGGGCCGCGGCGGCCTCGCGGCTCATGCGCTCGCTCTCGCCGCAGCAGCGCGAGGAACTGTCCTCCCTCATGCAGCAGGCCCTGGGCGGCGACCTCGACCTGCAGGCCCAGATGGCGCAGCTGGGCGACAACCTGCGCGCCCTGCGGCCCGACCTCGACTCCAGCCGCGGCGAACGCGTGCGCGGGCAGGGCGAACCCCTCGGGTACGGCGAGGCCGCCGACGCCCTGCAGGACATCTCCGAACTCGACGACCTCCTGGACCAGCTGGGGCAGGAGCACCCCGGAGCGACCCTCGACGACGTCGACGTCGACGCCCTGGAACGGCAGCTCGGACGCGGCGCCGCCGACGAGCTGCAGCGGCTGCGCGACCTCGAACGCGAACTCCAGCGGCAGGGGTGGCTGTCCCGGTCCGCCGACGGACTCACCCTGTCCCCCAAGGCGTTGCGCCGGCTCGGCCAGACCGCGCTGCGGGAGGTGCTGGGCCGCCTGGACACCGGGGGCCGCGGCAGCCACGAGAACACCGACGCGGGCGCGGGCGGGGAACCGACCGGGGCGACCCGGCGCTGGCAGTTCGGCGACGAGCAGCCCCTCGACGTCGTCCGGACGGTGTCGAACGCGCTGCAGCGCGGGGCGGCCAACGGCGCGACGGGCGCCGTGCGGCTGTCCTGGGAGGACTTCGAGGTCGTCGAGACCGAACGGCGGGCGGGGGCGGCCGTCGCGTTGTGCGTCGACCTGTCGTTCTCGATGGCGGCCGAGGGCCGCTGGGGTCCGATGAAGGAGACGGCTCTCGCGCTGTCGCACCTCATCTCGACGAAGTTCCCCTACGACGAGCTGCAGATCATCGGGTTCGGCCTGCACGCCCTGCCCATGACGGTCGGGGAACTGGCCGAGGTGGAACCGGACTTCGTCCAGGGGACGAACCTGCAGCACGCGTTGAGCATCGCCCGCCGGCACCTGCGGCGGCACCCCGACCTCGAACCCGTCGTCCTGGTCATCACCGATGGCGAACCCACGGCCCACCTCGTCGAGGGTCGCGACGCCACCGAGTCGTTCTTCCAGTGGCCCCCGACGCCGGCGACGATCCGGGCGACGGTCCAGGAGGTCGACCTGCTCACCCGGTTCGGCGCGACGATCAACCTGTTCATGCTGGGCGAGGACCCGGGGCTGCGCCGGTTCGTCGAGGCCGTCGCCCGCCGCAACGGCGGTCGCGTCCTGTCCCCGAGCCCGGACCGGCTGGGGCAGTACGTCGTCGACGACTACCTGCGCTCGCGCACCGGTCGCCGCGGGCGCCGCGCCTCCTGACCCGCCCCGCTCCCGGCTCACCGGCGCCTGCGGCGGGTGGGGGATCGTTGGCACCTCGCTCTCGTTCATCGGTAGCGAGGTGCCAACGATGCTCACCCCGGACCGCCCCGCGTCGACGATCGTTGGCACTTCGCTTTCGTTCATCGACAGCGAGGTGCCAACGATCCGAACCCCCGGGACCACGGAAACGGCGTGGCCGGGCGGGGACGGGGTGTGGCAGCGTGCCCGGGTGAGCACCGCCGCCCGGGTCGTCGAGGCCGTCCTGCCCCGGCGGCTCGGGACCGGCTTCCGCTGGCTCATCGCCTCCAGCTGGGCGAGCAACCTCGGCGACGGCCTCGCGCTGGCGGCCGGCCCCCTGCTCGTCGCCTCCCTCACCCGCGACCCGCTGCCGGTCGCGCTCGCGGCGCTGGCGTCGTGGCTGCCGCCGCTGCTCTTCGGGCTCAGCGCCGGGGTGCTGTCCGACCGCGTCGACCGGCGGCTCATCGTCCTCGTCGTCGACGTCGTGCGGGCCGTCCTGCTGGCCGGGCTCGCCGCGGTCGTGCTGGCGGGGGCGGCGACGGTCCCGCTCGTCCTCGGGGCGCTGTTCCTGCTGGCCACGGCCGAGGTGTTCGCCGACAACACGGCCTCGACGCTGACGCCGATGCTCGTCGCCCGGGCCGACCTCGCGGTCGCCAACGCCCGCGTGCAGACGGGGTTCGTGACGGTCAACCAGCTCGCCGGTCCCCCGCTGGGCGCCGCCCTCTTCACCCTCGGCGCGGGGACGCCGTTCGCGGCGCAGGCCGGCCTGTGCGCCCTGGCCGCCGTCTTCGTCAGCCGGTTGCGCCTGCCCCCGCTCGAGGGCGGGCGCGCCTCGACGACGCCCTGGCACGACGTGCTCGAAGGGGTGCGCTGGACCGCCCGTCACCCCGCCGTCCGCGTGCTCGTCGCGACGATCTTCATCTTCAACATCACGTTCGGCGCGGCCTGGTCGGTCCTCGTCCTCTACGCGACCCAGCGGCTCGGCCTGGGGTCGGTGGGGTTCGGGCTCGTGACGACGACGGGTGCCCTCGGCGGGATCGTCGGCGTGCTGGCCTACGGCTGGATCACCCGGCACGTCTCGCTGGGCAACCTCCTGCGGATCGGTCTCGTCGTGGAGACGCTGACCCACCTCGCCCTGGCCCTGGTCCGCTCGCCCTGGCTCGCGCTGCCGGTGTTCTTCGTCTTCGGCGCGCACGCCTTCGTCTGGGGGTCGACGTCGATCACGGTGCGCCAGCGCGCCGTCCCGCACGCCCTGCAGGGGCGGGTCGGCGCCGTCAACACCGTCGGGACGTTCGGCGGTCTCGCCGTCGGCAGCGGCGTCGGCGGGGTGCTCGCCCAGCAGCACGGCGTGACCGCGCCGTTCTGGTTCGCCTTCGCCGGCTCGGCGGTGTTCGTCGTCCTCGTCTGGCGCTCGTTGCGCCACGTCGCCCACGCCGACGAGCCGGAGGACGCCCCGGCGCCCGCGTGAGCCGGCGCCGGGGGTCCTCGTCGGTCTCAGCCGAGCGCCTGCGCGAGGTCGGCGACGAGGTCGTCGGCGTCCTCGATGCCGACGGACAGCCGGACGAGGTCGTCCGGCACCTCCAGGAGCGACCCGGCGACGGAGGCGTGCGTCATCCTCCCGGGGTGCTCGACGAGGGACTCCACACCACCGAGGGACTCACCGAGGGTGAACAGCTCCGTGGCCTTGCAGACCGTCAGGGCGTCCTCGACGGAGGCGAGGCGGAAGCTGATCATGCCGCCGAAGCGCTTCATCTGCCGCGTCGCGACGTCGTGGTTGCGGTGCTCGGCCAGCCCCGGGTAGAGGATCGACGTCACCCGCGGGTGCGACTGCAGGAACTCCACGACGCGTTCGGCGTTGTCGCAGTGCCGTTCCATCCGGACGGCGAGGGTCTTCAGGCCCCGCTGCACGAGCCAGGAGTCGAACGGCCCCGGGACGGCGCCCATCGAGTTCTGGTGGAACCCGATCCGCTCGGCCAGGGAGTTCCCGCGGCCGTCCTCGCCGTCGCGCACGACGACCGCGCCGCCGACGACGTCGGAGTGCCCGCCGGCGTACTTCGTCGTGGAGTGCACGACGAGGTCGGCGCCGAGGGTCAGCGGCGTCTGCAGGTACGGGGTCGCGAACGTGTTGTCGACGACGAGCAGGGCGCCGACGGAGTGCGCGAGCTCCGCGAGCGCGGCGATGTCGGCCACCGTGAGCAGCGGGTTCGTCGGCGTCTCGACCCAGACCAGGCGCGTGGTCGGCTGCAGCGCAGCGCGGACGGCGTCGACGCTGGCGAGGTCGGCGGGGGTGTGCTCGACGCCCCAGGGCTCGAAGACCCGCTTGATCAGCCGGTACGTGCCGCCGTAGGCGTCGTTCGGGATGACGACGTGGTCACCGGGCTTCAGCAGCGCGCGCAGGATCCCGTCCTCGGCCGCCAGGCCCGAGGCGAACGCGAAACCGGCCGCCCCCTGCTCCAGGGAGGCCAGCTGCGTCTCCAGCGACGTGCGGGTCGGGTTGCCCGACCGCGAGTACTCGTACCCCGTCCCCAGCCCCGTCCGCAGCGCGCCCACGCCGTCCTGCTTGTACGTGGAGACCTGGTAGATCGGGGTCACGACGGCGCCGGTGGCGGGGTCCGCCTCCTGGCCGGCGTGCAGGGCACGGGTGGAGAAGCCGGGGAGCTGGTCGGAAGTCACGCACGGAAGGTTGTCACACATCGGGAAGCCCGAGGGGCCGCCCGTGGTTGACCTGTCCGACACCGATGGAGGGAGCGACGGATGCTGTTCGGCAACCCGTACAAGACGACGATGGTCCCGGCCGAGGAGGCCCTGCGCGGCTCGGAGACGCGCCGCTTCGAGGTCCCGACGACCCACACCGTGCTCGGGACGCCGCTGGAGGGCCCCTGGCCCGAGGGCACCGAGGCCATCTCCTTCGCGATGGGCTGCTACTGGGGCGCCGAGCGCATCTTCTGGCAGCAGCCGGGGGTGGTCACCACGGCGGTCGGCTTCCAGGGCGGGTTCACGAAGAACCCGACCTACGAGGAGTCGACGACGGGGCGCACCGGCCACGCCGAGACGGTCCTCGTGGCCTACGACCCGACGGTGACGAGCGCGGAGCAGCTGCTGAAGGTCTTCTGGGAGAACCACGACCCGACGCAGGGCTACCGCCAGGGCAACGACCGGGGCACGGAGTACCGCTCGGCCGTCTACACGACGACGGACGAGCAGTTCGAGGCGGCGCAGCGCACGAAGGAGACCTTCCAGCGCGAGCTGACCGAGCACGGCCACGGCCGCATCACGACCGAGGTCCGCCCGGCCGCCGAGGCGGGGCAGTTCTGGTACGCGGACGAGTACCACCAGCAGTACCTGGACAAGATCCCGAACGGCTACTGCAACCACGGCCCCAACGGCCTGACGTGCCAGATCGGCCTCGTCACGACCGACGACTGAGGCTCGCGGCCTCGGCCGGGAACGGCCGGGGACGCGGAGAGGGGACGGTGCCCGTGGGCACCGTCCCCTCTCTCCTGCCTACGCCCCCCAGCGCATGCCGGGCCACCCGTCCCCCCGGCGGGGTGCCCACAGGAATCCTGACAGACGCCCGGAGCGCGGGACACCGCGACGCCACCCCCCTTTCGGGGGCGGGTCGCGGCCCCTCCGAGCCGCCGGACGGCCCCGACCTCGCTACCCTCCCCTCGGGGGAAGGAGGTCCAGTGACGCCCACCGGAGGACACGACGAGGGTGCGGTCGCGCCGCGACCGTCGTTGCGCATCGCGGCCGTGGACGACCACCCCGCGCTGCTCGCCGGGCTGCAGCTCGAGCTCGCCCGGCTGGACGACGGCGTCGTCTTCGTCGCGACGGCCCCGACCGTGCCGGACCTGCTGGCACAGCTGGCCGGGACGCCCCTGCCGGACGTCGTGCTGCTGGACCTGCGCCTCGGGGACGGTTCGTCGCCGGCGGGCAACGTCGGCGCACTGGTCGACGGCGGGTCGCGGGTCCTCGTCTACACCGAGGGCCGGCAGCACGAGGAGGCGCTCGCTGCCCTGCAGGCCGGGGCCCAGGGGGTGCTGCTGAAGGACCGCCCGGTGGCCACGGTCGCCGAGGCGCTGCGCGCGGTCGCGGACGGCGAGACGGTCTCCTCCGCCGAGACGGCCGCGGCGCTGCAGGTCGACGAGGACCTCACGTCGCACCTGTCGCCGCAGGAGCGGCGCGTCCTGGAGCTGTACGCCGGCGGGATGCCGGCCCGCTCGGTCGCGCTGCGGCTGGGGGTGACGCTGGAGACGGCGAAGAGCTACCTCAAGCGCATCCGGGCGAAGTACGCCGCGCTCGACCGGCCGGCCTACACGCGCATGGAGCTGTACCGGCGTGCGGTGGAGGACGGCGTCCTGGCCCCGCTGCCGGCACCGGGCGCCACGGTGTCCCCCGGGAAGCACCCCCGCGGTGCGGACGACTGACGCGGGGGGCCGCCGGTGACCCAACGCGGGGTCCGGCGCCTGCTGGCCCTCGTGCTGGCGCTGGCCGTCGTGTCCGTCCTGCCCACGGTGGCGACGAACGTGGCGGGCGGCCGGTCGGGCACCCCGGCCGGCTGGACGGTCCCGGTCCTGCTCGGGTACGCCGCCGTGATGGTCGGCCTGCTGCGGGAGGCCCTGCGGCGCAACGACTCCGCGTCGGGCTCGCGCGGGCTGGACGTTCCCGTGTGGGGTCTGGTGGTCCTCGGTGACCTGGCCCTGGCGACCTTCCCGGCCGTGAGCGGCGGCACCGCAGAGGACGTGCCCTGGGTCCTGTCGCTGTCCCCCGTGACGGTCGGGGCCGGTGCCGTGGCCGTGCCGTCGCTGTGGGGGGCGCTGGCGCTGACGGCGGTGCACCTGGCGCTGCGCCTGGCGCTGCAGCTGTCCGGGGTCTGGACGGTCCCGACCGACGTCATGGCCCTGGAGACCATCGGCCTCGTCGTCATCGCGATCGCGGTCTCCGTGGCGGTGCTCGCCGTCCGCGGTTCGGCGCGCCAGCTGGAGTCGGCCCGCGGCGCGGCCGAGCGGGCCGCCGCCGAGGCCGCGGCCGCCGAGGCCGTCGAGCGCGAGAACTCCCGGTGGGACGGCATCGTCCACGACGACGTGCTGGCCTCGTTGTCGCTGACGGCGCACGCGCGCGACGAGGCCGACCGCGAGCGGGCCCGGCAGGCGGCCGGCCGCGCGCTGACGAGCATCGCCCGCGAGACCGAGCGGGGTCCGGCGGGTTCGACCCCGGTGCGCGTCCCCGTCGCCGTCCGGCGGATCGCCGACGCGGTGCGCGGGCAGCACCCGCAGGTCGAGCTGGTCCTCGACCCCGCGTCCGAGCACGTGAGCGACGCCTCCCCCGGACCCGTCGCGGCGGAGCCGTTGCTGCCGGCCGAGGCGCTGGAGGCGTTGCAGGCCGCGACCGTGGAGGCCTGCCGCAACGCCGTGCGCCACGGGGCCCGGCAGGGCGTCCCGCCGACCGTCCGGGTGCGCGTGCGCTCGACCGCGACGGGGAACGGGGGCGCGGCGGGCCGGCTCAGCGTCGAGGTCCGGGACGACGGGGCCGGTTTCGACACACGCCGCGCGACCCCGCGGCTGGGGCTGGCGGTGTCGGTGCGGCGCCGGGCGGCCGTCGTCGGCGGCCGGGCCCTCGTGCGGTCGGCCCCGGGGGTCGGCACGGTCGTGCTCCTCAGCGTCCCGCTGACGGGGTCGGGGGCTCCCGCGGTCGGGGGCGCGGTCTCGGGGATCCGGTCGTGACCCGGGTCCAGCGGGCGTGCCTGCTCGGCACCGTCATCTGGCTCTTCTCGCACGGTCCCCTCGTGGCGCTGCTCTCGCTGCACCAGCACCGGGTGCCGTGGCTGGCCGTGACCGCCCTCACCGCCGTCCTCGCGGTGAGCGCGGTGGCGGTCCGTCCCCTGCTGGGCGGACCGATCGAGGTGTCGCGGCGCGCGGCCGTCGCGATGGCGCTCGTCGTCCCCCTCAGCGGGCTGGCCGTCACGCCCTTCCTCGACGAGAGCCTGTGGCGCACCTACGGCAACTGGTGGCCGGGCCTGACGCAGATCGTCGTGGCCGCGCTCGTCGTCCGCCGACGGCCCCTGGTCGCGCTCGGCGCCGAACTCGCCTCCGCGGCCGTGCTGGGGGTGTGCGTCGCGGGCTCGGACCTGCCCAACCGGGCCGTGGTCTTCGCGGCGCTGAACCAACCGGCCATCGTGTGGTTCAGCGCGAGCCTCGGGGTGCGGCTGCTGTTCGACCGGACAGCCCGCGACGTGGCCCGGTACGCGGCGGACGAGGGCGCGTCGGTGGCGGGACGGGCCGCGACGGAGGCCCGGGGGCGCAGCGCGCGGCAGCGCCGGGAGGACCTCGAGCACGACGTCGTCCCGCTGCTGCGGCGCGTCGCCCTCAGCGACCCCGGCGTCCCCACCTGGCCCACGCTCTCCCGGGCGGCCCTCACGGTCGAGCGCCGTCTGCGCGACGACCTGCGGGCCCGCGACCTGCTCGACGAGGACGTCCGCTCCGCGCTGCGCCGTGCCCGCGACCGGGGCTGCGAGGTGGACGTCGTCGACGACCGGCGGGTCGCCGCCGGCCCCACCGGCGACCGCCTGCCCGCCGCCGGGTTCACGGCCGAACTGCGGACGTTGCTGGCCCCCGTGCTCGACGCGTGCGGCACGGCGCGGGTGACGCTGCGCCTGCCGCCGCAGGGGCAGTGGGCGACGTTGTCGGTGGACGGGTCCGCCCGCGAGGCGGACGCCGTGGCCGCCGCCCTGCGGATGGGGCACCTGCGCGGGGTCGGGGTGGACGTCGAGACCGACCTGCACACCGAGGGCGGCGCCGGCTCGCTGTGGGCCGAACTGCGGCCCGCCCCCGTGGGGACGGGACCGCAGCCGGCCCTGTGACGCCGTCCGGCCGTGGCGGGGTCAGCCCAGACCGTGCACGGCCAGGTACTGCCGCATGCGCCGGGCGGCCCCGGCCGGGTCGGACAGGACGCCGGCCCGGTCGGCGAGCACGAACGTCTGCGCCTGGTGCACGGCGCTGCGGGCGGCGTGCAGCCCCCCGACCATCGCGTACCCCGGCTGCCGGCCGTCGAGCCAGTTCAGGAACGCGATGCCCGCCTTGTAGTACGGCGTGGGGGCCCCGAACACGTGCCGGGCCAGCGGGACGGTCGGGTCGAGCGCGGCCCGGAACCCGGCGGTGTCCCCCGCGTCGAGCCGCAGCAACCCGGCCGCGGCGACCTGCGGGATGGCCGCGAAGATCCCCAGCAGCGCGTCGCTGTGGAACTCCCCGTCGCCGGCGATGAGGTCGGGGTAGTTGAAGTCGTCGCCCGTGTAGAGCCGGACACCCGCGGGCAACCGGCGCCGCAGGGCGCGCTCGTGGTCGGCGTCCAGGAGCGAGACCTTCACCCCGTCGACCCGGGAGGCGTTGGCCTGCACCAGGTCGCAGAACGCGTCGGTGGCCGCACCGACGTCGCGCGACCCCCAGTACCCGGCCAGCGCCGGGTCGAAGACCTCCCCCAGCCAGTGCAGGACGGCGGGGCGGCGCACCTGGGCGAGCAGCCCGGAGTACAGCTCGAGGTAGTCGTCCGGACCGGTCGCCGCGGCCGCGAGGTGCCGGGAGGCCATGAGGATCGGCTGGGCGCCCGCGTCCTCGACGAGGGCGAGCTGTTCCTCGTACGCCGCCCGGACCGCGGCCAGGGGGTGCAGACCGGGGTCGAGCTGGTCGGTGCCGACGCCCGCCGCGATCCGGCCACCGACCGCGGCGGCCTCGGCGGCGCTGCGCCGCACCAGGTCCGCGGTCGCGGGGAAGTCCAGCCCCATGCCCCGCTGCGCCGTGTCCATCGCCTCGGCGACCCCGAGGCCGAGGGACCACAGGCGGTGCCGGAAGGCCAGCGTGGCGTGCCAGTCGAGGACGGCCGGCGCACCGGGGACGTTCTCCGCGTCGACCCGGGGCACGACGTGGGCGGCCGCGAACACCGTGCGGGACACCGCCGGACCGCTCGGGACCTCCCACGCGACGGGGGCGTGGACCCGGTGCTCGACGAGCTCGACCGTCCCCGAGGCCGACCGCTGGGGCAGCCGGACGACCTCGTCGAGCAGGGCCCGGTCGGCCGTCGCGACGCTCGAGACCGTCACAGCACGATCTCCTCGAGCTCCACGCGCCGGCCCTCGGCCGAGGACTTCAGACCCGCCTCGGCCAGCCGCACACCGCGTGCACCGGAGAGGAAGTCGTAGGGGTGCGGGGTGTCGGCCACGACGTGCCGGACGAACTGCTCCCACTGCGTCTTGAACCCGTTGTCGAACGTCGTGTTGTCCGGGACGGGCAGCCAGTCGTCGCGGTACCGGTGGGTCTCGGGCAGGTCCGGGTTCCAGACCGCCTTGGGCGTGGCGGACCGCGGCTGCACCTTGCAGCCGAACAACCCGGCGACGGCGCTGCCCAGCGTGCCGTCGACCTGGAACTCCACGAGTTCGTCGCGGTCGACGCGCACGGCCCAGGAGGAGTTCAGCTGCGCGACGACGCCGCCCTCGAGCTCGAAGATGGCGTAGGCGGCGTCGTCGGCCGTGGCCTTGTACGCCTCGCCCTTCTCGTCGTACCGGACGGGCAGGTGGGTGACGGCCCGCGCGGTGACGGCCTCGACGGGGGCGATCGTCTGCTCCAGCACGTAGTTCCAGTGGCAGAACATGTCCGCGACGATGCCGCCGCCGTCCTCGGCGCGGTAGTTCCAGCTGGGCCGCTGCGCGGGCTGCCAGTCGCCCTCGAAGACCCAGTAGCCGAACTCCCCGCGAACCGAGAGGATCTCCCCGAAGAACCCGGACTCCACGAGGCGGCGCAGCTTGACGAGGCCGGGCAGGAACACCTTGTCGTGCACGACACCGTTCTTGACCCCGGCGCTCGTCGCGGCGCGGGCCAGGGCGATCGCGCCCTGGAGCGTCTCGGCCGTCGGCTTCTCGGTGTAGACGTGGCGGCCGGCCGCGATCGCCTTGAGGATCGAGACCTCGCGCGCCGACGTCAGCTGCGCGTCGAAGTACAGCGGGTAGTCGTCGTCGGCGAGGGCGCCGTCGACGTCGGTGGTGAAGTTCTCCAGGTCGTGGCGCCGGGCGATGTCGCGCAGCTTCTCCTCCGACCGGCCGACCAGCAGCGGTTCGAGCTGCACGCGGGAACCGTCGGGCAGTTCCACACCGCCCTGCTCGCGGATCGCCAGGACGGACCGCAGCAGGTGCTGCCGGTACCCCATCCGACCCGTCACGCCGTTCATGACCACCCCGAGGCGTTGCGTCATCGCGGCCTCCTCCTGACTCGTTGGGAATGCGCTTTCCAGAGGCTAGGCCAGCGGACGCCGAACGTGCAAGGATCGACCGCGTGCTGATCCCGGGGCTGTGCTCGGTCACCTTCCGCCGACTCGACCCGCCCACGGTCCTCGCCCTCGCCGCCCGCGCCGGGCTCGCGACCGTCGAGTGGGGCGCCGACGTGCACGTCCCGGTCGGCGACCTCGTCGCGGCCCGCGACGTCGCGGCCCGCACGGCCGAGGCCGGACTCACGGTCGCCTCCTACGGGTCCTACGTGCGCGCCGGCGTCCCCGGCGGACCGGACGTGGACGAGGTCCTCGCCACCGCCCGGGCCCTGGGCGCCCCCCGCGTCCGGGTCTGGGCCGGGGACACCGGGTCGGCCGACACCCCCGACCGCGGCCCCGTCGTGCGGGCCCTGGCCGACCTCGTCCACCGCGCCGACGACCTCGGCCTGCAGATCGGCACCGAGTCGCACGGCGGCACGCTGACGGACACGACACGCTCCACCCAGCGCCTCCTGGCAGACGTCGACGACCTCGTGGGACGTCCGCTCCTGTCGACGTACTGGCAGCCCACGGTGGACGCCGCCGACGAAGCGGCCCTTCGGGAACTGACCCTCCTCCTCGACCGCGTCAGCACCGTCCACGCGTTCTCCTGGTGGCCGGGGACGACGCGGAACCCCCTGCGCAGCAGGGAGTCGCTCTGGACCGGCGTGGCCGGAGTCCTCGCGCGCTCGGGCCGTGACCACGACGTGCTGCTCGAGTTCGTCCCGGACGACGACCCCGACGTCCTCGCCCGCGAGGCGGCGACCCTGCGGGAGTGGTTGAGCGCGGGACCGCCGACTCGCTGACTTCCGGCACCCTGTCCCTCCCCCACCGGCCTCACAGCCGCTGCTACGTTCCGGCCCAGCCGATCGGGGGAACGGCAGAGGCACCGTGCACCAGCGACCCCCGGCTGCTCGAGATGAGGTGTCGCCGTGGGTGTCGTCCGCACCGTCGTGTTCCCTGCGCTCAGGCTGGTGGTCTGGGCGCTCATCGCCGTCGCCCTGCTCTGGATCGCCTTCGTCCGCACGGGGAACCGGGACACCGACGCCGCCGCGACCGCGTCGGCGGTCGTCCAGCCGCCCGCCACCTCGATCACCCGGGGCGACGTCGTCAACACCGTCGCCCTGCAGGGGACCATCCAGGCCGACCCCGCCACCACCGTCAAGGCGACGGCCGCGGGGCAGGTCGGCAAGGTGCGGGCCGAGGTCGGCCAGGCGGTCGAGAAGGGCACGCCGCTGTTCACCGTCGTCGTGACCGTCGAACCCCCGGCCACGAGCGGCACGGGCGCCACGACCGGCGACCCCACCGCCGCCCCGACCACGCCGCCCGCCGCCACGACGAAGACCGTCACCGTGACCTCGACCGTCGCCGGCACCCTGGCCACGCTCGACGTCCTCGCGGGGCAGGACGTGACCGTCGGGCAGGCCGCCGCCACCGTCAGCCCCGGGACGCTCACCGTGTCCGCCCCGCTCACCCAGGCCCAGCAGTACCGCCTGCTCAAGGCGCCGACGAGCGCGCAGGTCACCGTCCCCGGCGGCCCCGGCACCTTCGAGTGCACGGGACTGCGCACGGGGACCCCGCCGAGCACGGGGACGGACGGGTCCGCGGGTGGCTCCCCCAGCGGGTTCGACCCGTACACCGGCATGCCCGCCGACCCCTCCACCGCGATGACGGGGGCGAACGTGACGTGCGCCGTCCCGGCCGGCGTCCAGGTGTTCGCCGGCCTGTCGGCCGCCGTCGACGTCACGGCGGGCCAGGCCCAGGGCGTCCTGCTGGCCCCCGTGACGGCCGTCCAGGGCACCGTGGGCAACGGGAAGGTCTGGACCGTCGGCGAGGACGGCGCCACGACGGAGACGCCCGTGACCCTGGGGCTCACCGACGGGCAGAACGTCGAGATCACCGGCGGCGTGACCGAGGGGCAGCAGGTCCTGCAGTTCGTCCCGGGCACCGACACCCCCACCGACCCGGGCGGCATGTACGGGATGGGCTCGTGAGCACGGCCCCCCTGCCCCGCACCGACGCTCCCGTCGTCTCGCTGACGGACGTCTCCCGCTCGGTCCGCCTGCCCGACGGCACGGACCTGCACATCCTCACCGGCGTCGACCTGCACGTGGCCCGTGGCGAGCACGTCGCCGTCGTCGGGCGGTCCGGGTCGGGCAAGTCGACCCTGCTGAACATCGTCGGCCTGCTCGACGCGCCGACGAGCGGGCAGTACCTCCTCGACGGGGCGCCCGTCACGGGACGGTCCTCGCGCCGGACGGCGAAGCTGCGCGGCCAGACGTTCGGGTTCGTCTTCCAGCAGTTCAACCTGCTGCCCGGCCGCACCGCGACGGAGAACGTCGCCAACCCGCTGCTCTACGGCACGGGCCGGGAGTTCCTGCACCGCAGGCGCACCGCGCGCGAGATGCTGGAACGCGTCGGGCTCGGGCACCGGCTGGACACCATGCCCGAGAAGCTGTCCGGCGGGGAGCAGCAGCGCGTCGCGCTGGCCCGCAGCCTGGTCCGCCGGCCCCGCGTGCTGCTGGCCGACGAACCCACGGGCGCGCTCGACGTCGACACCGGCTCGGCCGTCATGGACGTGCTCGAGGAGCTCGTCCGCCGCGACGGCACGACCCTCGTCACGATCACCCACGACCTGTCGGTCGCGGCGCGTGCGGACCGGCAGTTCCGGCTCGACCACGGCGTGCTGACCGAGATCACCCGCGACCGCCTCGCCGCGGCGACGGCGCACCGGGAGACGCTCTGATGGGCCCGCTGACCGGTCTGCTCGCGGCCGTCACCGAGGCGTGGAGCGAGATCCGCGTGCACCGCGTCCGCGTGGTGCTCTCCCTCGTCGGGGTGTTCCTCGCGGTGTTCGCCATGACCACCATCACCGCCGCCGGGAACATGGCCCGCCAGATGGTCGGCGAGGGCAACGAACGCGCGGCGGGCCGCCCGGCGACGTTGGACGTCAGCGCCTACCCCAACGGGACGATGTCGGCCGAGACGACGGCGACGGCCCAGGCGGCGCTGCGCGAGGCCGCCGTCCGGCACGAGACGGCCTGGTGGGGGCTCACCTCCCAGGGCGGCGGGCAGCTCACCGTCCGCTTCCCCGCCGGGACCCAGCTCGTGCAGGCCTCCGCGGTCGACCCCAGCTTCGGCACGATGCACCGCGTCATCACCGACCAGGGCCGCTGGTTCACCGGCGCCGACACCACGGCGTTCTCGCCGCGCCTCGTCGTCAACCAGGCGTTCGCCGACCAGCTCGGCGGGTTCGACCCGGCCCGGCCGCCGACCGTCGTCCTGGGCGGCCAGACGCCCGTCACGGCCACGGTCGTGGGGATCTCGGCGGGGGCGAGCTACGACGCGCAGACGCCCGGCGCCTACGTCCTCAACGCCGACGTGGCCCGGTGGAACCTCACGGGGGACCCCGCGAACGGCTCCCCGCCCACCCTGGAGATGTGGGTGCCGAACGCCGACGCCGACGCGCTCGTGGCGGCGCTGCAGACCGAGGTCCAGGCGAGCCTGCCGGGCTACTCGGTGTCGGTGTGGCGTCAGGACTCGGGCGAGGAACTCGGGATCATGGACAAGGTGCTGGCCTACGGCGTCCGCGGCGTCGGGGTCTTCGCCCTCGTGCTCGGGGGCATCGGCGTCCTCAACGTCGGGCTCGTCACCGTGCGCCAGCGGGTCCGCGAGATCGGCGTGCGCCGCAGCTTCGGAGCGACGGGCGCCCGGGTGTTCTTCGCGGTGCTGCTCGAGTCGGTCGCTGCGACCTTCGTCGCGGGGTTCCTCGCGGTGATGCTCTCGATCATCCTCGTGTCGAACTTCCCGCTGCAGGCCGTCCTGCCCGCCGGGGTCACCCTCGAGGACGTGCCGCCGTTCCCCGTGTCCGCGGCCGTGGAGGGGTTGCTGGCGGCCACCGCCGTCGGGGCCCTCGCGGGGCTCGTCCCGGCGACGATGGCCGTGCGGGCGAAGGTCATCGACGCGATCCGCTACTGAGCGACGGCCCGCACCTCACCAGTCGTGCAGCGTGCCGTCCAGGCGACGGGCGACGGGGAGGTACCGCGGTTCGTACGGGAACCGCGCCGCGGCCTCCTCGTCGAACTCCACCCCCAGCCCGGGGGCGTCGCCGGGGTGCATGGACCCGTCGGCGAAGGAGTACGACGTGCGGAACACCTCCCCCGCCGGTTCGCGGTGGCCCATGTGCTCCTGGATCCCGAAGTTCGGGATCGCGAGGTCGAGGTGCAGGGCCGCCGCGTGCGCGACCGGCGACAGGTCACCCGCCCCGTGCGCACCCGAGCGCACGCCGTACAGCTCGGCGAGGGCGTAGACCTTGCGCAGGTGCGAGATCCCGCCGGTGTGCGAGACCGAGGTGCGCACGTAGTCGACGAGCCGCTCGGTGATGAGGGTCTGGACGTCCCAGATGGAGTTCAGCACCTCGCCCACGGCGAGCGGGGTCGTCGTGTGCGCGCGGATCGTCCGGAACGCCGTCTGGTCCTCGGCCGGGGTGGCGTCCTCGATCCAGAACGGACGGTACGGCTCGAGGGACCTGCCGAGCCGGGCCGCCTCGATGGGCGTCAGCCGGTGGTGGACGTCGTGCAGCAGGTGCACGCCGAACCCGAACCGGTCGCGGACGGCCTCGAAGACCCGCGGGGCGAAGTCGAGGTACGACGTGGTCTCCCACGTCGTCTCCTCCGGCCGCGCCCCGCTGGCCGGTTCGTAGATCCGTCCGTCGTGCTTGCTGACGCCGTAGGTCCCGACGACCCCGGGGACCGCCGCCTGGATCCGCACGGCCCGGTACCCCTGCTCGAGGTGCTCGGCGACGCGGTCGAGGAGTTCGGGCACGTCCCGGCCGTCGGCGTGCCCGTAGACGAGCACCCGGTCGCGGGACGCACCGCCGAGCAGCTGGTGGAGCGGCAGCCCGGCGGTCTTGCCCTTGAGGTCCCACAGCGCCACGTCGACCGCGGCGACGGCCGTCATCGTGACCGGACCCCGCCGCCAGTAGGCCCCCTTGTAGAGGTACTGCCAGGTGTCCTCGATGCGGGCGGGGTCGCGGCCGACGAGCAGCGGGCAGACGTGGTCGCGCAGGTAGCTGGCGACGGCCAGCTCGCGCCCGTTGAGGGTCGCGTCGCCCACCCCGACGAGCCCGTCGCTGGTCTCGACCACGAGCGTGACGTAGTTGCGCCCGGGTGAGCTGACGACGACGCGCGCGTCGGTGATGCGCGCGGTCAGAGCATCCCCTTGGCCGTCGAGAGGGTGCGCGCGGCCGCGTCGGCCGGCTTGCTCCGGCCGAACAGCTGCTCGGTGCCGATCGTCGTGAACTCGGTGTTCCAGGCCGACGCGCCGGCCGGGGTGACCTGCGGCGGGTCGACGACCTCCGAGGCGATGGCCTGGGAGAACTCCAGGGCGATCTTCGACTGCGGCGTGAGCACCGACGCGATGTCCTCCTGCACCTTCGGGATCGCGGGGATGCCGCGCTCGGTGGTGAGGATCTTGGTCGCGGCGGGGTTGGTCAGCATGAACTCGATGAACTTGGCGGCCGCCGCGCTCTGCTTGCTGCGCGCCGAGACGGACCAGTACATCGAGGCCTTGTTGACCATGCGGGGCGACTCGCCCGTCTTCTGCGCCGGCAGCCGCAGCAGCTTCAGCTCGTTGCCGCTGGCGGCGGCGAAGGCCGAGATCTGCGTGTGGAACTGCAGGTGGAACGCGGACTTGTTCGTCGCGAAGAGGGAGGCGTCCAGCGCCGCGGTGCTGTTCTCGCTCTGCACCGAGGCCGCGGGCGTCGCACCGGAGGACATGAGCGCGTCGGCGTACTCGAAGTAGCTGCGCACGTTCGCCTCGTCGGCCTCCTTCTCGTCCTTGCGCGGGAAGATCTCCTGCTCGAACTGCCGCACCCAGGCCCCGACCTCTGCGGTGCCCGAGCCGTAGCCGTCGAAGCCGACGACGCCCTGGGCGCCGAGCTTGGCCGAGACCTGCGCCGCGGTGTCGCGGAACTCCTCCCAGGTCCACGTCTTGTCGTCGGGCATCGCGATCCCGGCCTGCTGGAGCAGGACGGGGTTGACGCCGACGGAGAAGTTCCCGACCCCGATGGGTGCGCCCACGAGCTTGCCGTCGACCTTGCCGGTGTCCAGGACCTTGCTGTCCATCGCCGACAGGTCCAGGTCGTCCTTGACGCTGCCGAGGTCCAGCAGCGCGCCGCGAGTGCCGTAGGCGGCGATGTAGGCCTCGTCCATCTGGATGACGTCGGGCGAGTCGTTGGCGGCGGTGCTCGTCGCGAGCTTGTCCCAGTACGACGTCCACTCGGAGTTCTCCACCGAGACCTTGATCCCGGGGTTCGCCTTCTCGAACTCCGCGGCGGCCTGCTGCGTCAGCTTGAGGCGGGAGTCGTTGCCCCAGGTCGAGACGCGCAGGGTGCCGCCGCCGGAGGCCGAGGAGCCACCGGAGCTGCCGGGGGCGCAGGCCGCGAGGGCCGTGAGGGACCCGGCCGCGGCCAGGGCCGTGACGGCCTGGCGCCGGCTCGGGGCCAGAGCCGGGAGGGAGGCCGAGAGGGAGGTCGGGAGCGGAGGGGTGCGGGGCACGTCGTTCATGTCAGCGAGGCCGTTCTCGTCGAGGGTGAGCGGTGCGGTGGTGGTGGGTACGAGCGGGAGGTCACTTGCCGCCGGTGGTCGCGATCCCCTTGACGAGGAAGCGCTGACCGAAGAGGAAGACGAGGAACAGCGGGACGAGGGTCACGATGGACATCGCGAACATCGCGCCCCAGTTGCTGCCGCTCGTGGCGTCCAGGAACTGCTTGAGGGCGACCGGCACCGTGTAGGCGTTGGGGTCGGTCAGGTAGATGAGCGGGGTGAAGAAGTCCGACCACGTCCAGATGAAGGTGAAGATCGCCGTGGTGGCCAGTGCCGGCCCCATGAGCGGCAGCATCACCCGCAGGAAGATCCGGCCGTGGCCGCAACCGTCGATGCGGGCGGCCTCGTCGAGCTCGCGCGGGATCCCGCGGATGAACTGGACCATGAGGAAGATGAAGAAGGAGTCCGTCGCCAGGAACTTCGGCAGGATCAGCGGGACGAACGTGTTCACCCAGCCGAGGTTGTTGAAGAGGATGTACTGCGGGACCAGCACGACGTGGATCGGCACCATGACCGTGATGAGCATGATCGCGAACCAGAACGTCCGGAACCGGAACCGGCAGCGGGCGAACGCGTACGCCGCCAGCGAGCAGGCGAAGAGGTTCCCCGCCACGGCCCCGACGACGACGATCGCCGAGTTGACGATGTAGTGCCCGAACGGCTGCGCCAGCGCGGTCCAGCCACCCGTGTAGTTCTGCAGCACGAGGTCGTTGATCCACAACCCGGGCGTGCGGAAGATGACCTCGGTGGGTCGGAAGCTCGAGACGAGCAGCCACAGCAACGGGTAGACCATGACGACGCTCACCGCGATGAGCACGAGGTGCTTCACGGTGGAACGGGCCAGCGACCGGCCCGGACGGCGTCGCACGGTGGTCGGCCGGGGCACCGCCGCGAGCGGGGCGGGGCTCTCCTGGAGATCAGTCATCGTAGAACACCCAGAACCTCGAGAGCAGGAAGTTGAGGGCCGTCAGCACCCCGACGATGAGGACGAGCAGCCACGCCATCGCGGCCGCGTACCCCATCTCGAACTGGCCGAAGCCCTTCTGGTACAGGTACAGCGAGTAGAACATCGTGGAGTCCGCCGGTCCCCCCGTCCCGCCCGAGACGACGAACGCCTGGGTGAACGACTGGAACGCGTTGATGAGCTGCAGCACGAGGTTGAAGAAGATGATCGGCGACAGCAGCGGCAAGGTGATGCGGCGGAACCGGGTCCACCGCGTCGCCCCGTCGACGGCCGCGGCCTCCATGTACATGACGGGGATCTGCCGCAGGCCCGCGAGGAAGATGACCATCGGGGACCCGAACGTCCACACGTGCAGCAGGATGATCGTCCAGAGCGCGTAGCTCGGGTCGGAGACCCACCCGATCGAGGACTGGATCCCCACCGCACCCAGCAGCTGGTTCACCAGCCCCTCGGTGCCGAACATCTGCCGCCACAGCAGCGCGATCGCGACCGACCCGCCCAGCATGGAGGGCAGGTAGAAGATCGAGCGGTAGAGCGCCAGCCCGCGCATGCCGCGGTCCAGGACGACCGCCACGACGAGCGCGAAGGCGAGCTGCAGCGGCACGCCCACCACGACGTACGTGAACGTCACCTGCAGCGAGTGGTGCAGCCGGTCGTCGTTCAGCATCTCGACGTAGTTCTGGATGCCGATCCACGACGGCGGCTGCAACAGGCTGTACTGGGTGAAGGACAGGTACAGGCTGGCGAGCATCGGCCCGATGGTGATGACGGCCAGGCCGAGGAACCACGGTGCGAGGAAGAGGTACGCGGCCTTGTTGTCGCGGCCGTTCTCCCGGCGCAGGGCCTTCTTCTCCTCCGGGGTGCGGGCCCGGCCGCGGCCGGTCCGCAGGGTGGAGAGTTCGGAGATCGCGCTCACGGCTGGTGCCTCCCGCGGTGCGGGAGGTCGGACGGTCGCGCCGTCCGTCGCGGGAACCGACTGTGGGACATGGACACACCTCTCCGGTCGTCGTCGAGTCGAGGGGTGGTGCTGGGCGCGGGTGCTGCAGGTCCTGCGGGTGGAACCGTGGGAGGACGGTCAGGCGCGGGTGAGGCGGGCCGAGACCCGCTGGGCCGACAGCCCGCCGTCGAGGCTGCGGTAGAACGGCCGGTCGGGGGTGAGGTCGGCGCGCGCGACGGTCCCACCCTCCAGGGAGGAGGCGTAGAGCGCGGTGACGAACTCCATCGTCGGACGCGTGCTGGCGAGCGTCGTCGGGTGGGGGCGGCCGGCGAGCAGGTCCCCGACGAGGTCGTGGATCTGCGCGGCGTGGTTGGACGGCACGTCCTCGCCCGCCGAGGCCGTCCAGACGTCCTGCAGGGACCCGTCGTGGTCGGCGTTCCGCCGGCCGGCGCCGGGGTCCTGGCCGTTGGCCGCAGCGGTCCGCGCGTCCGGCAGCGGGTACCAGGACCAGTCCGCGTCGGCGTACCCGTAGAGGTGCTCGACCTCGAGCGTCCCACCGGTCGTGTCGATCCGGATGCGGCTGGTCTCGCGCGGGGACAGCAGGCTCGTCGTGACCGAGGCGACCGCCCCGCTGGTGAACGTCACCGACGCGGTCGAGACGTCCTCGAACTCCACGGGGCGCGCCACCCGGGCGGCGACGGCGTCGACGGTGCTCCACTCCCCCAGCAGGTGCAGGAGCAGGTCGATCTGGTGGATGCCGTGCCCGAGGGTGGGACCGCCACCCTCCCCGACCCAGTTCCCGCGCCACTCCGGGTCGAAGTAGCTGTCGGGCCGGTACCAGAGCGTCTCGCAGACGGCGACCTGCGGGACCCCGAGGGACCCGTCGGCCAGGAGGCGGTGGGCGCGCTTGGCACCCGAACCGTGGCGGTGCTGGAACACGACGAACACCGAACCGGGGGCGACGGCCTCGGCCTGCGCGATCCGGTCCATGTCGGCGAGGTTCACCGTCGGGGGTTTCTCCAGGAGCACGCAGACGCCGAGGCCGAGGAGTTCCACGGTGGTGTCGGTGTGCGTGCCGGGCGGCGTGCAGACCGACACGAGCTGGACGTCCAGGGCGGCCAGGTCGGCGAGGGAGTTGATGGCGGTCGCCCCCACCTCGTCCGCGAACGCCTGCGCCGCAGCGGGTGAGACGTCGTGGACGGCGACGAGTTCGACGCGCGGGTCGGCCGCGTAGGCCCGGCCGTGCGAGCGGGCGATCCCGCCGCAGCCCACGATGGCGACGCGCAGGACGTCGGGGTTCCCGGTCACTTCGCGGCCCCGGCGAGGCGGGCGTCGCGCTGCGCGACCAGGGCCAGCCGCATGACCTCGAACGTGTGCGCCTGCGGGCAGGCCGTCTCGGTGCGGTTCCGCACGTCGTGCACGAGGGCCGGGTAGTACGGCAGGACGACGTCGGAGCAGTCGATCCGCTGGGTCGTCTCACCGTCGACGAGGAACAGGTGGTCCCCGCCCTCGCGCCCGGCGAGGTCGACGTACTTGCGCAGTTCGATGAACCCCTCGGTGCCCAGGATGGTCGTCCGGCCGTCACCCCACGTGGGCAGGCCCTGCGGCGTGTACCAGTCGACGCGCACGTAGCCGTGGGCGTGGTCGGAGGCGAGGGTGATCTCACCGAAGTCCTGCATGCCCGGGGAGTCGGGGTGGGTGTAGTTCGCGACCGTGCTGGCCACGACCTCCCCCGTGCTGGACCCGGTGTAGAAGAGGAACTGGTCGATCTGGTGGCTGGCGATGTCGGTGAGGATCCCGCCCGTGCGGTTCCGGTCGTAGAACCACTCGGGCCGGCCGGCGCCGCCGGCGAGGTGGGCGCGGTCGCCCTCGCGGTGCGGACCGAGGCCGATGGTCTGCACGACCCGGCCGATGCGGCCGTCCTGCACCAGTTCTCCGGCCTTGACGGCGGCCCGGACCTCGAACCGTTCGGAGAACGTCACCGACCAGAACCGACCGGACTCCGCGACGGCCTTCTCGACCTCCTCGAGCTGGTCGAGGCTCACGCAGCCGGGTTTGTCGGCCACGACGTCCTTGCCGTTCCGCAGGGCCTGGACGGCGATGGGGCCGCGGCGGTCGGGGACGGCCGCGGTGACGACGACGTCGACCGTCGGGTCCGTCAGCAGGTCGTCGACCGCGCGCCACGGCACGTCGGGCCAGCGCTCGGCGACGGCGCGGGCGACGGCGGCCGCGGGGTCGTCGGAGGCGAAACCCACGAGTTCGCAGTCCTGCCCGAGCAGGCCCGCGATCTGCCCGAGGGCGTGGGGGTGGTCGAGACCGACGGCCGCGAAGCGCACGGGCCGGTCGGGTGCGGCAGGTCGTCCGGTGGGAGGTGTGCTCACCGGGGAACCCCTCTCGAGAGGCGACGGCGATCACAGAGTGATCGATAATCTTCGTTGACTGCCGGTACTGTAGTTATCGATCACTCGGGGTGTCAACGACATTCGGGAAGCGGTTTCCCGAGAGGTGGGCCGTGGTGCGAGAGAGCACGCAGACCAAGAAGGCGACCATCTACGAGGTGGCGGCCCTCGCCGGTGTCTCCCACCAGACGGTCTCCCGCTACCTGCGCGGGACCGGTGGTTTGCGACCGGACACGTCCGAACGCGTCCAAGCGGCGATCGGTGAGCTGAACTACCGGCCGAACCTCATCGCGCGGTCCATGCGCACGCGCCGGACGGGCCGCATCGCCATGCTCGTCCCCTCCACGACGGGTCTGCCGCTGCGGCTCATCTCCGCGGTGGTGTCCGTCGCGCACGACGCCGGGTACGGGGTCGACCTCATCGGCCGCGAGGGCGCCGCGGGAGGCGCCGACCACTGGCAGGCCGTCGCCGACTCGGGCGAGTTCGAGGGCATCCTCACCCTGGGGTCGGGCCCGCACACCCCGCAGGCCACCGGCACGACGGCCGTCGTGGCCGTGTCCAACTACGACGACGACCTGCGCACCCGGGGAGCCCTCGCCGACGGGGCGGCCTGCGGCCAGATCGTGCGGACCCTGGCCGACCTCGGCCACGAGCACTTCCTGCACGTCAGCGGGCCACCGGAGTACGCCTCCGCCCGCAACCGCCAGCAGGTCTTCCTCGACACGACGGCGGAGCTGGGCCTGTCGGCGACCGTCGTCCACGGCGACTGGAAGGGCCGGTCTGGCCACGACGCCGTGATGGGACTTCCGCGGGACACCCCGATCACCGCCGTCGTCGCGGGCAACGACCACTCGGCCCTCGGCGCGGTGCGGGCGGCGGTCGAACGCGGCTGGCGCGTCCCGCGCGACCTCAGCGTCTTCGGCTGGGACGACCACGACTGCGGCCGGTTCAGCACCCCGAGCCTGTCGACCGTGGCCAACGACGTCGAACGCCAGGGCCGGGAGGCGGCGCAGCGGCTCATCGCCCTCATCCGCGGCGAGGAACCGCCCGCCCCCGACCTGCGCTCGCTGCACACGTTCCTGCCGCGCGAGTCGATCGGCCCGGCACCGCTGAAGCGTCCGCGGCTGCGGCCCCCGCACGGCTGAGCCGGCGGGGGCACCTCACCCCGTCAGGACGTCAGTGCGAGAGGGCGAGGTAGGCCAGCAGGTCGTGCCGGGTGATGACCCCGACGGGCTTTCCGTCCTCGACCACCACGGCCGCGTCGGCGGTGGAGAACACCTCACGGGCGTCCGTGACGGACTGACCGGCCCCCACGAGCGGCAGCGACGGTCCCATGTGGGCGCTCACGGCGTCCGACATCTTGGCCTTGCCCGTGAACAGGGCGTCCAGCAGGGCCCGCTCGTTGACCGACCCGGCGATCTCCCCGGCCATGACGGGGGGTTCGGCGCCGACGACGGGCAGCTGCGAGACGCCGTACTCGCGCATGATCCCGATGACGTCGTGCACGGTCTCCGTCGGGTGCGTGTGCACCAGCGCGGGCAGCCCGGCCGTCTTCTGCCGCAGCACGTCGCCGACGGTGCCGCCCTCCTCGGAGTCGAGGAAGCCGTAGGACGACATCCAGTCGTCGTTGAAGATCTTCCCGAGGTAACCGCGGCCCGAGTCCGGCAGCAGCACGACGACCACGTCGTCGGGGCCGAGGTCCTTCGCCGCGCGCAACGCCGCGACGACGGCCATGCCGCAGGACCCGCCGACGAGCAGACCCTCCTCGCGGGCCAGGCGGCGCGTCATCTGGAAGGAGTCCGCGTCGGAGACGGCGATGATCTCGTCCGGGACGGAGGGGTCGTAGGCCGAGGGCCAGAAGTCCTCCCCCACCCCCTCGACGAGGTACGGCCGGCCGGTCCCGCCGGAGTACACCGAACCCTCGGGGTCGGCGCCGACGACGCGCACCGGGCCCTGCTCCTTGAGGTAGCGGCCGGTGCCGGTGATCGTCCCGCCCGTGCCGACCCCCGCGACGAAGTGCGTGACCTTGCCGTCGGTGTCGGCCCAGACCTCCGGGCCGGTCGTCTCGTAGTGGCTGCGCGGGCCGTGCACGTTGGCGTACTGGTTGGGCTTCCAGGCGCCGTCGATCTCCCGCACGAGGCGGTCGGAGACGGAGTAGTACGACTGCGGGTCCTCCGGCGGCACGGCCGTCGGGCAGACGACGACCTCGGCGCCGTAGGCCTTGAGGACGTTGCGCTTGTCGACGCTGACCTTGTCGGGGCAGACGAACACGCACTTGTACCCGCGCTGCTGGGCGACGAGGGCGAGCCCCACGCCGGTGTTGCCGCTCGTCGGTTCGACGATCGTCCCGCCCGGCGTGAGGGAGCCGTCGGCCTCGGCGGCGTCGATCATGCGGGTGGCGATGCGGTCCTTCACGGAGCCGCCCGGGTTGAGGTACTCAACCTTCGCCAGGACGGTGCAGGCCAGGCCCTCGGTCACCTTGTTGAGCTTGACCAGCGGGGTTCCGCCCACGAGGTCCACGACGGTCTCGGCGTAGCGCATGGGCCCATCATCCCAGGCGCGGGAGCGCGCTCGGCACTACAGGGCCGAGCGCACCCGGAGGAGGACGTCGTGGGCGGCGGCGAGCGCCGCGTCGTCCCCGTGGCGCACGACGTCGGCGCCGACGACGGCGAGCTGGTCCCCGAGGCCGTGGGTGGCCAGGCGGGGCAGCGGACGGTGCGGCTGCCCCTCGGCGTCGGCTGCGAGGTCGGCGAGTTCCTGCGCCCCCGCGCGCACGACGTCGGCGGCAGAGGTGTCCCCGCCGGGACGGACGCGGTCCAGGCGCGTCAGGGGCAGCCCCCGGATGCGGTCGGTCTGCAGGGCCAGGAGACGCGAGAGCTCGGTGCGCCGGGGGTCCGGCGCACCGAGCTCGTCGGTGGTGCTCACGCTGCGGAGCGTCAGTCGTTGCCGCGCAGGATGGCGATGAGCCGCAGGATCTCCAGGTACAGCCACACCAGCGTCACCATGAGGCCGAACCCGGCGCGCCAGGACTCCTTGACCGGCAGGCCGTTGCGGATGCCCTGCTCGATGTAGTCGAAGTCGAGGACCAGGAACAGCGAGGCCAGGACGACGCCGAAAGCGCTCACGAGGATGGCCAGCGGACCACCGCCGGAGTAGACGCTGCCGAACCCGGCGAGCGAGGCCACCAGGTTCACGAGCCCGAAGACGAGGTACCCGACACCCGCGATGAGCAGGATCTTGGTGAAGCGCGGGCTGTTGCGGATGATCCCCGTCTTGTAGGCGAGGAGCATGCCGGCGAACGCGGCCAGCGTGCCGAGGACGGCCTGCTGGACGATCCCGTCGTAGAGGAACGCGTAGAACGTCGAGATGGCACCGACGAAGACGCCCTCGAGAGCCGCGTAGGCGAACATGACGCCCGGGCGGACCTTCTTGGACACCTGCGCCCAGATCCCGAGGACCATGGCGACCAGGGCCGGGACGATGACCAGCCCGAAGCCCATGCCGTTGCGGACACCGAGGTACCCGACGCCCGCTCCGACGAGCAGGACGGCGAAGAGCGACGCCGTGCGCAGGACGACGTCGTCGAGGGTCATGCGGCGCGACTGCGCCGCGGTGGCGGACGGCTTCTGGTACCAGTCCTCGAGCGTGTGCGCCGACGCGTCGGCGGGACGCCGCTGCCCCGAGCTGGGTGCGTCGAACGTCGCGTAACCGTTGCGCTTCCACTCGTTGCTGCGTGCGAAGACCGGGTTCTTGCTCTCCATGGCTCCCCTCCGGAGCGGATGCTGTTGACGGTGCCAACGCCCCGGACCCTGGAACGGTTCCGGACAAGGGGCCGGAGGAGGGTCACAGCATCATCACGATGGGACGGCCCCCGCGGTGGGTACCCGGGACGGGGATCGAACCCGCACGCCGCGAACGGCCCGGGGGTTTAAGCCCCGTGCGCCTACCAGTTACGCCACCCGGGCTCACGCCCACCACCGCGAGGCCGATCCTCTCAGCCGGGACGCCGCGAACGGCTCGGGGGTTCACGCGTGGTGCGCCTCGGCGGGGCGGTCAGGACCGCGCGGCCCGCTCGAACTCGGCGAACGGGTGCGACAGCGCCGTCATCGCGACGGCCTCGCGGTGGAACAGCGCGGCCTGCACCCACCCGAGCAGCACCCCCGCCTTCCGGCTCGCGGTCGGCACCTTGGACAGGTGGTAGAGCCGGTGCACGAGCCACGCGGGGTACCCCCGCACGCGCAGGCCGCGCAGCTCGGCGACGCCCTGGTGCAGGCCGAGGGAGGCGACGGAGCCGACGTCGGCGTGCCGGTACTCGCGCGGTCGGGCCCCGCGGACGACGGCCAGGACGTTGTCGGCCAGGCACCGCGCCTGCCGCACGGCGTGCTGGGCGTTCGGCGCGCACGTCGCGCCGGGGCGGGTGAGGTCGGGCACGGCGGCGCTGTCCCCGGCGCCCCAGGCGTCCGGCACGCCGTCGACGCCCAGGTCCGGGCGCACCCGCAGCCGGCGCTGCCCGTCCAGCGGCAGGTCCGTCGCCTCCAGCACGGGGTGCGCCTTGACCCCCGCCGTCCACACGACGGTGCCCGCCTCCAGGACGCGCCCGTCGGACAGGACGACCCGACCTCCGGTGCACGACGTCATGGTCGTCTCCAGGGCCACCTCGATCCCCCGGTCCCGCAGGACGTCGAGGGCGTAGCGCCCGAGCCGTTCGCCGACCTCGGGCAGGATCCGACCGGTCGCCTCGACGAGGACGAAGCGCAGGTCACCCGCCGACAGGCCGGGGTGCAGCCGCAGGGCGTACCGGGCCATGTCCTCGAGTTCGGCGATGGCCTCCACCCCGGCGTACCCGCCCCCGACGAAGACGAAGGTGAGCGCCCGGGCGCGGGCGAACGGGTCGGCCGCCGTCTCGGCGAGGTCGAGGCGGCCGAGGACGTGGTCGCGCAGGTGGACGGCCTCCTCGACGGTCTTGAACCCCACGGCGTGCTCGGCCAGCCCCGGCACGGGCGCCGTCCGCGCGACCGACCCGGGGGCCAGGACGACGACGTCGTAGGCGAGGTCCCGCTGGACGCCGTCGGCCGTGCGGACGGTGGCGCGACGGTGGGCGTGCTCGAGCGCGACGACGTCGCCCGTGACGACTTCTGCCCCCTCCCCCACACCGGACAGGCTGCGCCGCAACGACACGACGACGTTGCGGGCGTCGATGGAGCCGGCCGCCGCCTCGGGCAGGAACGGGTGGTAGGTCATGTACCCGCGGGGGTCGACGAGCGTGACGCGCAGTTCACCGGCGCGCGCCCGGCGCAGCAGCCGCAGGGTGGTCGTGAGCCCGACGTGACCGCCGCCGACCACGAGGACGCGAGTGGGGGCGGTCGGGGGCACGGCCGCAGCTTACGAGCGGGTCCCTCGACGGGTGCGCTCCGCGCCCCCCGGCGCCGCGCCGACCGCGGCCGCCCGGGCGACGACCGCGTCGAGCATCGCCTCGGTGAGCCGGCCGGTCGAGGTGTTCTGCTGGCTGACGTGGTAGCTGCCGAGCAGCAGCACCGGGCCGTGCGGGCCACCCAGCACGGCCTCGGCGCCGTGGCCGAACCGCGGCTGCGGCCGCGGCACGTCCCAGCCCGCACGGCGGGCCGCGGTCAGGGCGCTGGCCCAGGCGAAGCCCCCCAGGGCCAGCACCACCCGCAGGTCGGGGGCGACGAGGGCGAGTTCGGCGTCCAGCCAGCCCGCGCACGTGTCGCGCTCGGCGGGCGTCGGGGCGTTGTCCGGCGGCGCGCAGCGGACGGGGGCGACGATGCGCGTGCGCCGCAGCTCGAGGCCGTCGGCGGCGTGGACGGACGTCGCCTGGTTCGCCAGCCCCGCCCGGAACAGCGCCCGCACGATCCAGTCGCCGGAGCGGTCGCCCGTGAAGACGCGGCCGGTCCGGTTGCCCCCGTGCGCCGCGGGGGCCAGCCCCCAGACGAGGACCTGCGGCGCCTCGACACCCAGGCTCGGGACCGGGCGACCCCAGTACGGCTCGGACCGGAAGGCGCGCCGCTTCGTCCGGGCCACGTCCTCGCGCCACTGCACGAGCCGTGGGCAGGCGCGGCAGACGCACGTCCGCGCGGACAGCTCGGCGAGGTCGGTCCGCGCGAGCTCGCGGACCTGCCCGGCGTCGTGGGCCACGGGCGTCGCCGGGGACGACGGGTCCCCCGGCCACCCGGCGCCCGGCGGGACGGGTGAGTCGAAGGGCTCCCCCGTCCCGGGGTGCACGCTCACCGGTGCTTCACGGGTGCGTCACCGGGCCACGGCGTCCGCGAGGTTGTCGAGCAGCTCGCCGTAGATCCGGTCCAGCCCGCGCGGGGCGAACGTGCGCTCGAAGAAGCCGCCGATGCCGGTGGCGCCCTTCCACTCGCTCGTCACGACGACCTCGGAGGCGTCGGGACCGTCGTCCTCGACCCGCCAGGTCGTCACGAGCGTGGAGTTGCCGTCGCTCTCGACGAGGGCGTGCCGGTCGGTCGCGCTGACAGTGGCGTGCACGTCGCGGACCCGCTTCTTCGTCGCGTGCAGCTTCCACCGCACCTGCGTGCCCGGCCCCTGACCGCCCTCGACCACCTCGTAGTCGGTGAACTGCTCGGGCAGGAGGCGGGGCCGCGTGCCGCGGTAGTCGGCCAGTGCGGCGAGGACGCGGCTCGCGGGCGCGTCGATGCGTCGAGTGGTCGTGGCGGTCACGGTGCTCATGCTTCCCAGCCTGCCAGAACTGCGGTTGGCTTCCGGGCATGGTGACGAGCGGCGCGCTGCGCACCTGGGCCCTCGAACCGCCCGGGACCCACGAGGAGGAGACGTGGGGCGCCGCGACCTTCCGGGTGGGGCGGAAGGTCTTCGTCATCCTGCGCGAGGAGGACGGTGGTGGCACGGCGTCGGTCAAGGCGTCGCAGGCCGACCAGGCCGAGCTCATCGCCGGCGACGCGCACACCTACGGCATCGCCTCGCACGTCGGCCGGTTCGGGTGGGTGCAGGTGCGGCTGGCCTCCGCCGACCCCGTCGAACTGCGCTCGGTCGTGCTCGAGGCGTGGCGGCGCACGGCCGGCAAGCGCCTGCAGCTCGCCCTCCCCGACCACCTCCGCGCCCTCCTGCCCGACCGTTGACCCGCGCTCCGCGGGGGGGGTGGGATCGTTGACGCATCCGGCTCGACCTACGAGCCGCTACGGCGTCGACCGGTGGGCCAGTACGTCATCACGAGGACGGCGGCCCCGGTCGAGGCGACCTCCTCGACGGCGCGCAGGACGTCCGCGGGCCGGGTGCGGTTGGCCAGGCA